>JAKQHE010000020.1 GCA_029573155.1 bacterium
TCAGGATCCGCGCCGCCGTACCGACGATCACCTACGTCCTCGATCGAGGGGCCAAGGTCATCCTGATGAGCCATCTCGGCCGTCCGGACGGACAGGTAGTCGAGAAGATGCGGATGGCGCCGTGCGCCGCGCGGCTCGAGAAGCTGCTCGGCAGAAAGGTCCTCGCGCTCAAGGACTGCGTGGGAGCCGAGGTCAAGAGCTCCGTCGGCGCGATGCAGGACGGCGATGTGGCGCTGCTCGAGAACCTCCGGTTCCACGCCGAGGAGGAGAAGAATGATCCCGCGTTCGCGAAAGAGCTCGCCTGCCTGGGAGACGTCTTTGTCAACGACGCGTTCGGGACCGCGCACCGCGCCCACGCCTCCACCGAGGGCGTCACGCATTACCTGCCGTCGGTGGCCGGGTTCCTCCTTGAAAAGGAGATCCGGTATCTCGGCAACTCGGTTGATGACCCGAAACGGCCGTTCGTCGCCATCCTGGGCGGCGCGAAGGTCAAAGATAAGATCAAGGTCATCGACAACCTGCTCAATAAGGTCGATGCGCTCATCATAGGCGGCGGCATGGCGTATACCTTCCTCAAGGCCAAGGGCGGCAAGATCGGTTCATCCAAGCTCGATAAGGACGGTTTCGAGACGGCTAAGGCCGCGATAGAGAAGGCGGCAAAGAAGAATATCCCGATGCTTCTGCCCGTCGATCATGTCATCGCCGACAAGTTCGACGCGAACGCCAATGCGAAGGCGGTCGAGGGCGATATCCCGGACGGGTGGATGGCGCTCGATATCGGCCCGAAAACGATACAGCTTTTTGAGGGACAGCTCAAAACCGCCAAAACGATCGTCTGGAACGGTCCGCTGGGTGTCTTCGAGATGGATAAGTTCGCCAGGGGCACTGAAGAAATCGCGAAGTTCGTCGCCGGGCTTTCCGGCTGCACGTCGGTCATCGGCGGCGGTGACACGGCGGCGGCGATGGCGAAGTTCAAGGTGGACGGGAAGATGTCGCATATCTCGACCGGCGGCGGGGCCTCCCTCGAGTATCTGGAAGGCAGGGGACTGCCCGGCATCGACGCATTGAACGACAAATAGGGGACACAGTGTATGCGCACAGTTATCATCGCGGGCAACTGGAAGATGCACAAGAACATCACCGAGGCGATCGATCTTGCCAACGGGATCCAGCGGCTCGTCTACGATATTGCGAATGTTGAGATCGTCGTCTGTCCGCCTTTCACGGCGCTGTCGGATGTCCGCGAGGTCATCGCGACGACGAACGTAAAGCTCGGCGCCCAGGACGTCTACTGGGAGGCGGAAGGGGCATTTACCGGCGAGATCTCCTGCGGGATGCTGAAGAGCGCCGGTTGCGCCTATGTCATCATCGGGCATTCGGAGCGGAGGCAGTTCTTCGGCGAGACGAACGCGACGGTCAATAAGAAGGCCAAAGCCGCGCTCAAGGCGGGGTTGAAGCCTATCGTCTGCGTGGGCGAGAAGCTCGACGAGCGCAAGGCCGGAAAGGCGTTCGACGTCGTCAAAGACCACGTCGAAAATTCCCTCTCGGGTATCCCGCGCGCCGACATGCTTAATGTCGTCATCGCGTACGAGCCGGTC
>JAKQHE010000010.1 GCA_029573155.1 bacterium
CGCTGGAGGTCGGCGTCGATGTGTTGCGGACCGAGCGTTCTTACGACCTTTGTCTCATCGCCACCTTCGATTCGCTTGCGGACCTCGCGGCATACACTGACCATCCGGCCCACCGCGAGGTGGTCGCGTTCATGCAGAAGATACGCGAAAAAGCGGTCGCGGTCGACTTCGAGGCGTGAGGCATGCTCTCGTTACCGGCTGATATCTTCGTCGAGATGCCGGGGCAGTTGGCACCCTTCGAGACCCCCTTCGATGCCCCCGGTCTCCCGGCGGCGCGCTGTCGCTTCATCTTTCTCGGGAACCGCACGAAAGGGCGGTACAGCTCGCTTCTGCCATTCGACTACGACTTTGCGGCGCTCGGCTGGGGACTCGCCGACTATTTCCCGATGGGCTACGCCAATCTCTACCATATCGAGAAGATACGGGCGTTCCATCCCGATCCGGCGCAGGCGCCGCAGGCACGGACCGACAACCGCCGCGAACCGCCACTCTACCGTCCGAAGGGGCTCGGCTCCCGCCCCGAGGAAGGGGCGCTCTACTATGTGTTCCGTGCCCCGATCGTGACCGAATGGGGCCGCGACATCATAGGGCTGTCGTTCAGCGAAAAGCGGGCGATGGCGATGGCCGAACGGTATGTTGAGACCTATGGTCGTGTCGCGCTTGTGGGACTGCTTCTTGTCAAAGTGACCTGGCATTAGAATCCTTCACAGGAATTTCTTGATTCGTCATTCGGGCGGGTTACTATCGGGTACGGTCTATATGAGGAGGGAACACTCCGTGAAAGCGTTTCTTGTCCCCCTGTTCTTGCTCACATGGGCATTCTTCGGTTGTTCAAGTAACGGGACCGGCGAGGAAAACGATGCGGTCGACGATGGTGACGATGTCCCCGTCATCGATGATCCGACCGCCAATGAGGACGCTTCGCTGAACGACACATCGCTCACCGATGACCAGGCGATCCTCCCGGATGAGGATGTGCCGGAAGACGATGCGGATCCTCCCCCGGATACCCTGCCGACCGCTGATCAAGACACGGTGTCACCGGCAGACGACGGCCCCGACGATGACCTCCTCGCCGACGGTGAAGAAACGGATGACGATGCGGGGGAGGAGAACGATGACGCGACGACCGGGGACGATACGGACCAGACCGGTACGCTGACCGAAGGCGAACAAAAGTTCCCGGGAGCCCCGGCCGATATGGGACGCGAGGGTGATTTCACGGTGCTCGATCCTCTCGGCAACGGCGAGACGATAGTGGTCGATGCCGCGACCCGACTCGTATGGCAACAAAATGTGGCATATAACGACACCCACACCGCTGCGATGGCGTGGGGCTACTGCATTTCGCTGACCTACGCGGGCTACAAGGACTGGGATCTGCCCACGGTCCACGAGTTGGCGACCATTTACAGTTACGGCACGACCGCGTTCGAGTACGACGAGTTCTTCACGGGCTATTCAGAGGGGTTCTGGACCGATACGATCGATCACGACAATCGTCGATGGGTGCTCTATGGCACCGGAAAGGCGGAGCCTGCCCCCTCGATCAGCGACCTCCTGTATGCGCGGTGCGTCAGACGGACGGAGGTCCCGATCTTCACCGGGGTGCGTTTCACCTACGAGAAGGGGAGCGACAACAAGACGATCATCGTCGACCATCTGACCGGCCTTCAGTGGACGCCCTACATATACTACGATTCCATCATGTGGGGCGGCGCGCTGACGACCTGCGAGAACACCACGCACGGTGGCTATGATGACTGGCGGCTCCCGGGGGTCAACGAGATGCGGAGCATCATCGATTATGGAAAATATAACCCCGCATCGAATGCCGATTACGGTTATGGCAGCGTGATATGGACCTCCGCCGCGTACCATGTCGGCGAGCGTTGGATAGTGGATATCAAGGACGGGTCGCAATCGCCGTGGGAAAGCGACGGCGCGTTCAATGTCCTGTGCGTCAGGGACCCGGAGTAGGGGGAGTGCCATGAAAAACCCGATCCTTTTCATGCCGCTCCTTGCGGCGTTGTTCCTCTTCGTTTCCTGCGCGGGGGCGGACGCCCCGGGTGGCGGCGCCGCGCTTACGACCGAAGACATCGCGGGGATATGGGAGGCGGGCCCGCGCGAGTTCACCAAGACCTGTCAGGGCGATGACGAAATAGAGGAAGGGGAGGGTTCTTATCTCAGCATCGTTGCGTTGGACGCGACACAGGTGGTCATTGACCTCTGCTATGACCGCGACTGCGCCGAGATGGAGGATGACCCCCGGACGCTCCCGTTCCAAGGCAACCGGGCCGTGTACGGTCCGCCCGGCGTCTATCTGGTCTACGACACGCCCGACTGCGAGATATACATGGAGATATTCCGGTATGATATCTCCTTTTCGAGCGCCTCAACGGCGGTCCACCGCCAGCATTTCAAGATCATGTACGAGGGGACCCGGTGCGAGGATGAGGAAGGGGTGAAACTAGAGGACTGCGAGACCGAATTCAGCTCCGATATGTGGAAGATACACGGTTGAAGGGTGACGGCAAAAAATTATTCGCCGTCCTCTTGCTTTTCACTTTCACGGCGGTATGGTCACCCGACGACCATGATAAGGGAGTGGCCTCATGACGAAGAAAGAAAACAAGAACCAGCAGCCGAAAGCGGAGATCGTGGAACCTATAGACCCGCGTCCGGAGAGCGAACTGACCCTCTCCTTCCGTACCACCGACCCCATCCCGTATAACTTCTTCCCCGGCATCGCCCGCGACCCCGCCACCGGCGGACTTTTCGTCGCGCTCGATCGCCCGTTCCCGGTCGGCACGAGACTGAATCTCTCCTTCCTCACCGAATCGCGCCGCGTCGAGAGCATCGCCGAGGTCTGCTGGAGTCACAAGTTGTACAACGGCTCCACCCCCGAAACGAAGGTGCGTCTCGTCGACATTGACCCCGAGGACCGCGACCTGATAGAGTTCTACATCCGCGAGAAGAAATAATTCCCGCACCCCCCACGACACTGAACTGATGGAAGAATCTCTTCAATACTGAACGCGCGTGGTGTCGGTGGCACTCGGCGTAAAGAAGAGTTCAACGTCGTCGAACACTCTGCCCGTCAAAGACTGAAGCATGACATGGCACGCCTGCTGGTCGGCGGTGTCGCCGCTCAGCGGGATCTCGAAAACGAAGTTGCTTTGAGCGCCCGCCGCAACATCGACGAACCGAGTGATGATCGGTACGCCGACAAACGAGGAGCAATCGAGCACGGAGACCATATACGCGGCCGTCACGGAGCCCACATTCTCGACCGTGACCGAAAGCCGTCCGTTCTTACTCATCGCCTCAAAGGGTTCCACCCCTGCGGTTTGGATCCATCCGACCGCCTCCCTCCGAACGCCGCCGACAACTGCGCGGTCGAGTTCGAGGCGCGCGGTGCTGAAGGCACGGTCAGGAACCTCGCGCACGAGCATGAGCGAAGAGCCCATCGTGGCGACCGCATTCCTGAACGCCCGTTGATACCGCACCAGATAGGCCGTTTCGGCGTTCGGATCCGTCGCGATCTTCGCCAGATCGGCGTCGCGCAACTGGTTGAGTTGTCGCGCATCGACGATATCGGCGGCTACCGCCTGCGGCAGAAGGAGCCCTTCGTACACCGGTTCGAGCGTACCGTCCTGTTTCACCGGAACGAAGAGGAGGCCGCCGGCCGGCGTATCGTCCGTAAGGGGAGAACGCGTTTCATCGAGAAGCCGCGCAAGGACCGGATGATCATCATCTATCATGAGGCGGCGCGGTTCCTTCGCGGAGATATCGAAGGTGTCAAGCACCGTGGCGCCCTGAGAGAGCGTTACATTCACCACATAGTCGCGTCGCGCCGCCCCGACCGTGTAGGCGCGGTATGCGGCGTAGGGGGAATTCGCCGTGCCGTTCTGCGCCGCCGGGAGCGCCGAGAGGGTCCGCACCGTATGGAGGAAGGTGAGCGGCGAGATGTCCTGCGGCAGACTTTTGGTGAGCGTGAAAAGAACGGGCGTTTCCGTTGAACAGGAAGTGGCGTCACAGGTATTGGTATAGCTGACCTCGATCTGTACCGGCTCACCATAGGTGAGCGGTATCTCCTGAATGGTTTTTTCTTCGCAAGTGATAACGCCGTCGGAATTGACGCAAACGGTGGTATAGGGCGCGCGGAAAGATTCGACCGCGGAGAGCGGCGCTGCGGCGCACAGGACAGAGAGGAGCGACAGAGTCATGATATGTTTCAACATCGATCCCTCCCTCAGTTCAGTTTGATGAAGACGATGGCCGGGGCGTCGGCGGAAGGATCGCCGGCTCCACCCGGGGGATCGACCGGGAACAGGTCCGTTGCTCCGACATTGCGCAGTGTCACCATCGCCCCGGCGGGGAGGTCCAACAGCGCCGTCGTCGCGATCTCGCCGCCCCCCGCGACCGACCGCCGCGCCGCTGTCTGCTCCACGCCGTTGACGATAAGCGCGACCGATGCCCACCGTTTCAATCCCATCGGTTTCAAGACCGTCAGCCGGTAGGTGATGTGGTAGACGCCCGCCTCGGTCACGGTAAATATCTTCTTGTCCGTGTCGATGGTCACCCCCCGCATCGGGCCGACCGCGTTCCACGCAAGATCGCCGTTCTTCGCAAAGATAGCGGTCGCGTTGCCGTAGGCGCTTCCCCAGCCGCCGGTCGCCGAAAGTCCCGGTTCGCCCTGATCGCCGGTATCTCCTTTGTCGCCCTTTTCGCCGGGATCGCCCTTGTCGCCTTTGGTCCCGGTCTCGCCCTGCGGGCCGGTGCAGTCGAGGGCGTTCCACGCAAGGTCGCTGTTCACATCCTCGAAGATATCCTCGATGCCATCGCCGTTCAGGTCCCAGCAGGGGAGTCCGGCGGCGCCGTCAAGGCCGGAGAGACCTTGATCGCCGGTGTCGCCTTTTTCGCCGGTAGCGCCGGTCGCCCCCTTCGCGCCGGTGTCGCCTTTTTCGCCTGGCTGGCCCGGCTCGCCGTCCTTGCCGTTGCAGATGACCTCGCTCTTCAGTATCTCTTCGGTATCGAGCGTTCCGTTGCCATTCTTGTCGAACCCGATATCGAGCGCGACCCCGCCGTTGGGACACTCTTCGACCATTGCTGCGGCGGTCTGTTTTACCATGACGCTTTGCGCGGCCTTGTCGCGCGAGGCGGTATCTTCCTGACAGGCGGCGAGGAAGATGAGAGCGAACAGGGGAAGAAACGATAATTGTCGCATGAAAAGGCCTCCGAAAAAGGGTGGTGCATTGTATGTGCGGGGCGTTCCGAGTCAAGGAAAGAGAAGGTAGGGAGAACTGATTTTCTTGCTTCATGTTCCTGCCGGAGGTATCCTGAAGCATCACTTACGGAGGCTGTCATGACCTACCATCCCAAAGTTGTCGGGAAGAAATGCTATCTTTCACCCATCCGCGCCGAGGATGCCGAGACTTATACGCGCTGGATGAACGACCTCGAGGTGCAGAAGAACCTCATCATCCCGGTGCCGATCATCACGCTCGATTCGGAGAAGGAGTGGATAGCCAATATCGGCAAGCGGGAGGACACGGTCATCTTCGCCATCGTCGAGAAGAAAGGGAACACCCTCATCGGCAATGCGGGGCTTCACCAGATAAACCTGCGGAACCGCTCCGCCGAGTTCGGCATCGTCATCGGCGAGAAGAAGTTCTGGGGCAAAGGGTTCGGGACCGAGGCGACCAACCTCGTGCTCGACTACGGGTTCAATGTCCTCAACCTGCACAGCATCTACCTCAACGCCTATGCCTACAACGAACGGGGGCTGGGGTGTTACCGCAAATGCGGGTTCAAGGAGGTGGGGCGGCGGCGCGAGGCGAAATTGATAGCGGGAAAGTTCTGGGACGAGGTCTGCATGGACATCCTCGACCGCGAGTTCAAGTCGCCCTTCGTCAAGGGGCTGTTCAAGTAGCGTATGTGTGGATAAGGTGCTCGGGTGGAGGTGGTATGAGAGGATCATTCATGTTCCTTATTCTTTGCTCGATCTTCTTCGTGGGATGTGGAGGAGTGAACTGCGAGCCCTGCGAAAAAGAAGCAACATGCGATGATACCGTACATCCCGACGGTGAAAACCTGCTTCCCGAGGCCGACGAACTGCTTTCCGACGCCGACGAGCCGACGGTTGTGTTGGAAAGTTTCATCCCGCTCATGGAAGATGACGGGTGCGAAGTGGCGCCCGATTCGCACCAATGGTATAGCCGGGGTTATCTCGATGTCGCTTTCGCCACCCAATACCGTCTTCCCTTCCGAACGATCGATTCGCTACCGGCAGAGCCGTGGCAACTGACGCGGATGACCTTTTCCTATGAACTGCCGCCGATCCCCGGAGTGGATCCCGCCGTGTGGGATGACCGCACGGTCCATTCGTTTCCCCGGGCCGAGAGCGACGGTGCGGTGACGGTGGCCACGGTGTTGCTGGTCACCGACGAGATATACAAGAATCTGATAGAGATATTCGACATCTTTGCCAGTAGCGGAGTGTCGTTTGATTGGGAGAGCTACCCTGTCGTTGTCACCGTTCAAGCGGCCGGAGTGCGGCCGGGGAACGAAACGCTCATCTGGACCGGCGAACTGATCTTTGAACTTGTACCGCTTTACGCCCAGTCGATCCGTAGCGCCGCTATCTATCCAGACAAAGCGTGGCCGACCGATCAGAAGATAGAGGCGGAGTACCCACCAACAGAATGGGCCGAGAAGAAGTACGAGCGCGACAAGGACATCTACGATACCATGCTATTGAATTGCGATTTCTCGGAAGACCATTTGATCGGTTGCCTGCCGGGACAGGACTATGGTTTGATAGACTGTTATACCTACACCGAAGCGGCGACGACGATAGAAACGCTCTTCCCCGGATATCTCTGCTGTCCGAAAGATGAGCCGGTAGCGCCGGTGGAGCCGAATATATAATTTTAGGTAAGCGGGTGGATGGTGCCGTGAGACGATTCGTCGTGTTCCTCATATTTTTCCCGCTTCTTTTTCTCCTTTCCTGCGCTGGAGAAAAAAGTGCGGTGGCTGAGGCCGACACGGTGTCTGACGCGGTGCCCGACACGGCACCCGACGCGGCGACTGACACGCTGACCACGCAGGACGACACGGTACCAACTGTCGACGATATCCTGCCGGAGGCCGATCTTTTAGACACAGACGAGAGTGCGGCGCCCGACGACGATATCCTCCTGACCTGCGACGACTTGTGGATGGGCGGGGCGGTGCTGGTGGTGACATCAAAAGATACTTCCATCGACTGCATGGTGGATAAAGACAGAGATAAGGTCACCGAACTGGACGGTTCTCACTGCGGCCGGGCGGTGGTGACCTGCGGGTGGCGCGGCAATGTCTATCCGTTCTGCGAATTGACCGAGGTGTCGTGGGGGCAACTTCCGACGGGCGAACCCGCCTATTCGCGGGTGGAACTGTATCGCAGTAACATGCAGGGCGGATGGCCGTTGTGGGGCGTCTGGTGGCGCACCGGCGATCCGGACGAGGTGTTCGTCGGGGCAGAGGAGCAATGCCAGATAATACACTCCATCTATGTGGTCGGATACCGATTGGTGTTCACGCCGTGATCGGGTGGAGGTGAAACTTGTGTAAAGATAGATGTGACCTCAATGTCTTGTTATTAACGGAAGAGGGGGGCGAGATGAAGAACGGAATAAAGGTCATGGCATTGTGCCGGCTGTTGCTGGTGTCTCTTGTGCTTGTGTTCGCCGGTTGCGGAGAAGATGACGGTTCGCCCGCGGACGGCGATGTGTCCACCGACGCCGACACCGTCGTTCCGGGCATCACGCTCTCCGGTGTGCTGATCAGCGGAGAACAGCCGTCGGCATCGCCTCGTCTGACCCTGTCCGCGATGTCGCCCGAAGCCGGGGACCCGCTTGCGGGCTACCAGCTTTACTGTGTGACCCTGGCGACGCCCGTGGCCGCCGCGAGCGGCACGGCCGACGCCGAGGGACGGGTGGAACTGAGCCTGGAGGCGGAGGGTGTCGCCGTCGGTTGCTTCGTGCTCGACACCGCGGGTGAGGCCGTGGCCACGCTCATCTTCACCAGCGGGGACGATCGCGGCCAGACCATCGTCTTCAGCGGCGACACGGAACTGGGGTCGATCACGGTCGATCTCGTCAACGGCGTGGCGCAGGTGGACACCGGGACGAGTGGCGCACTGACCGACAGCGAAGGACTCGCCTGTCCCTTGGGGACCTGGCTGGCGGAAGTGCCGAGAAACGACTGCACGGGGACGGCCACGGTCACGGTTTGGTTCGCGCAGAGGAAAGACGGATCGTACACGGCAAGTTACAGCATCGGGCTGGTGCAACTCGCCACTACGGGAAAATGCGGCTATCACAGCGAGGCGGGCCTGCCGGTCGCTCAGGATGGGGAGTCTTTCTCCTTCTCTATCCTCAACGATCCCACCTGCGAGTTGATCTTCAGGGATCTCGTCATCACGCCGAATGAGGAGTGCTCGCAAATTGTCGTGGACAGCACCATCGAGGGGTGCGTGTCCTGCACGGAGGGATGCGGCTGCGGCGGTGGCTCGGAAACCTGCACCCAGAGTTTCACTCTGAACCGGGAGTGAAGGTGGTCGGGCGGGGCTGAAGAATTTCTTGCTTCACATTCCCGGCGGGGGTATCTTCAGGGGTCATTCACTGAGAAGGTAGTAGGTGAGCGGTCTGGCAGAAACAATTTCTTGTTCAAAAAAGCCTTCAATTTTTTTAGATTATTCTGTTATTGACCATCTTTTCCGAATCCAAGAAGGGAGTTACAACGGCCCCCATTCTTCAGCACTGCAATCCTTGCGATATCTGGCTGAAAAGAGAGGTATCGATGTCTGGATATCTGAAATAACGCCTGTTGAAATGTTGCTCGGTACCGAGAAGATAGAACTTGATGCCAAGAAAAAAGAATATGTTGCCAAAAAGGACAAGGCGAAGCTATCTATTCTAAAAAGCATGGGTGTGCGAACTTTGGGGTACCCCTGTAGTAAATTTGATGATGACTATTCTCGACTTGATCTGTCTTTCAGGTTGGCGGAGGAGGAATCGGGCATTGCAGATGAAGTGGAGAAGCAACTTTTGACTATTCCCGGCGTATCTTGCGGCGATGCAAGACAAGTCGTTTCCTGTGCATTTCCTTTTGATAGCGAGAAAACGGAAATTCATCCAAGAATAGAGTGGTTTGTGGCGGAGGACCTTAGATTGATTAAGGCTATTAATGGCCAAATTAAATCTGGCAAGTTGGGAGAAATTGCCCATTTGAAGTTCGGTTGCACAGAAACCTTTCTAAATTCATATCTCGCCATGCAAGTTGGAAGAGGATAATATGGTGGAAATACCGAAATTTAGCGAATACTATCCGTCCATTGAGTCGATGAATGCACAACAACGCATTTTTTACAAGGATCTTGAAACAAAACTGAATCGAGGCGAGTTTCAAGATGTTGATGGTAACATTTCATATCTGTTTGTCTATGTGTATACATTGCTCGCCAAATGGAGGAATGCAGGGTTTGAAAGTCTTCATGAGTTTCTGATCTATTTGTCTGAGTTATATAAAAACGAGCAAAAATTCTCCAACTACTGTCTGTTTTGGGCTCATGATTGTTTGTTGGGGCAACAACAATACGAAGAATTCTTGGAAAAAACAGAACCCAAAGAACTATTCGGAACTTCAACGCATCAATCTAATCTTCGTCTGAACATACAAAAGAAATTAAATCTTGAAGCAAATCCTATCGATATCTTGCTTATGGTGGGGGGGAGAAAATCAAAAATACTTTCGAATAATCAAGCACTCTACAAAGAGAAGATAATCGAGATTTTCGATCAGTTTGCAAATCCGCATGGGGGGTGGTTCTCTATTTTCGATAAATGGAGTGACACATCCAAGCTTTATTCACATTCCCTTTTTAATGGCGTGCCAATAATGGAATCGCCCAAGTTGACTTTTGGTATAGCGGCTTTTTATTCGATGAATGGCAATCTGGAGGAAATCAAGAAGCTGTCTAAAGAGGCAGAGAATCGAGTGAGAGAAGAATTGGGAATTCCCCAGGTAGGACAGGGCTGGGTTTCTGAAACAGAGCTATTTCGCAAGTTGGAATCGTCATTTACACAAACTCAGGTTCTCCAGCACGGACAACCTCCATGGCTCGGCAAGCAGCATTTTGATATTTGGTTCCCTAATTGGAAAATTGCGGTTGAGTATCACGGGCAACAACATTATGAACCTGTTGAGTTCTTTGGTGGAGTGGATGCCTTTAATAAAAACAGAGAACGAGATGAGCGGAAGGCAAATTTGGCAAAAAGGCATGGCGTGAAGATGTTTGTAGTAAACGCAAATGATGATCAAGCTGAACTTGTCAAGTCAATAATAGGGCACATCAAGAATCGTAAGGTGTTGCCACCTCGATAAATTTTTCTTCACCGATAAGTAGGCGTTCCCCCGAACACCTTGCCGAACCGCTCCAGCGCCTTTCTCCACTCATCCGGCGTTGACGCCGGTACCTGCACGCCGCTCGGCGGCACGAACTTCCCGCGCAGGATATCGACCGCCTCGAACAGGTCGTCCATGCTCTTGGGTGTGGCGGTCGCCGAGAAGGTGAGCGTCATCCGGCCTTCCGACAGGTCCATCTTCACCACCCGCGCCTTCCGCGCGAGCGTCCGCATCTCATTCAGCGTGAAGAGATTCTCCACCTCGGGCGGCACCGGGCCGAACATCTCCGCCAGCAGATGGCGCACCCAGCCGAGTTCCTCGGGCCGTTCGGTGTCGGCGAGTTTGCGGTAGAAACTGACCCGCGTCTCGGCGTCCTCGATGTAGGTCTCCGGGATGAAGGCGGGGAGATCGGTCTTCACTTCGATGTCGCGCGTCTCGCCGGTCTGACCGGTGCGGAGGAACTCGATGCGGCGGCGGAGCATCTCGAGGTACAGGTCATAGCCGACCCCCTTGAGTTTGCCGGTCTGCGACAGGCCGAGGATATTGCCCGCGCCGCGTATGTTCAGGTCCTCCATCGCCACATCGTAGCCGCTCCCGAGCCGGTCGAACCGTTTGATGACCGACAGCCGGTCATAGGCGTCCTTGGTGAGCGTCTTGAAGGAGGGGACCATGAGATAGGCGAAGGCCTCGCGGTTCCACCTGCCGACGCGGCCGCGCAACTGGTAGAGTTGGGCGAGCCCGAAGGTGTCGGCGCGGTTGATGACGATGGTGTTGACGAGCGGTATGTCGATGCCCGATTCGATGAGCGAGGTGGCGAGCAGGAGATTGAAGCGGCGCGCGGTGAAGTCGAGCATCACCTGTTCCAACTGGTCCTCCTCCATGCGGCCGTGGGCGACCGCTATCTTGAGGTCGGGCACCAGTTTTTCGAGCAGGCGCTTCATCGTCGAGAGCGATTCTATGCGGTTGTGGAGGAAATATATCTGTCCGTCGCGCTCCATCTCGCGCAGTATCGCCTCGCGGACGATCTCCTCGCTGTACTCGACCACATGGGTCCTCACCGGCTTCCGTTCGCGCGGCGGGGTGCGGATGAACGATATGTCACGGACGCCGAGGAGCGACAACTGCAGGGTGCGCGGTATCGGCGTTGCGGTCATCGAGAGCGTCGCCACCCCCTTTTTCATCTCCTTGATGCGCTCCTTCTGCCCGACGCCGAAGCGGTGCTCCTCGTCGA
>JAKQHE010000084.1 GCA_029573155.1 bacterium
GTCGCGGCGACCCGCCCGGCGATACCGTCATCTGTATATATCTTCTGTGCTTCGAGCGCGGCGGCGGCGGCGAGTGCGTTCCCGGCGTAGGTGTTCGAATGGAGGAAATCGCGGCCGGTGCCGTAGTCGGCATAAAAGAGGTCGTACAGTTCGCCCGACAGCACCACCGCCGACATCGCCGCCCATCCGGCGGTAAGTCCTTTTGAAAGACAGACCAGATCAGGCGCTATGCTGGCATGGTCGCAGGCAAGCGGTGCGCCGGTGCGGTGGAACCCGGTCATGATCTCGTCGGCGATGAGGTAGATGCCGTTCTTGGCCGTCCAGATGCGCAGACGCCGCAAGAGATCGGCGCTGTAGATGAGCATCCCGCCGGCACCCTGCACGACCGGTTCGACGATGAGGGCGCAGAGCGTTTCTTTTTCCCGTTCCAGTTGCCGTTCGATCGCGGGCCACGCCGCGCTGCAGTCGGTGAAGAGCGGGTCATCCGCGCCGGAGCAGTAGGGGATGCCGGTGAGCATCGGATAATCGGGGGCGAGCGCCCGGTAGGGTTCTTTATAGATGCCGAGGTCGGAGACGGCGAGCGTCAGCGCCGTTTCGCCGTGGTAGCCGTTCTCGAGCGCCATGAAGCGGGTGCGCTTTTTCTCGCCGCGTATCAGCATCGCGTGGAGCGCCATCTTGAGCGCGATCTCGACGGCGGTCGATCCGTCGCCGCCGTAGAACACATGGCGTTTCCCCGGCAGGAGCGCCGCAAGCCGCCCGGTCAGTTCGGTGATGGCGTGGTTCACCGTGCCCGCGAGTATGACATGCTCGAACGTATCCGCCTGCGCCGCGACCGCCGCCTTGATGCGCGGATGGCCGTGGCCGAGCGACTTGCACCACCACGACGATATCGGATCGATGAGCCGCTTTCCGTCGGCGGTGTAGAGGTAGGGACCTTCGGCGCGGACCACCTCCAGCGGAGGGAACTGCTCGTGGTCCTTCATCTGGGAACAGGGATGGAACAACATGGGGGCGCTCCGTGTGGCGGGTGTCGCCGAAAAAGCAGTAGCACGAACGGCCCCTTTTGGCAAGCGTTTATTTGACTCCTGCGGCAAAAACGCCATAATGGGGCCGTTCTGTTCGGAAAGGAGAACCCGATGCGACGCATCCTCTGGTCGATACCGTTCCTGCTGGCTCTTTCACCGCTTCAGGGCTCGTCCCTGCTCGAACTGGTCGGCGCCCCCGACAGCGTGAACCCCTTCAGTTCCCGCACCGTGACGGTCGGCCCCGAGGCGGCCTATTTCAACCCCGCGCTCCTCGTCGGACAGCAGGATTCGGGGCGGGGCGCCTTTTTCATGATGGTCGAGAGTCTCTTCATCGATCACCTGAAAAAGGACCCGAAATACAATGTGACCGACGAGATATATCAGGCGGCGTCTAACGAGATCAATCATGTCGGCGCCGATGTGCCCTACCGCGACCAGCGGTTCACCCCGCTACCGACCGCTTCCCTGCTCAATGAACGCGGTTCGATCGATTACAACGACATCAAGATGGTCATCGCGCTCGGCGCGACCAAGACCATCATCGAGGAATGGCTTACGCTCGGGCTCTACATGTTGCTTCCCGCCACGAGCGTCCAGACCCAGACACCCTACTACAACGACGAGCGGGAGCAGTTCTTCAGCAACTCGCTCCATTTCGAACTGCTGGAGGACCGCTCCCAGCAGTTCAACATCGCGGTCGGGCTCGGCGGCAAGGTGAACAAGTACCTCCACCTCGGCGCGGGGCTTACCTTCACCAGTTACACGCTCACCGAGACCGCGGTCTATGTCCCCGATTCGTCGGATCCCTCCTTCCAGATACTCAATACCTCGCTCAAGGTGACCGGGTCGCTCTCGCCCCATTTCTCGTTCGCCGCCTACCCCGTCGATGATCTCGTCATCACCGGCACCGCCCACCTGCAGTCGGACAACGGCCAGATAGAACTGCAGAACAAGACGCAGGTGTGGGGCTGGGACTACGAAGACGACGATCAACGCTATCTCGGGAGCGCCGGTTCGATGACCTACGGGTACGAACCGCTCCGCGTCGGCGGCGGGATATCGTATGCTTTCGACATCGGACACGATTATAAACTCGCCCCCGTCCTCGGCGGCATGTGGCACCATTGGTCCACCTACGAGAACCGCCACGGAACCAAACCGACCGACAAGTGGCGCGAGACGGCGAGCGTGAACGCGGGTCTGCACCTCAAACACGAGGAGCGACAGGTCGGGTTCGATTTCCAGTTCGTCCAGTCGCCGGTCCCCGAACAGACGGGGCGCGAGACCTATGTGGATAACCACCGGCTCATCTGGGCCGCCGGGTGGACCGAATACTTCGAGTTCGAGAAGGTCACCGTCGCGGGCGGTGTGCAGGCCCAGATGCAGTGGCTTTTGTACCACACCACGATGAAGGACCTTTCGCGCGGCGAGGATGCGGGGGGTATCGTCGATGAATTCCCCGATGACGCCAACAACTACATGGATCCGGATGTCCCGTTCGCCTCGGCGCAGGGTCTGCAGACCAACAACCCCGGCTTTCCCGGGTTCCGGAGCGGCGGGTTCCTCGTAGGCACCAGTCTGTTCGTGAAGATACTTTATTGACCGTTATGAAGGAGCGTCCCATGAAAGTGTCCCGGTTGTTCTTCGCCGTAGCGTGCGTGATACTGCTGGCCGCCTGCGGCGACAATGCGACCAACACGGTCCCCGACAATGCGGCGACCGACAACGCGGTGCCCGATGAGACGGTGAACGACGAGATAGCGGTGGACGACATCCCGGTGATCGACGAGACGCCGGATGAGGACGAGGCGGAGGACACCGCCCCGGTAGAGTTCGATGTCTGTTGCGGCGACGAGGCGACGGACGATATGAGCGACGACCTTGTCGACGAGGACACCGAACAGCCCGACGAGGGGCACCCCCTGCTTGACCCGTTCGTGGGGACCTGGGCCGAGAAACTCGTTCTCAAGAGCAACACCCACACGGGTATCGGCGATGTTCCTTCGACCACCACCCGCTATAAATTGGGGCATATATCGATCGAGAACGGCGAACTCAAGATAGAGCAGAAGATCTGCAAGATAGACAACACTACGGTTGACCCGATTAGCGGTGAAGGCCACACCATCTTTTACCAACCGTTCTGCGATATCTACTGGTATTGGCGGCCCGGTGAGTTGTCGAACCCGAAACCCGACATCACCGTCACCGACAACGGTGGCACGATAACCTTTGTTGAGAACCGTTCATGGGAACTGCGCGGCATGCACAAGATGGACAATGTCGAGACCGATCTGATGCCGACCGCAGCGGATGATGCCCGCATATTCGACCACGATGCCGACGACAAACCGGCTTTTACCATCGGTTTTACATCGTCGCTCATCAAGGGTGACATCTATTTTACCCAACGCCTTTCGCACGAGTTGACCGGCACCGTCGTGTCTCCGGGGCGCATCGAGGGGAGCGTCAACTGGACCGACAGCCAGTATACCGTCGACTCGACCAATCCAACCCTTAAAGGACAAAAGGAGAGCACGATCCTCAACGATCAGAGCACCTTCATCTATGTGAAAGTGGCGGATGCTTTCACCTGCGAAGAGGTCTACGGCCAGAAGGACACGCTGTTCGCGAACTGACCGGTCGCCGGGCCGCAAAGAATCGGCAAAAAAATTGAAAAAAACCATCCGATACGCTACCATGCCCTGCTCCCCCATCGTCAACCGTTGAGGCCGGCATGCAGGTGACTGAACAGATAGCGGCGTTCCTAGCCGAAAAGAAAAAGGCGCTCTCGCTTTCGGACATGATCGTGCTGGAGAGCACTAACGGGTTCATCCTCGCCTCCACCGCGACGGGCGAGGCGATGGATCTCGAGTCGCTCGGCTCGCTCACGAGCGGCGGCCTGACGGCGTTCGACATGCTCTCGACGCTCTTCGCCGCCGGCCAGATATCCTACCTGCTCATGGAGACCGCCGAAAAGAATTTTCTGCTCCAGCGCGTGGAGGAGAACTATTTCCTGCTCGCGGTGGCGCCCAAACAGGTGCGCGCCGGCTATCTCCGCCTGCGGGTCGAAAAGATACTGCCCGACCTCGCCGCGCTGGTCCGCCGGTTCTGCGAAGAGAACGCGGTGAGCATCGGCGACATCGACATAGACGAGATAACGGCCTCGCTGGACGCCCAGTTCGATGAGTTGCTCAAAGGGGGCGACCGGTAATGGTGTTCATCAACAAGGTCGCCAAAGAGGTCAATGTCAAGATCGTCTACTACGGTGCCGGCCTGTCGGGCAAGACCACCAACATCGAATACATCTACAACAAGGTCGATCCGAACAAGCGCGGGAAACTCATATCGCTCAAGACCGAGACCGAGCGGACGCTCTTTTTCGACTTCATGCCTGTCGACATCGGCAAGGTGGGCGACATGAGCGTCAAGGTGCACCTCTACTCGGTGCCCGGACAGGTGTTCTACGACCATTCGCGCAAACTCATCCTCAAGGGGACCGACGGCATCGTGTTCGTCGTCGACGCGCAGGTGGAGCGCATGGACGCCAATGTGGAGAGTTTCTCCAACCTCAAGAAGAACCTGCTCATGAACTCGATACTGTTCGAGAAGATACCGCTCGTGATACAGTACAACAAGGTCGATCTGCCCAACGCGGCGCCGGTCCCGGATATGCAGAAACTTTTCAACCCGCAGGGCAGGTACCCGGAACTCATCGCCTCGGCCCTCTCGGGGGAGAAGGTATTCGATACATTCAAGGCGATCGTGAGAATGGTGATACGCACCATTCCCCTGTCATAGGTCCTAACAGGAACGGCGAGGTACCGATCGATGCTCCGGTGCCCGGTATGCGTGAAAAAAGATATGGTGGTGCTTGAACTCGATCGCGTCGAGGTGGACCACTGTCTTGTCTGCGGAGGGCTGTGGCTCGACGCCGGTGAACTGGAACTGCTGGCGGGGACCCCCGATAAGGCAACGGCGCTCGCGATACTGTTCCGTGACCTTTCCGATACCGCCGGGGAAACGGCGCGCCCCTGCCCGATCTGCGGGGCGAAGATGATGAAACAGGCGACCGCCACGGAGCCGCCGCTTGTTATAGACCGGTGCCCCGCCGGTCACGGCGTCTGGTTCGACGACGGAGAGTTGCATGCGCTCTTCTCCTGTCTTAAGTGCGGCGCGGAGAACCGGGTGTTCTCGCTTCTACAGGACATGTTCGCGGCACGGATACAAACCTCAGTAAAAGGAGGCTGACATGGTGTGGTCGATCCTTGTGTTCCTCGCTCTTCTCGTGGCGGTCGTCGTCGGCGTCTTTCTTTTCGGCGTCGCCATCTACAACGGTCTCGTGGGGCTCAGGAACCGCGTGAAGAACGGGTGGTCGCAGATCGATGTGCAGTTGAAGCGACGGCACGATCTCATCCCCAATCTCGTGGAGACGGCGAAGGGCTATATGCAGCACGAACGCGAGACCTTCATCCGCGTCACCGAGGCGCGCGCCAAGGCGATGGGCGCCGGTGCCGGTTCTCCGCGCGAAGTGGGGCAGGCCGAATCGGGGCTTTCCGACGCGCTTGCCAAGTTCCTGCTCACGGTCGAAAGTTATCCCGAACTCAAGGCGAACGAGAACTTCCTGCGCCTGCAGGAGGAACTCACCTCGACCGAGAACCGCATCGCCTATGCGAGACAGGCCTATAACGATGATGTGCTCATGCTCAACAACAAGATAGAGATGTTCCCGTCGAACATCGTCGCGGGGATGTTCCAGTTCCATAAGGCCGAATTCTTCCAGATAGAGGATGTCACCGAGCGGAAGGCGCCGCAGGTGAAGTTCTGACGGCCGCGCGCCTCGACGGGGGATACCGGCGGTGTGGGAACTCATAGAAAGTAACAAGCGTCGATCGCTGTGGCTCTTTTTCGCGCTGTTCCTCGTTCTCATGGTGCTCGGCGGGCTGATAGGCGCGTCGTTCATCGAGCCGTACGGCGCGTGGTGGGGTGTCGGTCTGGCCGCGGCGCTCTCCCTGATACTCGGCGCGGTCGCCTACTGGGCCGGCGACGACATCGTGATGTCGGTCGGTCGCGCGACGCTCGTCGGAAAGGAATCGAGTCCCCAACTGTACAATATCGTCGAGGAGATGCAGATAGCGGCCGGTTTCGGCCGGATGCCCGAGGTGTACATCGTCGCCGACGACTCGATGAACGCCTTCGCGACCGGTATCCGCCCCGAGAAATCGGCGATCGCGGTGACCGTCGGGCTTCTCGAGAATCTTTCCCGCGACGAACTACAGGGGGTCGTGGCGCACGAGATGTCCCATATCGCCAATCGCGATGTCCTTTTCATGACCTTTTCGGGGGTCCTGCTCGGGTCCATCACGATGCTGAGCGAGGGGTTCCTGCGCGGATTCGCCTTCACCGGCGGCGGTTCGCGCCGCAGTAAACTCGGGTCCTCTTCGCGGTCGCACCCGGCGATCATGATCGCCGCGCTGGTGTTCGCCCTGCTTGCGCCGCTTCTCGCCCGCATCTTCTATTTCGCCGTCTCGCGCAAGAGGGAATACCTCGCCGATGCGACGGCGGTCCGGCTCACCCGTTATCCGGATGGTCTCGCGGGCGCGCTGGAGAAACTTGCGGTCGGCCCGATGTCGCTGGAGCACTATAACCGGTTCACCGCGCCGCTCTTCATCGTCGATCCGCAGGAAACGGGACCGGAGGGCGCGCGGAAGAGCGCGCTGTTCTCGGCCGGGTCCACCCATCCGCCGGTCCATGAGCGGATACAGATACTCCGCAAACTGTCGGGCGCCGGGTTCCGCGATTACCAGAGCGCCTTCATGAAGGTGAA
>JAKQHE010000086.1 GCA_029573155.1 bacterium
TCGCGCACTATCCCCGCCCGCATAAGAGCGTTCATCCCCTTGGCGACGGCCGGGAATGAAAGACCGCTTCGCTTGCTGGCCTCCGACAGAGTGGTCATCGGTCGTTCCTTCATGGTTGTATAGACCTTGAGCGCCGAAGAAGATCCCTTCATCGACTGAAGCCGTTCGGTATCTTCGCGGTGCAAAGCAAAAAGCCGTTGCGCCGTCGAGACCGCTTCTCCGGCGGTCTGTGCGACGCCTTCCAGAAAGAAGTCGATCCAGGCCTCCCAATCGCCCTCGAGCCGTACCACATCGAGAAGTCGGTAATATTCGCTTCGCTGGCGCTTGAAATAAAGACTCAGATACAAGAGCGGCTGAGAGAGCAGATGTTCATGATGCAGAATAAGCGCGATGAACAGCCGTCCCAACCGGCCATTGCCATCAAGGAAGGGATGGATGGTCTCGAACTGGACATGGGCGAGCGCCGCTTTTATCAGGGCCGGTTGCGTCCCGTCATGCAGGAACCGCTCCCATGCCGCCATGCAATCTTCTATCGATGCGGCCGGAGGCGGCACGAAGTGGGCATTGCCCGGCCGTGTTCCGCCGATCCAATTCTGGGAATGTCGGAACTCTCCCGGCGTTTTTTCGCTGCCGCGTCCTTTGTGCAGCAGCAAGGCATGCATCTCGCGGACCAGCCGGTTCGAAAGAGGGAAGTCTGCTTTCAAGCGGGCCACGCCGTGGTCAAGCGCCGCCACATAATTGGAAACCTCCCGCACATCGTCGACGGGAACGCCGGGCGTTTCTTCCAATTCGAAAAGCAGGAGGTCGGAAAGCGATGACTGTGTTCCCTCTATCTGGGCCGACAATAATGCTTCACGGCGTACATATGCGTAGAGAAACAGTAGCGGATCGGGTAACAGCGTTGAAATGCTGTCCAGCCGTCCCAACGCCACCAGTGCCCGCTCGAGCGCTCGTTGTCGGTTTCCGCTAAGATCCACTGGCGGTACGGGCGGCAACGGGATCGGTACAAAAGCCTTAACCATCTCGCCGTGAATGTTCTGCATCTCATATCTTCCGCCAACTCCCCGTTTCATTTGATTGTTCTCCTATCGTTTAATAACGACCGCTGCTATTAAGCAAAATAAGCATTTCGTTTAATAAGGCAAGTTTTCTTTTCATACTATTTAATAAGGAACCTAAGACCGTCCGCCCGAAAGCGCGACGATCTTCCGCCGCAAAACTTTACTTCGCCGCCACTGGTCTGTTACTGTGCCTTTCAACCGCGACCGAGGTGCCCGATGAGACCGCTCTCCGCACTGTTGCCGCTTGCCGCCGCGCTTCTTCTCGCCGCCTGCTCCAACAGCATCGCCCGCCCCGCCGACAGCGACGCGGCGGCCCCCGCCGCCGACGACACCATCTCCGACGGCTCCGGCGGCGGCGATGGGGAAAGGGACGAGATAGCGGCGGATGCTGCCGCCGGGGACGATCTGCCGGTCGTCGACGAGGAGGCCGATGCGGTGCCCGACGCCGATCCTTTCGTCACGCTCGAACGGACGACGGTGCAGTGGGGCACGCCCGCCGACGACTATCTGGTCGACCTTGCCGCCGACGGGAGCGGCGGCTACTATGTCGCCGGGTCGAGCGGCGGCGCGTTGCCGGGATGCGCGAACGCCGGGGCGTATGATCTTTTTCTCATCCGGTTCGCCGCGGACGGCACGCGTGCGTGGAGTCGGGAACTCGGCACCGCGCTGGACGATCACGGCTATAGTATCGTGAGGGGGAAGGAGGGACTGGTCTCGGTGGGCGGCGTCACCTTCGGCGTGTTCGACGGCGCCGCCGGCGCGGGAGGTCTTGACCTTTTCATCGCGACGTGGCAGGCCGACGGTACGCCGGCAGGGTTGCAGCAGTGGGGCACGGCGGTCGACGACCGGCTCTCCGGCATGGCCGGCGACGGCTCGGGCGGTTTCATCCTGCTTTCCGGAGATGCGCTTTCCCAAAGACGCGCCGACGGCTCCGAGGTGTGGAGCAAGCCCGAACTGCTGCCCTTCAACCATTTCTACGATCTTACGACCGCCCCCGACGGCACCCTCCTGCTGGCGGGGGTCGAACAATATCCCGCCACGCGCGACCGCAATAACCATTGCGCCGTGACCGCGGTCGATACGGAGGGCGCCCTGTTGTGGAGCCGGACGACCTACAGCCCCGAGTACTGCACGGCGGTGGCCCTCTCCCCCGCGGGCGATATCTACGCGATCGGGTATGCCGACCAGTATGACGGAGCGCCGGTCGAGGGCGATATCCTGCTGGTCAAGTTCAACGCGGCGGCCGAACAGCAGTGGACGGTCCCGTGGGGTACCGAGGCCAACGACGAGGGAAGGAACATCCTGACCGATCAGAAAGGGGACATCTATCTCCTCGGCACGACCGAGCGGATCCCGCCGGAGCATCCCGCCGCGGTGGGCCGCGATATCCTGCTGCTCAAATTCTCACAGAAGGGGACGCCGCTCTGGATGGCGCAGTGGGGTAGCGATCAGGACGACGGTCCGGGCGGCATGTTCATCGACCCGCAGGGACGGCTCGTTGTCGCGGGCTATACCGCCGGTTCGATCGACGGCAACCCTTCGGCGGGCGGCGTCGACATGTTCATTTCGGCGATCACCCTGCCGGAGTGAACCTGTAAGAGCGTTGAACCCGCAACGAAGACCCTCGATAGTCAATAGCTGTTCCCCGTTCCCGCCCGCCCCGACCCCTTCTTTCCCGGGAATATTCTCCGCTTTGATTTCCTTTTTCTGTAAAGAATCTAATATCTTGACTCTCTAGCCTTCCCCCGCTATACTTTTCCCCGTACCGTTCAACCACACGAAGGAGGCAACCATGTTCCCCAGAAATGTCGGCGCCTTCGATCGCACCATCCGCATCCTGCTCGGGCTCGACATCCTCATCGCCGGCTGGTACTACGAGGAGTGGTGGGGCCTGCTCGGCCTCCTCCCGGTCCTCACCGCGCTCGTCGGTTCCTGCGGGCTCTATACGCTGTTCGGCGTCAACACCTGCCGGGTGAAGGTCGCGGAAGAGAAGAAGTAGGGGCGGTTCACCGCGTCCCGCAGGCGCTCCCTGTGACGGGGACCGGTTCACTGCGGGGGAGGAGCCCGACGCCGTCGCATTCCTCGCCGCGCAGGGTCGCTATCGCCTGATAGATCGAATCCTCGGTCTGGAGCCCGACCAGCCGCGCCACCTCGGTGCGATCGACATCGAACAGTATGAAGGTCGGCACGCCGAGTATCCGGTGGGCGGCGGCGTAGGATCGGTTCTCCGGCTTGGATATGTCCACTTTGCGGAGCGTCACCTTGTTGCCGTCGCACCGCTCGAATATCCGCTTGACGACCGGCTCCATCTTTTTGCAGATAGGGCACTCCTCGCTGTAGAATTCGACGAGCGCGGGAAGCCCGTCGGGGAGCGGGAACCGCTCGAGTTTCGCCTGTGGCGCAGCGATGGCGGCGGCGGCCGGCGGCGGCGGGTTCACCGCCTCGCCGAAGAGATAGAGCGACCCGGCGATAAGCGCGACGCCGACCAGTTTCTCGAACAGCGGCAACCCGCGATTGGCGCGCCGCAGGATGGGCAGGAGCCGGTCGGCGAACAGCGCGGTCGCAAGGAACGGGGCGGTGAACCCGAGCCCGTAGAGGGCCAGATAGAACATCCCGGTGGCCGCCGAGGCGCCCGAGGTCGCGGTGAAGGTGAGCGCCGCGCCGAGTATCGGGCCGACGCAGGGGGACCAGCCGGCGCCGAAGATCAGCCCCATCGCGAAGGCGTTCACGAGGCCGAGGCGCGAGGAGAACCGGGACTCGTCGAGCCGCGCGATACGGTCGAAGAGCGGTATCTGGATGATGCCGAGGAACTTGAGCCCGAACAGGAGCACGAGCACCCCGCCGAACAGGAGCAGGTAGTGGTTGTAGGTCTTGATGAGCCCGCCGAGCGCGGCGGCGGCGGCGCCGAAGAGGGCGAAGACGATGACGATGCCCAGCGAGAAGGCGGCGGCCCGCAGGAACAGCCTCGCGCCGGAGGGGCGGTCGCCGGGGCGCTCCATACCCGCCACCGCGGCGAGATAGACCGGGATCAGCGGCAGTACGCAGGGGGTGAAAAAGGTCGCAAGCCCGGCGGTGAACAGCGCGGTCAGCGAAAAGGTCATCGGTCTCTCCGTTCCCGATAGTTCCGATAGGTATAATGCCCGATCGCCTCAAGTCAAGCGGGAAGGGAGGACCCGACCGGCGCGACACGCCGAATAAATTGACTGGCGTCCCGAAAGCCGCTAGGATGACCGCGTACTGTTTGTAACGGGCGGGCATCATGAAGAATGTCTTTTTCTTCGCGCTGTTCCTTTTTGCCTTCTACGGCGTCTATACGCTCCTCCACTGGTTCTTCTGGCGCGGGCTTGTCGCGGCGTTCCCCCTGCCGCTCTGGGCGCGGCGCGGGGTCATCGTCTTTTTCGCGCTGATGTTCCTGTTCCCGATAGCGAATCACGCGAGCAGCGCGCTCGCCGGGACGCTCCCGTGCCGCGGCGTCGCGTGGATCGGGTTCCTGTGGCTCGGCTTTTTGTTCTACTACCTGTTCGTCGGCGGTGCGTTCGAACTCGCCGCCTTCGCGGTGAAGCGCTTCGCCGAAGAGGAACTGTCGCGCCGCGCGCTCTTTATCGCCGCTTCGGCGCTCAGCGTCATGGTCATCGCCTACGGCTTCCATGAGGCGTCGCAGATACGGGTGCGCCACCATACCCTGACGACGGCGAAACTGCCCGAATTCATCGCCAAGATACGCATCGTGCAGGTGAGCGATGTCCATTTCAGCCAGTTGCACGGGGTCGCCTTCGCCGACCGCCTGACCGCGCTCATCGCCGAACAGCGGCCCGATCTTCTCGTGATGACCGGCGATTTCCTCGACCGCGGGCTGGTGGACGAGGAGGGGATCGCCGCGAAGTGGCAGGCGCTCGAAGCGCCGCTCGGCAAATACGCGGTGACGGGCAACCATGAATTCTACAACGGCATCGACCATTCGGTCGCGCTGATAGAGAAGTCGGGCTTCACGCTGCTGCGCAACCGCGGTGAGACACGCGCCAACAACGCCTTTGTCATCGCGGGGGTGGATGACCCGGCCGCGGCGCGGTTCGGCGAGGAGCCGCCGACCGCCAAACGGGTGCTCGAGTCGCTCCCTTCCAAGCCCTACCGGATATTCCTGCGGCACCAGCCGAAGGATGACCCGGAGACCGCGGGGCTCTTCGATCTCCAGTTCTCGGGCCACACCCACAACGGGCAGATATGGCCCTTTTCGCTCTTCGTCTCGATACCGTTCCCGATGCGCGGCGGCATCTATCAGCAGAAAGAGGGCGGGACCACCGTCGTGTCGAGCGGCGCCGGGACCTGGGGGCCGCCGATACGGGTGCTCGCGCCGCCCGATATCGTGGTGGTCGATCTGGTCAGGAAAGTTGAATAACCTCTTGCAGCGGACACCGACATGGAACACCTGAAACTGCTCATCATCGGCGCCGGTCCGGGCGGCTATGTCGCCGCGATACGGGCGGCGCAACTCGGTCTTTCCCCGGTCGTCGTCGAAAGGTCGAACGATCTGGGCGGCACCTGCCTCAACTGGGGCTGTATCCCGGCAAAGGCGCTCATCCGCGCCGCCGAGGCGTTCGAGGACGCGCAGGAGGCGTGCCGGTTCGGCGTCCACGCCGAGCCGTCGTTCGTCTGGAGCGAGGTGGTCGCCCACGCGAAGGGGGCGGTCGCGAAGAACAACAAGGGGATCGAGTTCCTCTTCAAGAAGCATAACATCCGGCTCATCCGCGGCGCGGCCCGTTTCACCGGCCCCAAGGAGATCGCGGTGGGGGACGACCGCTACACCGCCGACCATATCATCATCGCCGCCGGGTCGATCGTGAAGGACCTGCCGCATATCACGGTGGACGGCGACGGTGTCTGGTCGAGCGACCATGCGCTGTTCTGCGAGAAGTTGCCGAAAAGCGTCGCGATCATCGGGGCGGGCGCCATCGGCGTCGAGTTCGCCTATATCTTTTCGGTGTTCGGCGTTGAAACGCATCTCATCGAGGCGCTCGACCGGTTCGTCCCGCTCGAGGACGGCGAGGTGAGCAAGGAACTGTACAAGGAGTTCCGCAAGCGGAAGATAAAGTGTTACCCCGGTACCTGCGTCGATAAGGCCGAACAGGGGCCGGAGGGGATGACGCTCACGCTGGCGGGCGGCAAGAGCGTCACGGTGGAGAAGATACTCTCGGCGGTCGGCCGCCGCCCCGGCAGCGGGTCGCTCGGGCTCGATGCGGCGGGTATCGCGACCGATCCGCGCGGGTTCATCCCGGTGAACGAACACTACCAGACGACGGTGCCCGGGGTGTACGCCATCGGCGACCTTATCGCGACGCCGATGCTCGCCCACACCGCCGAACACGAGGGGAGCCACGCGGCCGAACACATCGCGGGGCTGCATCCCCACCCGATAGATTACCGGCAGAATCCCGGGTGCACCTTCTGCGAACCGGCCATCGCGTCGGTCGGGCTGACCGAGGAGCGGGCGAAGGAACTGGGCGTCGCCTACGCCGTCGGGAAATTCCCGTTCTCGGCCAACGGCAAGGCGGTGGCGTCCGGGGCGACCGCCGGCTTCGTCAAGGTGCTTATCGCCGCCGACAGCCACGAACTGCTCGGCGCCCACATCATCGGACGCGGGGCGACCGATCTCATCGCCGAATTCCTCCCGGCGCTCCGGCTGAAGGCGAAGGCGGAAGATATCGTAGAGGCCATCCACCCGCATCCGACGCTCTGCGAGGCGTCGCTCGAAGCGGTGCTCGACGCGCTCGGCCGCGTCATCCACAAGTAACGGGGAAAAGACGACCGTGGATGCGGTGACGGTCATAGACTTCGAGACGACGGGACTCGAGTTCGCCAAGGAGGACCGCATCGTCGAGATCGGCGCGGTCAAATGGCGCGACCATCGCATCACCGGCATATACGACGCGCTGGTCAACCCCGGCCGTCCGATACCGGCCGAAGTGGTGCGCGTCCACGGCATCACCGACTCGATGGTGGCCAGCGCCGCCCCGCTCGATGTCGCCGTCCCCGAACTGCTCGACCTCATCGGCGACGATCTGGTGGTGATGCACAATGTCGAATTCGACAGCGGCTTTCTCAAGGCGCAGATGAAACTGCTCGGCATCGAGCGCGAACTGACCTATTACGATACGCTTCCCGCGGCGCGCAAACGGTTCCTCGGGTCGCCCAACTACCGGCTCGCGACGCTCAAGAACTTCCTCAATTTGAAGCAGTTGGGGACCATGCACCGGGCGCTCGCCGACGCCTATGTCACCCTGCAACTCTACCTGAAACTTGAGAACCTCTGGGCGATCGATTCGAGGAGTCAACTGGAAAAGCAACTGAGGGAGCTTACCCAGCGGCGCGCGCCGGGGGCGCGGGTCGTCACGATGTGATATGGTCGGTCAGGGCTTCTTGTCTTCGAGCGCCCGCCGGTAGAGTTCGACATACCGTTTCGCGCTCTCTTCCCAACTGAAATCCTTCGCCATCGCCTCGCGGCGCATCGCGGCGAAATGGGCGGGGCGGTCGTACCAGGTGCTCACCGCCCAGCCGACGGTGTCGTACACCGCTTCGGGCGAGAGGTACTGGAACTTGAAACCGGTGCCGGCGCCGGTCTTCTCGTCGTACTGTTCGACCGTGTCCTCGAGCCCGCCGGTCGCCCGGACGATGGGGAGCGTGCCGTAGCGGAGCGAGTATATCTGGTTAAGCCCGCACGGTTCGTACTGCGAGGGCATGAGGAACAGGTCGCTCCCTCCCTCGATGATGTGCGAGAGTTCGTCGCTGTAGCCGATGTAGGCGCCGACGCGGCCGGGATAGCGCGCCGCCAGTGCGCCATAGTACTGTTCCAGCACTTTGTCGCCCGCGCCGAGGACGGCGAACTGCACCACCATGTCGGCGAGGATGCGGTCGAGCGCCGACGCGACCACATCGAGCCCCTTCTGCGCGACGAACCGGCTGACGATGCCGATCACCGGGACCGTCGGGTCGACCGCGAGCGCCAAGGTGCGCTGAAGCAGTTCCTTCGCCGCCGCCTTTCCGGCGAGGTCGTCGGCCGAGTAGGGGAGGGGGAGGTAGCGGTCGTTCCCGGGCGACCAGCGGGCATAGTCGACGCCGTTGAGGATGCCGAGGTAGCGATCCCCTTTCGCGCTCAGGAAGGGCGCCAGCCCGCACGACAACGGGCCGGAAAGCGTCTCTTTCGCGTAGGTCGGGCTCACGGTGTTGACCCGGTCGGCGAAGTGGATGCCTCCCTTGAGGTAGTTCACGCGGCCGTGGTCCTCGAATATGTCGGGCTTGAAATGTTCCCACCGGAGCCCGCTGTAGTCGTAATGTTCGGTGCCGTACACCCCCTGATAGGCGAGGTTGTGTATCGTGAGGATGCCCGCCGCCTTGGCAAGCAGCGGGTCGTTCCAGTGCCAGACCTTGAGGTACGCCACGGCGGTCGCCGCCTGCCAGTCGTGGGCGTGGACGATGTCGGGCATCCAGTACAGGTCGCGCAGGAGTTGCAGGGCGGCGCGGCTGAAGAAGGCGAACCGGCGCGGGTTGTCGGGATAGTCGTTGAACCACGCGTCGTGGTACAGTCCGTCGCGCTGGAAGTATTTGTTGTGCTCGATGAAGTAGACCGGGACCTTGCCGTCGCCCGTCGCCTGATGCACGGCGCACCATTCGAGCGTGTTGCCCATCCAGACCCCGAGTTGCTCCATGCAGGGGCTCAGACGGTGTTTTTCCTGATCGATGCACCCGTAGAGGGGCAGGATGACGACGACCTCATGGCCGAGTCCGGCGAGCGCCTGCGGCAGGGCGCCGACGACATCGGCGAGCCCGCCGGTCTTCGCGTAGGGGACGCATTCGGAGGATATCATGGCGATCTTCATAGGGGTCTCCCGCCGGTGGTCATGTTGATCACGGGGGTACGGTATCTTTCTTTGGGCGGATTACAATTTTTTTGTGCCCGACGAAATTGCAAAACGGGGCGGTTTTCGCTATGCTGTCCTGTTTTTCCGGCCCCCGCCCCTTTTTTACGGAGACGGTCATGTGGTTCTACGAACAGTACGACGAGAAGGCGTCACTGGGTCTCAAGGTCCGGCGCAAACTGCATGAGGAGCAGAGCAAGTTCCAGAAGATAGCGGTGTTCGAGACCGAGTTCTTCGGCAATCTGCTGACGCTCGACGGGCTGGTGATGCTGTCCGAGAAGGACGAGTTCGTCTACCACGAGATGATCAC
>JAKQHE010000089.1 GCA_029573155.1 bacterium
CTGCTATACCACCCACGGACGCAAGCAGAAGAAGAAATACAAGAGCAACCTCGACATGATGAAATGGCAGAAGGACAGCGCGGTGCCTATCGCTAAGGCACGCGATATGAAGCCGGAAGAACTCGCCGGGAAGTTCGTCACCGGCATACTTCACGAGGTGGAACGGCCCGAATACTCCGACCGGTATGCCGGACTCATCACATCGCTCAAGGGAGGCGAAAAATGAAATACGAGATCCGTTTCTCCGGCAGCGGCGGGCAGGGGGTCATCACGGCGTCGGTGATACTCGGCACGGCGGCGGCGCTTCACGATGGCAAGAATGTCATCCAGTCGCAATCCTATGGTCCCGAGGCGCGCGGCGGCGCGACCAAGGCCGATGTCATCATCAGCGACGCCAAGATAGGGTATCCCAAGGCGCGCCATATCGATCATCTCGTGAGTCTCACGCAGAAGGCGGCGGTGAAGTTCATAAAGACGCTTAAAAAGGGCGGCACGGTCATCATCGACAGCGATTTCGTCGATCTGCCCGATTCGCCCGACTACAAGATATTCCGCCTGCCGATGACATCGAGTTCCGTCGCCAAATTCAACCGCACCACGACGCTCAATGTGATAGCGCTCGGCGCCTTCGCCGAGGTCGCGGGTCTGGTGAGCGCCGATGCGGTGAAGAAGGCGGTGCTCGAGAATTCGCCCGCGGGGTTCGAAGAGATGAATATCGCTTCGCTCGAGATGGGCCGCGAACTGGCGCGCGCCGCGAAGAAAGGCTGACGACACCGCTTCCCGTGCCGTTACTTATCCTCTGCCTCTTCCTTTTTATCGGTTGTTCTGAACAACCCGGTCCCTCTCCCGATGCCGACGGGAGCGCCGACACCCTTATCGATGATGTGTCGATGCCCGACGAGATGGTCTGCGATCTCGGGCTGACGCCACCCGCTGCGCCGGCGCTTCCCGCGCCGGTCGACTGGGGCGTCTGTCCCGACGGATGGGACGATACGACCGATGGCGAACATCGCTACTGCCTGCCGCGTGTCGCCGTCGATTGTCCTGCCGGGACGATGCCGGTCATCGGGCGGATCGATTGCGTGGCGATATGCGATGACCGCGAGCCGCCCGCGGGGGCGACCGTCGTCGATGTCGCGGCGGACGCCGATCTGCAGAACCTCATTGATACCGCGCCCGACGGTTCGATCATACGTCTTGCGGCGGGCGCATATCCCCCGGTAACGCTTTCGGATCGAGAACTCACCATCGTCGGCGCCTGTCCCGGAGAGGCAACGCTCGGCGGGCTTTCCGTCGACGGCGGCACGGTCGCGGTGCGGGGTGTCGCGGTGCGCGACGCGACGGGGTGGGGGGTGTCGGTGGAGGGGGCGGGGACGCTCGCGGCGGAACGCCTTTACATCACCGGCGGCGGTGAAGAGACAATGGGAGCCCTCTTTCTGACCGATACGGCAGAGGTCTCGCTCAACGGTTGCTCGATCGACGGGGCGTTGCATGTCGGTATCCGCGGTGCGGGAGAGAGCGCGAAACTCGAGGCGACGCGTCTCTTGGTGCGCGGCATCGTTTCAGACGCCACGGTCGACCGCGGCAAAGGGATCGAGTTGAACGACGGGGTACAGGCGATATTGTTGGAAACACTGGTCGACGAGTGCACCTACGGCGGTATCAGCGTGTCGGGGGTTGACGGCGGCGCGGGAGCGGCGTTGTCGGCCGACCTGCTCGTGGTGCGCGGCACCGGACCGTCGCCCAACACCGGCAAGTGGGGCTACGGTATCGCCGCGATAGACCATGCCGCGCTGAAACTCACCCGGGTCCTTGTTTCGGATAACCGCGCCTTCGGTGTCGCGGCGATGGGAGTGGAGGAAAAGCGGCTCGGTACCGCGGAGCTCTCCGAGGTCCTGATACTTGATACGCGGGCGGCTGATGACGACGGGCTCTACCCGCCGCGGGGGCTCGATATCGATAACGGGGTCACGGCGTCGCTCGAACGGGTGGCGGTCCTCCGTTCGGCAAATGTCGGTGTCATGCTGATGGGGCCGCTGTCACCGACGGTGCCCCTGACGGTAACGGCGCGCGATCTTACCGTTCGCGATACGGTCGAGGAGCCGTTCGGCCGCATCGACGGACAGGGGATCGTCCTGCTCAATGAGACCGATGTCACGCTGGAGCGGGCGCTCATCGAGAATAACCGCGCCTTCGGCCTGCTCGTATCGGTGTACGAAGAGGGCGACTATACCACGCATCTGACGGCCACCGACCTTACGGTGCGCGGCACTCGCCCACAGGCGCTCGACGACGGCGCCGGTATCGGCGTCGGCGTCTATCGTCATGCCGAAGTGACGCTCGAACGGGCGCTCATCGAGGATAACCGGACCGCCGGCTTGCTTCTGTACGGCGCCGAGTCGGGTTCCTGCGATGCGACACTGACGGCGAAAGACCTGACGGTGCGGGGGACGACCGGTCAGGCGGCCGACGGGGAGCACGGCGTCGGTGTCGCGGTGCAGTACGGCGCGCGGGCGATGTTCGAACGGGCGCTGATGGAAGAGAACCGGATGTACGGGGTCATGGTCTTTGGTGAAGGCGCCGGCCCGGAGCCGATGCTCGACCTGAAGGAAAGCACGGTCCGGCGGACCCTGCCGCGTGACTGCCTCGATAGTCCGGCGGGGTGCTCCTTCGCCCCCGGCGTGCCGATAGCGCACGGATTGGGGGTGTACGAAGGGGCGACCGCAACGGTCGG
>JAKQHE010000098.1 GCA_029573155.1 bacterium
ACTCGCTCGCGGAGCATTTCGCGGTACGATCGTTCACCGCACCCGAGGTCGTCACCTCCACCGACGGCACCGCGAAATACCGCTTCACACTCGACGATGGCGCGATCATCGAATCGGTGCTCATTCCCGAAAAGGAGCGACTGACGCTCTGCGTCTCGACGCAGGTCGGCTGTCCGCTCGGCTGCCTGTTCTGCCGCACCGGCTCACTCGGCTTCACCCGTGACCTGACGACCCGCGAGATCATCGGCCAACTCTGGGCCGTCCAGCGACAGGTGCGCGAAGCGGGCAAGCGGGTCACCAATGTCGTCTTCATGGGGATGGGCGAGCCGCTCCTCAACCTCGCGAACACCGTCGACACCATCCGCATCATGCTCGACGACCTCGGCTTTAACCTCTCGAACCGCCGCGTGACCGTCAGCACCATCGGCATCCCTGCGAGGATCGACGAACTGGGAGGGCAGGTCGCGGTCAATCTCGCGCTGTCGCTCCATGCGACGACCGATGTGAAACGGGCGGCGCTGATGCCGGCGACCAAGCGCTGGCCGCTGAAGGAACTGCTCGCGGCCATCCGGCGCTTCCCGCTGCCGCCGCGCAAACGGATACTCATCGAATATGTCCTGCTGGCGGGCGTTAACGACTCCCCCGCCGAGGCGCAGGAACTGGTGAAGATAGCCCGGAGCATCAGCGCAAAGGTCAACCTGATACCGTTCAACTCGTTCACCGGCGCGCCGTTCCACCCGTCGGGCACCAAGGCGACCGCGGCGTTCCAGCAGGTCCTGTGGGACCACGGCATGATGGCGATCATCAGGAGGTCCCGCGGCGACGAGCATCTCGCCGCCTGCGGCCAACTCGGCTATGTGCCGCTGTCAGAGGATGATGAGTGAACAGCCGCCGCCTATCTTTGAGTAAAAACTTGCTTTCCTTTTTATTTTTCTTATGCTTTTGTTTAACATTGATTTTGTTTGTTTTTTTCACAGGTTAAGTCAGGATGTTAACACCGAGGGAGGTTATCTCATGAGAATCAAAAGCGTACTGTTTTTTTGTCTGTCTTTGTTCCTTATTTCTTGCGGGAGTTCTTACCTCTTCAAGATAGACACCTATGCTCAACAGGCAACATTGATCGGCAAGACCCACAAGCATAAAGGGACCGATTTTTGTATAGTTTCTGACAAAACCTACTTCCTCGCACGTGTTCCTAACAGCGCAGGAAATACCGTAGAAGACGAAACGGCACTTTATATCGTTGATAATAACGGAGATGACGAAGATGTCATTTTAGGGGAATTCTACGCTTCAAGGATAGCCCCCTCGCATGACGGAAATCTTATTGTGGCTGGCAATATCCCCTCTCCCAATAACAGCGAGAACGACCTCTCCTTTTTGGCCAAGTATGATCCGGCGGGCTATCCTATTTGGGGGAAAACACTGAAACTGGGAGATATTCAAGAAAACATGATGCGTGTCGCCAAATACGCTGAAGGGATAGTCTCCTTAGCGGTGGGAGATGACGATTCCATTTATGTCGTATCTCAGATCAAGGAAGGGAAAAATGACGGGCCGCCGGTCTATCGGTTCTGGGACGATTTCGTGGTTGCCAAATTTGATAAAAACGGCGAGTTGTTGTGGAAGAAAAAGGAGGGGTCAAAGAATACGCATGATCAGGTAACCGCCATCACCATAGATAACGGTGTTCTCTATGTGGCTGGTATTACAGAAGGCAATCTGTATGCTGAACACGGTGGAAATTCTTGTGAAACATCGATGTCGAACGCTCGTTATGCGGCGGAAGTAGCCGTCCCCTGTAAAGAAATTTTTATTGCCTCTTTCTCCACACAGGACGGTAGCCGGTTAAAGCAAAATCAATACACCGGGGAAAAAATCTACAACGAGGTTCGGTCCGTCGCTGTTGGCAACGGAAAGATAGCCGTTGCCGGCCAGACAGGGCCTCACGCGGCTGTGCATTATTTCAGCACTGAAACCTTCGAGCATCTTTCGACCATTTTTTTTGATTATACCTCTCTCCGGTACGAGGAAATGAAAAAAGATGATGAGGAGGAAAAAACACACTATTCGGAGGTACGGAGCATCGCTTTCGACGGCAATAATTTTCATGTCGCCGGAGTTGTATCGGAAGATCAGGGAATCTATTACGGGAATGAATATTTAGCCACCAGAAGCAGAGATATGTGGGATGTCTCGCATGTTGAACAATATCAACCCAGAAAGATGTTTGTTTATAAGATCGATGGTAACGGAGGCGTTGTTGACAGTGTTTTCTACAAATTGTGGTTTACCTCGCCCAAATCTCCTAAAATGATTTTTCATGAGGGGAAGAGATACATATTGGGCGACCTCTTTTTCTGGGGAGAAAGCAAAAGCAATTTCATTGTTATAAAAAAATAGTGCCGTTGTCAGAGGAGGATGAGTGAACAGCCGCCCGAACCGTCGCGGCGCGGCTCCGGAGCGTCGGCATCGGTGAGGACCATCGACTCGTCGGTGCCGTAGGAAGCGTCGGCGTCGGCCGCGAGGTCGTCGTCGTTTTCCTCCTTCTCTTCCGACAGCCCTATCATCTCACAGCGTCCTTTGCCACACCCCGCGAAGTAGTCGATGACGCCGTCGCCGTTCACATCGGTGTCTATGTCGTCGGTCCCCTGCGCGGTCGCCTCGATGAAGTAGAGCGCCGCCGCGACATTCTCGCGGGCTGTCGCCGGTATCTGCGCCGCGTCGAGTTCGAAGCCGTTCAGCACATTCCCGGTCGGCCGCATCTCGACGATGAAGGTGTTGCGGAATTCGTAGGCGAGATGGAACCAGTCGGACGACCCGCCGGTGGCGATGTAGAGGGAACTCGACTTGCCCGGTTCGTAGTATGTGCCGGTCTCGCCCTCGATGATGGCGGACATCCGGTCGGCGATCGCGGCGAGTTCCTTTTCGCGCGGCGACACCTCGTAGGTGTTGCCGTAGGGATAGAGGATGAGTTGCGAATAACTGTGTAGATCGAGGAATCCGAGCATGTCGTCCACCATGCCGTTCGCCGGATCGATGAGGTCGCGCACCGCCGCGCTCTCCCCCTCTGAGAACGGCTCGGTCCCGCAGTAGACATCGGACGAGGTCTTCGTGCTCGCCCCCTTGCCGCCCCACGAGGCATCGTAGTTGCGGTTCGGATCGACGCCGAACGATCCGTCGCCGTTGTCGCGCCGGTTCTTGCGCCAGTTACGGTCGTCACTCAAAGTATAGCGGAACCCGTCCTCGTTGAGCATCGGCGCTATCCACAGTTCGCCGTCGTCGACGATGGCGCGGATGCGCGGGTTGTGGTCGTACTGTTCGAGCACGAATTCGGCGAGCCGCAGCGGCACCTCGACCGCTATCCATTCGCGGGCGTGGTGCATGCCCACTATCAATATCTCGTTCTTGTCGGGCAGGTTCTTCGACGGGGCGGCGCTGATACGGACGGCGAGAATGTCGCGTCCTTCGAACGAGGTCCCGATGGTATAGACCTTGGCACGCCCCGCGTACCGTTCCTCCAGCGCGCGGATGTCGGCGAGCACGCCATCGGCATCACGATATTCGACCACCGGCGTCTCGGGCTCCTCGGCGAGCGGAACACGCGGCGCGATACGGACCGGGAGTGAGCGCAGGAAAGACAGTTCCTCCTGCGTCGCCTCGACCAGATACCGCCACCGACCGTCGGGACCGCGGTAGGCCGACCGGACATCGAGCGCGCCGAACGCGTCGCGGATCGCCGGGTCGTCCCGTTCGACCGTCACCTCCCAGATGATCGAGGCGGCATGAAGAAACGGGGAAAAGGTCAGGAACACCATAAGCATTAAAGCGTATCGCATGACTCCTCCGTTCATGACATCATCCGACAACGCCGAGCACTCCTTTGAGATACTCGGTCTCGGGGACCGACACCCGCACCGGGTGGTCGCTCCCCTGATGAAGATGGTGCAGGATGCGCACCTCGCGCCCCGCATCCTTCGCCGCAAAGGCGATGGTCTGACGGAACCGGTCCATCGTCACGGCGCCCGAACAGGAGAAACTGGCCAGCACGCCGCCGGGGGCGAGCAGTTTCATCGCGTTGAGGTTGAGGTCCTTATACCCCTTGAGCCCTTTTTCGAGATCGGCGGCACGGGCGACGAATTTGGGCGGGTCGAGGACGATGAGGTCGAACTTCTCGCCCGTGCGGGCCATATTCCGCAGGAGTTCGAATGCGTCGCCGGTCACGAACTTAGTCCGGTCGGTCGGTATGTTGTTGAGCCGCAGGTGGCGTTTCGCCCCCTCGACGGCGTCATCCGAGATATCGCACAGCGTGACATGGGTCGCTCCGGCGGCGGCGAGATAGACCGAGAAGGCGCCGGTGTAGCAACACAGGTCAAGCACCCTTCGTCCGTGGGCGTAGCGGGCCGCCGTCAGCCGATTTTCGCGTTGATCGGCGTAAAAACCGGTCTTCTGCCCGGCGACCGAGACATGGAACAGGTGGCCGTTCTCGTGCGCCAGTATCCGTTCGGGCGGCTCCTTCCCGACGAGCGTGCCATTATGCGGCGGCAACCCCTCCATGCGGCGACCGTCGCCATCGCTTTTCTCATACACCCCTTTAACCCCCGCCTCATCCATGAGGATGCGGGCTGCCGCCTCTTTGATGCGGTCGAATCCCGCCGACAGCGCCTGCAGGACCGCATGGTCGCCGAACCGGTCGACGATGAGTCCCGGCAGGAGATCGCCTTCGCTGTAGATAAGCCGGCAGGTGTCAGTGGCGCCGTCCCGCAGAATGGCGGCGCGATCGCGGACCGCGTCGCGTATCCTTTCACGGATCCACCCTTCGTCGGGGATGCGCGACTCGTCCCACGAAAGGAGACGCACCTGTATCTTGGAATCCTTGTTGAAATGGCCGTAGGCGATGAACTTCCCTTCGGCGTCCCGGAGCGCGATGATATCGCCCGTCGCCGGGGCACCCTCGATATCCTTCACCGCGCCCGAGAAGACCCACGGGTGGCGGTTGCGCGGCAGTTTGTCCTTGTCGGGGAGAAGCGTGACCTTGTGCATGGAGAATACCTCGGGGAAAAATGGTGGAGACGGCGGGAATCGAACCCGCGTCCGAAAAGGGAGAGATGCCGACATACTACAGTGCGTATCCGGTTGGTTTATTCTCGGCCTTTGCGCTCCCCGTACCGGCATGGATCGCATCGGCCCAGTCACTTTTGTGTCAGCCGCGACCTTGTGACCCGGTCACGGCACTATCCCGCTTTTTTGCGCCCTGATCTCACCGCGGGAGAGATCCATCAGGACGGCGGCAATTAAGCCGCTAGTGCGAGTTCGTTGTTCGCAGTTCTTGTGTTGCCGCTTTTTACGAGGCCAGCGGCGCCTCGGCATGCAGTCTGCAACGCTCCGTCTTCCCGTCGAAGCCGTTCGTCCCCACTTGTCAAAAAACGATGGTACACCGGTGAGTATACTGCGGCAAAGCGCTTTGTCAAACGCCTCCTCCTTTCAGTTGACTTATCGGACCGACGCGTTACGATGTCGCGGTACATGGACCACTTGGGAGGATATCATGCGCCCGTTTGTGACCCTGCTCTGCGCGATGCTCATCGCCACGGCCTGTTCGTCAAACCAGAAAGGAGATGACGCCATGGACCAGAAGTTACAGAAACTGCCCCCGATCATCCCCCGGGAGGTACTTTTCGGCAATCCCGTCAAGGCTGCCGTCCGCCTGTCGCCCGACGGCACGCGGCTGTCGTACCTCGCCCCGAGCCCCGACAAGAATGTGCTCAATGTCTGGGTGCGGACACTCGGCCAGAATGACGACAAGATGGTCACCAAGGACGAGTATCGCGGCATCCGCAGTTACGGCTGGGCGTGGAACGACAGGCAGATCGTCTACATTCAGGACTTGAACGGCGATGAGAACTTCCACCTCTACGCGGTCGATCTGGCGACGCTCGAAACGAAGGACCTGACCCCCTTCCCCGGCGTCCGGGCGCAGGGGATCATCAGTGACCGCAAGCATCCCGACGAGATATACATCGGGCTCAACAAGCGCGACCCGCAGGTCTTCGACATATACAAACTCAACCTCGTGACGGGTGAACTGACGCTCGATGTCCAGAATCCGGGCGATGTCGAGGGGTGGCTCACCGACCGCGATTTCGTGATCCGCGCCGCGGTCGCCTCGAACCTCGAGACAGCCGACACGATACTCCGCATCCGCGACGGCAAGGATGCCCCGTGGCGCGACTTCATGACCATCCCCTTCGGCGAGAACGGCTCGATCGTCGATTTCACCGAGAACAATAGTACGCTCCTCATCGAGACCTCGGTCGGCGGCGACACCACGCGGCTCATCGAATACGACCCGGTCGAAGGGAAGGAACTGCGGCTCATCGCCCAGAACCCGAAGGCCGATGTGGGAGGCATCATGCTCCATCCCGAGACCAACGCGGTACAGGCGGTCCGTTTCACCTAT
>JAKQHE010000015.1 GCA_029573155.1 bacterium
GGCGGCATGATGCGCTACGGTATCCCCGAATACCGCCTCCCCTACCCCGACCTCGACAAGGACATCGCCTTTGTCAAAGAACTCGGCGTCAAGATAACGCTGAACACCCGCGTCGGGAAAGATGTCACCCTCGACGATCTGCGTAAGAGATTCGACAGCGTCTTCATCTCGACCGGCCTCCACCTCGGCCGCTCGACCAAGGTCCCCGGCGCCGACCATCCCAAGGTCTTTCAGGCGATCGACCTGTTGCGCCGCGTGACGCTCGGCGCAGAGATCTACTGCCCCGGTGAGGCCATCGTCATCGGCGGCGGCAATGTCGCGATGGACATCGCCCGGACGATCGCCCGCCTACAGACCAAGAAATACGGCAAAGTGGGCGTGACGCTCCTCTGCCTTGAGACCGAGGATATCATGCCGGCCGACCGCGAGGAGATCGTCGAATCGCGCGAAGAGGGGGTGATCCTTCGTCCCGGCTACGGACCGACCCGCATCGAGACCGACGGCGACCGCGTGACGGGGGCCCGCTTCGTCCGGTGTCTGTCGGTATTCGACGAGAACGGCCGCTTCGCCCCGCGCTTCGACAATAACGACGAGATCGCGGTCAGCGGCGCGATGGTGGTCGAATCGATCGGTCAGGGGATGGACCTCTCCTACCTGCCCGACGACCTCAAGGACCAGATCGTATTCGAACGGGGCCGCCCGAAGGTCGACCGTCATTTCCGCACGAGCGTGCCGTGGCTCTACGCCGGCGGCGACATCGTGCAGGGCCCCGATGTGATACACGGCATCGCCAACGGCCACGCCGCCGCCGTCGGCATCGACCGCTACCTGCGTGAAGGAGGAACGAAATGAAGGAACTGACCACCCGCGACATCCTCGAACACGCCGCAAAGATAGAGACCGAGAGTTTTGCCTTCTATTCGCTCGCATCGGAGGCAATGACCGACAAGGAACTCAAAGAGCTCTGCCAAGACCTCGCTGAACAGGAGAAAGGACATCTCAACAATGTCCGTGCGCTTCTCAAGACACTCGGTCCCGGCCACACGATACCGGCACCTGCCGGCACGCTCGAACGGCTCATCGTCCACGGAAAGGCATCACCCCGTTCGACGCCGCGCGAGATACTGACCATCGCCCACCAGCGAGAACTCAACACCCGGCAGTTCTACCAGACGATGCTGGCCCTCACCGACCTCGGCCCCGATATGGTGAAACTCTTCGAAGAACTCATGCGGCAGGAGGAACTTCACGCCGAAAGCGTGAAGAAACGGCTGGAACGGCTTACTTCTTCTTAAGTTTCCGCTCTACATTCTTTCCGGTGCGCCGGGCGACTATCTTCGCCTTTTTGCCCAGCACCTCAGCCTTTGCGCCGGCGGTCTTGACGGTCGCGAAGAAGCGCGAGCCCATCGTTTCGGCCCCCTTCTTGACCGCCTCTTTGACCATCCGCACCTTGTCGTGCTTGATGGCCGCCTGCGCCGCCGCGAGGCGCGCTATCGGTACGCGGTAGGGTGAACAGGAGACATAGTTGAGCCCGACGCGGTGGAAGAAGTCTATCGAATCGGGGTCGCCGCCGTGTTCGCCGCAGACGCCGAGTTTGAGGTTCGGGCGGGTCTTGCGCCCCTTCTCGCACGCCATAGCGACCAGTTGACCGACACCGGTCTGATCTATCGACTGGAACGGGTCCTTTTCGAGTATCTTGCCGTCGATATAGACCTTGATGAAACGACCCGCGTCGTCTCGCGAGAAGCCGAGCGTCATCTGGGTGAGGTCGTTGGTGCCGAACGAGAAGAACTCGGCGCTCTGCGCGATCTCATCGGCGGTCACCGCGCCGCGCGGGACCTCTATCATCGTGCCGACCATGTAGTTGATCTTTATCTTCTTCTCGGCGAAGACCTTTTCGGCGGTCTTCACGATGATGTCGGCCTGATGGAGATATTCCTTCTTGTCGCCGACGAGCGGTATCATGACCTCGGGCAGGACCTGCACCTTTTCCTTCGCGAGATCGCACGCCGCCTCGAAGATGGCGCGCGCCTGCATCTCCGATATCTCGGGATAGGTGATGCCCAGACGACAGCCACGGTGACCGAGCATCGGGTTGAACTCGTGAAGTTCCTCGACCTTCTCCTGCACCTGTTTCAGTGATATCTTCATGGTCTGCGCCATTTCCTTCTGCGCCGGGAGTTCCTGCGGCAGGAACTCGTGGAGCGGCGGATCGAGCAGGCGGATGGTGACCGGCAGGCCGCGCATCGCCTTGAAGATGCCGTAGAAATCGTCGCGCTGGTGCTTGATGAGTTTCGCGAGCGCCTTCCGGCGGCCCTGCTCGTCATCGGCCAGTATCATCTCGCGGACCGCGAGGATGCGGTCGCCTTCGAAGAACATGTGTTCGGTGCGGGTCAGCCCGATCCCTTCGGCGCCGAAGTTGCGCGCCACGGTCGAATCGTGCGGGGTGTCGGCATTGGTGCGGACCTTGAGAGTGCGCCGCGCATCGGCCCAGCCCATCAGCACGCCGAACTCGCCTTCGAACTTGGGCGCCTCGGTCTTTATCTGGCCGAGGAAGACCTCGCCGGTCGAGCCGTCGAGCGATATCCAGTCGCCCTCTTTCACCGTCACCTTGTCGGCCTTGAGGGTCCGCGCCTTGTAATCTATCTGCAGAGCGCCGCAGCCGGCGACACAGCATTTGCCCATGCCGCGCGCCACGACCGCCGCGTGGCTCGTCATGCCGCCGCGGGCCGTGAGGATACCCTGCGCCACCGCCATGCCGCCGATGTCCTCGGGGCTGGTCTCGATGCGGACGAGGATGACCTTTTCCTTCTTCTCGGTCCATTTCTCGGCATCCTCGGCGTTGAACACCACCCGACCGGTCGCCGCGCCGGGGCTCGCCGGGAGACCGCGAGCGATCATCTTGCCTTTACCCTTCTCGGCCTTGATGAACTGCGGGTGGAGCAGTTGGTCGAGGTCGGCCGGTTTCACGCGCAGGAGCGCCTCGTCGCGGTCGATGAGTCCTTCCTTCACCATGTCGACGGCGATCTTGACCGCCGCCGCCGCGGTCCGCTTGCCGTTACGGGTCTGGAGCATATAGAGTTTGCGCCCCTCTATCGTGAACTCGATGTCCTGCATGTCGCGGTAGTGCTTCTCGAGTTTCGTATAGATCGCGACGAGTTGCTTGTAGGTGTCGGGCATATACTCCTCGAGCGAGGGATACTGCGTTTTGCGGACCTTTTCGGGTATGCCGTTCTCGACGGCCCACTTCCGGGAACCTTCGAGCGTGACCTGTTGCGGGGTACGGATACCGGCGACGACATCCTCTCCCTGTGCGTTTATGAGGTATTCGCCGAAGAATTTGTTCTCGCCGGTCGCCGGATTGCGGGTGAAGGCGACACCGGTGGCGCAGTCGGCGCCCATATTGCCGAACACCATCGCCTGCACATTGACCGCGGTCCCCCACTCGTCGGGGATCTCATTCATCTTGCGATACCGGATGGCGCGGTCATTCATCCACGAGCCGAACACCGCGTTGATGGCGCCCCACAGTTGCTCCTCGGGGTCGGTCGGGAAATCCTTTTTGAGTTTCCGCTTTATCATCGCCTTGTAGCGCTTGACCAGTTCCTTGAGATCGGCGGTGGTCAGATCAAGATCCTGTTTAGCCTTGCGCTCTTTCTTGAGTTCGTGCATCACGACCTCGAAGGGGTCCTCCTCGTCCTTGTTCTCCGGCTTGAGACCCATGACGACATCGCCGTACATCTGGATGAAACGGCGGTAGGAATCCCACGCGAACCGCTCGTCGCCCGGTTTACGGATGAGCCCCTTGAGCGTCTCCTCGTTGAGCCCGAGATTGAGGATGGTGTCCATCATGCCGGGCATCGAGGCGCGGGCGCCCGAGCGGACCGACACGAGAAGCGGGTTGCGGGTCGAACCGAACTTCTTCCCCATCACCTTTTCTATCTTCGCCAGATTCTCCGCGACCTGTTTCTTGAGTTCGGGCGGATATTTCCGGTCCATCTTATAGTAGACGGTGCACATATCGGTCGAGATGGTGAAGCCGGCCGGTACCGGTATACCCAAGTTCGACATCTCGGCGAGGTTGGCGCCTTTGCCGCCGAGGGCATTCTTCATCGTGGCGTTCCCCTCGGAACCGTCGGGGCCGAAGAAATAAACATACTGCGTGGTCATCGTGTCCTCCAAAAAAGGTAAGTCAACACACAACGGCGGAATCATATACGCTTCACGGAGAAATTCAATTTAATTCGATGGGGCGCGGGTCAATTCTTCCCGCTTTCCTCGACGAGGTCCATGCGGTACGCGCGGAGCATCGCGATGAGTGCGACCGCCTGCCCGAGCAGGAGCGCCCCGATAATGGCCGGCAGTTCGTTCGCACCGATGTGCCATGGCTCGACGGATGCGCCGACCCATCGCGAGATATCGGCGGCGAACAGCGACGGGATACCATGCCCCAGCAGGAAGCCGATAACGACGCCGGTCACCGTGACGATGAGCGTTTCGAGCATGATGAGCACGGCGATCATTCCGCGGCCGATGCCGAGTATGCGCAAAAGCGCCAACTCCCTCCGCCGCGCATCGAGCGCCATCAGCGTTATGGCAAGTATGAGCGCCGCGGCGATGAGAAGCGTCAGCCCCGCAAAGAAGGTCGCGACGAGCCCCGCCGTGTTGAAGTATTTCTGGAACGACCGGACCGCGCCGGCGGTGTTGACGGCGGTAAGCCCCGGCTTGCTGTACTCCTGCTGCAGGTCGAATACCTGCACCGGATTGCCGGTGCGCGCCAGCACGGCGGTCAGCATACCATCGCTGAGATGATAACGGTCGTGGTCGTGGTCAGATTCAGGGACTGAAGGGACATGATCGTGATGGGCATCGTGATCTTCTTTCTCTTCCCCCTGTCCCTTATGTCCTTCATGTCCCTTGTGTCCCTTTTCCCCATGAATTTCCCACACCGCCTTGTAGGAGGTATAGACCGCCGCATCCTCCGGGCCGCCGGTCGGATCCAGAATTCCCTTGACGATATAGGTGTGATCGGCGTGTTCGTGCGCCTCGTCGGCCGAACCACCCATCCCGTGGGTGCCGGTGAATTCGGTCCCGACATCCATCAGCAGTTGCCGCGCCACCGTCGCGCCGAGCACCGCATCGTGCGGGTCGGCAAGCGCGATGTCGCCGCGGTAGCCGACACCGAGGTCGGCGACAAAGGCGCCGTCGGTCCCGATGATCGGGAACACGCCGACCGAATCGGCGGCGGCGATGGGAAAGACGGCCGTGACGCGCGGGTCCTTCTTGAGCGTTTCGTAGGTCTCGAACGGTATCTTGCCGCGCGGCTTGTCGATGTGGAAGATGGTCGAAAGGATGATCTGCGTCTCGCTCGACCCTTCGGCGGCAACGATGAGCGGATACTTGCGACCCGACTCGAAGGCCTGCTTGGCTATCGCGAACGATACAATGCCGGTGACGGCGACCACGGCGAGCGCGACGGCGACGGCGAGAATGGAAACGGTCGTCGCGAAGAGCCGCCCCCGGAGAGATGCGAATATCAGCGTCAAAAGAGCATGCATCTTACGCATGGCCCGCCTCCCCGCCAAGGGCGATGGTGAGATCGGGCTTCACCGCGCCGAAACGGCCATCGTGCGAAGCGATAAAAATGGTGGAGCGCCCCCGCAAGGCAAGTATCGCGTCGGCCACGATACGCGCCGAAGCGTCATCGAGGTTGGCGGTCGGCTCGTCGGCGATGATGAGACGCGGCGAGGCGAGGAGTGCCCGTGCCACGGCGACCCGCTGGCGTTGACCGACCGAAAGTTGATGCGGATATTTGCGCAGATGATCGCCGATACCGAGCGTCGCCAGCGACGCTTCGGCGCGCTTTTCAAGATCGCCTTTCGCACCGCTCCCAATGAGGATGTGGGGCAGAACGGCATTGTCGATAATGGTGAGATCGGAAAGCAGGTTGAATGTCTGGAATATGTAACCGACCTCCTTCGCGCGCCACCGGTCGCGATCGCGTTCGGAGAGTTTCGCGAGTTCGATCCCTCCGGCCGTTATCGTACCGCTGTCGGGCAAAAGAAGTCCCGATATCAGATTGAAAAAGGTTGTCTTACCGGCGCCCGACGGCCCCGTGACCGCCACCAGCGCCCCCGGCGCGATGTCGGCCGAGACGCCGGCGATGACGCGCCGCCGGTTCCCCGACGGGTCGGTGAACGACCGCTCAAGACCCTGCAATACTATCCGCATGACATTCTCCTAGTGGCCGCACCCACCGCCGTGACCGTGACCGCCGCAGGTGCCGCTCATGAGCGAGAGCCGTTTCTGCTTGACCAGTTCGACATTCTCCTTCACCGTCGCAGCGCCGGTCTTGTACACGGCGATACCTGCCGCGTTGAGTTTCGAAAGCGCCCCTGCGCCGATGCCGCCGAGCACGACGATGTCTATCTCGTGGCCCGCCAACGCCTGTAACGGATGGCACATGCCGTGATCATGATGCTGGTCGCTGTTCTGAAGCACCTCGACCGCGAGCGTATCAACATCGACATTCACGAACAGCGGCGCAGAACCGAAGTGGTTGTAGACGATGCTGTCGAGTCCTTTGTTCTCTTCTACGGGAAAGCATACTTTCATGACCGTTCCTCCTCGGTGATAGGTTTGGTATCGTTGCATTCGTGTTCCGTCCCACAGTAACCACAGCGCTCACGGTGGCCGCCGTGCCGGTGTTCCCGCACCCCGCCGCACCGCGGACAGCGACAGAAATCGCCCTCGACATCGACCGCGCCGCCCTCGATCACCAGCGCCGCCCCCTCGACAATGGCCTGCGCCAGTTTGCGGCGCGCCGTCTCGATGAGTCGCGTGAAGGTCGGCCGCGAGATGTTCATCCGTTCGGCCGCCGACGCGTGCTCCAGCCCTTCGTGGTCGGCGAGCCGTATCGCCTCGAACTCATCGAGCGAGAGGGTCACCTTGCGCAGGCTACGGAACGGTATCCCCTGCGGCTTGAAACGGACGAAGGCGGGCGGACGACCCACCCGGCGGCATTTTCTCGGGCGCGGCATCAGTGACCGATGACCTCCCCTATCACAACAACGGTAAGCATGCCGGTCAAAATGAGCGGGATCTCCCAGAGAAGGCTCTTCACTCCGCCGGCGACGCGCCGCCCCGGGACAAGATCGGCGAGCGCGATGTAGAGGAAACTGGCCGCCGCGATCGCCAGGAGATATGGAACGACCGACGACACGAGCGGAAGGAGATAATAGGCGGCGAGGGCGCCCGGCAGCGAGACGGCGCTCGAAAGCAGATTGTAGGCGAGGGCGCGGGGGCGGGAGTAGCCGTTCTCGAGGAGGATGGCGAAATCGCCGACCTCCTGCGGCACCTCATGGGCGATGACGGCGACCGCCGTGGTGATGCCGACCGGGATCGAAGCAAGGAAGGCGGCCCCGATCGCCACCCCGTCCACGAAATTGTGGAACGCGTCGCCTATCAGGATCATCGAGCCGGCGCGGGTATGCACGGGGCATGGATGATCATGCTCGTGACAGTGGCGCCAAAGCGTCACCTTCTCAAGCAGATAGAACCCCATGATGCCGAAGAGCACCGTCGGCAGGACCCGATCACTCGGGAGATGCTCCATGGCGTGCGGGATCATCCCGAAGAATGCGGCACCGAGCAGGGCCCCGATGGCGTAAGGAATGAGCGCACCCGTAAGGTTTGCAAGTTGGCGCTCCTTAAAGAGTAGTACGAGCCCCGCCACACCGACCGAACCAAGCGAGCCCGCAACAGTGAACACGATGATGAGAAACAATGTCATGTGAAGACTCCACTACTCCAAATTCAAGGTCACGGGGGTCATGTTATGCACTTATGCTCATAATGTCAAGCGATCGCTTCAATGGACCCCACAACCGTTGTATCGCCTCCGCCGCCGGACCGCCCGTCTCGACGACGCTTTTACCCAGTATCTGCGCCTCGGTGACGGCGCGATCGTAGGGTATCCGCCCCACGATGAACGCCCCCTTGTCCCGCGCAACGCTCTCTATCCTGACCGCCGCGTCGAGATTGATATCGTACTTGTTGACGCAGACCGCCGCCGGTATCCCGAAATGAGCCGCGAGTTCCAGCACCCGCGCCATGTCGTGTTCCCCCGATACGGTCGGCTCGGTCACCACGAGCACCCAATGCGCGCCGGTAAGCGACGCAATGACCGGACACCCGATGCCGGGCGGTCCGTCGACGATGATGAGTTCGCGGCCCTGTTCTTCGGCTACGCGACGCGCCTCTTTCCGCACGAGCGACACCAGTTTCCCCGAATTCTCAGCGGCGGCGGCCAGCCGCGCATGGACCATCGGGCCGATGCGCGTCTCCGACACCATCCATTCGCCGCAGAAACTATCGGGGGAATCGATAGCATGCGCCGGACAGAACCGGACGCAGACACCACACCCTTCGCAGGCGACCGGATCGACCTTGTAGTCGGTCCGACCGTCGGCCCCCACTCTCTTTTCTATCGCGTCGAACCGGCAGCGTTCGGCGCACTTCCCGCAGCCGGTGCAGTCGGCGGCGCGGATGACCGCCTCGTGACCGCTGATGAATTCATGCCGCTCCTTCACCTCCGGCGCGAGGAGCAGATGGAGATCGGCCGCGTCGACATCGCAGTCGGCGACGACCGGCCTTTCGGCAAGCAGCGCCAGCGCCGCCGCGATGCTCGTCTTCCCCGTCCCCCCCTTGCCGCTTATCACTACCAGTTCCTTCATCGCACCGCCTCCCGCGAACCTTTTTTCTTCGCCGCGAGTTTTTCGACGGCGTGCCACAGTTCGCCGAAAAGCGCCCGGTATTCGGGGAGCGCCTCGACCATCATCCGGCCGCTCGAATAGACCTCGGCGATCCGTCGGTCATCGGAAATGTCGAGCAGGACCGGTATCCGCTCCGCCGCGCAGTAGGCGTGGACGCGACCGTCGCCCACCCCGACGCGGTTGACCACCACCCCGAACGGGACACCGAGCGCCCGCACCGTATCGACGGCGAGCGTCAGATCGTGCAGGCCGAAGGGGGTCGGCTCGGTGACGAGCACCACCGCGTCGGCGCTTCGGACGGTCGTCACGACGGAGCACGAGGTCCCCGGCGGCGCGTCGAGTATCGTCGTCGTCTCCGGCACGATGCGCCGGGTGAGCGCCCGAATGAGCGGCGGCGCGAGCGCCACCCCGACATCGAGCCGCCCCGTAAGGGCCGTGACCTCGCCCGACCGCGCCATTTCAACGACACCGATGCGACGCGGCGTTTCGGTGATGGCGCCGTGCGGGCAGACAAGCATACAACCGCCGCATCCGTGGCAGAGTTCGGGGAATACGAGCGCCTGCGACCCGAACGAGGCGATCGCGTGGTACTGACAGAACCGGCCGCACTCATTACAGCCGTCGCATTTGGCCGTATCGACGACCGGCACCGGAAGGGTGACCTCCTCGGTCCGCTCCGAAGCACCGTGCAGGAACAGGTTCGCGTTCGGTTCTTCGACATCGCAGTCCAACAGATGCACCGGCCGATCGAGCGACCGCGCCAGATTCACCGCGACGGTTGTCTTCCCGGTCCCTCCCTTCCCCGAAGCGACCGCTATGATCATTTTTTTACTACCAGTGGCCGTTCACATCGGCCGACTTCGCCTCGACAAGCGATCCCGCCTTGTAGCGCGCCAGCGCCTCGG
>JAKQHE010000136.1 GCA_029573155.1 bacterium
GCCGACGAAGAGAGCCTGCGCGGGGCCGGCTCTTTCATGGAGAGGCGCATGACCACCGAACGCAACGCCATCATCAGCGTCCACGACAAACGGGGTATCGCCGAGTTCGCCGCGGGACTCGCGGCACAGGGCATCACCATATTCGCCTCGGGCGGTACCTTCGCGCTTTTGGAAAAGGAACGCATCCCGGCGCGCCGCATCGAGGATCACACCAAATTCCCCGAGATGCTCGGCGGACGTGTCAAAACGCTCCACCCGCTCATTCACGGCGGCATACTTGCCAAACGGGACGATCCGGCGCATCTGGCCGAGACGGTCAGGCACGGCATCGCGCTGTTCGACCTCGTTGTCGTCAACCTCTACCCGTTCGAGGAGACGGTCGCCCGCGGCGCGTCTCCCGCCGAGATCGTCGAGAACATAGATATCGGCGGCCCCTCGATGATCCGCTCGGCGGCGAAGAACCACGCGGCCGTGACGGTGGTCACCTCGCCCGACGACTACCCGACGGTGCTCGAGGAACTGAAGAACAACGGCGGCACGACGACCCCGGAGACCCGCCGTGCGCTCGCGACGAAGGCCTTCGCGCTGACCGCCCGGTACGACGGCGCGGTCGCCGCGTGGCTGTCGGGCAGCGACATCATGACGATCCAATTCTCGCGCAAAGAGACCTTGCGGTACGGCGAGAATCCACACCAGCGCGGTACACTCTACCTCGACACGCCGGCCGTCGCCGGCACCATCGCGACCGCAAGGCAACTGGGCGGCAAGGAACTGTCGTTCAATAACTATCTCGATCTCGAGGCGGCCAAGAACCTCGTGTTCGACCTCGACGAGCCGGCCTGCGCCATCCTCAAGCACACCAACCCCTGCGGGGCGGCCCGCGGTGCGACCATCGCCGAGGCCTACGAGCGCGCGCTTGCGTGCGATCCGGTGTCGGCCTTCGGCTCCATCATCGGGTTCAACCGGCCGGTCGATGTGGCGACCGCGACGCTCCTGTCGAAACTCTTCGTCGAGGCGATCGTCGCCCCCGCATTCGACGAGGCGGCGCTCGAGATCCTGCGCCGCAAAAAGAACCTGCGGATCATCGAACTGGGCGCGCCGCGCCGCGACATCCCGTACGACCACGAGTTCAAGAAGATATCGGGCGGTCTGCTCGTCGAGGACGCCGACCGCCGCGTCATCGGCCCGGACGACCTGCGTATCGTCACCCGCCGTGCACCGACCGAGGAGGAAAAAAGGATGATGCTCTTCGGTCAACGCATCGTCAAGCACATAAAATCGAACGCCGTCGCGCTCACGACCGCCAACGAACTGGTCGGCGTCGGCGCGGGGCAGATGTCGCGCATCGATGCGCTTGAGATCGCGGTCCGCAAGACGCGCCGCGATATCGCGGGACTCGCTCTCGCGAGCGACGCGTTCTTCCCGTTCCGCGACTCGATAGACCTCGCCGCGTCCAAAGGGATACGGGCGATCGTCCAGCCCGGCGGATCGGTCCGCGACGAAGAGGTCATCGCCGCGTGTGATGAGCACGGCATCGCGATGGCCTTCACCGGTATCCGGAGTTTCAGACACCTCTAGGAGGCGAACATGAAGATCCTCGTCGTCGGCGGCGGCGGCCGCGAACACGCGCTGTGCTGGAAGATAGCTCAGAGCCCGGCGGTCACCGAACTGCATGCGTTCCCCGGGAACGCCGGCATCGCCGAGGTCGCGCGGATACCGAAACTGCTCGATGATCTCCCCGAGACCATCTGCGATTACGCGGAACGGATGCACATCGACCTGACGGTCGTCGGCCCCGAGAAATATCTCGCGCTCGGTATCGCCGATCGGTTCGCCGAGGCGGGGCTTCCGCTATTCGGCGTCACCGCCGCCGCCGCGCGGCTCGAATCGTCCAAGGCGTTCGCGAAACAGATCATGAAGGAGGCGGGCATACCGACCGCGCGCTACGCCGCAGTGCGGGACCTCGACACCGGTCTGCGGCTGATCCGATCGACCGCACGCTACCCGCTCGTTCTCAAGGCCGACGGCCTGGCCGAGGGAAAAGGAGTTGTCATCGCGGAAGACCCTGAAAGCGCCGAGAAGGAACTTCGCGAACTCATGGAGGGGCGCTTCAAGGAGGCGGGGAAAGAGGTCATCATCGAGGAGTTCCTGAGCGGCGAAGAGTTGTCGCTCCTCATACTCACCGACGGGGTCTCGTGGCGCCCGTTCACCTTCGCGCAGGACCACAAGCGGGCCGGCGAGGGAGACACCGGTCCCAACACCGGCGGCATGGGCTCCTACGCGCCGGTGAGCATCGGCACCGCCTCGCTCACCACCCGTTGCGAGGAGCGGATCATCAAGCCACTGCTTGCCACGCTCGCCAAACACGGCATCCCCTACCGCGGCATCCTCTACATCGGGCTCATGATCGTGAACGGGGACCCGTTCGTGCTCGAATACAATGTCCGGTTCGGCGATCCCGAGACCGAGGCGCTCCTCTATCTTCTCGAGGACGACCTCGTCCCCTACCTGCGCGCCGTCGCGAACGGCTCGCTCGGCTCACTGCCCGCGCTCTCGTGGCATCCCGGCGCCTCGGCGACCGTCGTGGTCGCCTCGGGCGGCTATCCCGGATCGTACCGGCGCGGTCTGCCCATAACGGGACTCGACGCTGTCGACCCAGCCGTCACGGTGTTCCACGCCGGCACCGCGCGTGACCCGAACGGCCGGCTGATAGCCATCGGGGGCCGCGTCCTAATGGTGACCGCCCGTGGCGACACGCTCGCCGAGGCGACCGCGCGCGCCAC
>JAKQHE010000140.1 GCA_029573155.1 bacterium
GCCGACGCAGGGCTGTCCGTCGCCGTCGGGCAACAGGTCGTCCTCATCCGGCAGTATCCCGTCGGAGGGGGTCAGGTCTTCGTCCCCTGTCCCGTCGTTCGCTTCGTTATTCACCTCGTCGCTTTGCGCCGTATCGTCGTCGGTCACCGCCGCGGTGTCGTTCTGCGCGGTGTCGGCATCGACCAGTTTCATCGTGCTGTTCTCGCAGGCACCGCAGAGGCCGAGCGCGGCGATGAAAAGGAGCAGGGCGAGGCGTTCCATGACGATATCTCCTTAAAAAAACCGGGGAAGACCTTCCGATGATAGCCGAACGGACGGGGAAAGTAAAGAGATGACTTCAGGGGATCAGCGGCGGGCAGGCATCGCAGTTGTACCCGACATCGACCTGTTCCGGCGGAAGCCCGAGGTCCTGTACGAAATGGTCGACGACCCGCTGGACATCGGCCGAAGAGAGGGCGGGGTTGACCTTAATGAGGAAAGAGAGTGTCGCCGGGACCTCTTCGACCGCCATGAGCGGCGCGATATCGGCCAGCGCGGTGTTGCTGAAAAGATAAAGTTCATTGGTCACCCGGCGCAGGTCGGCGAGCGGGGCGAGACTGGTGAAAAAGTCGCTGTCTTTGATGTAGAGGTAACTCATCTCCTCCTGCGCGACGATACCCGTCAGGTCGGGCATCTTGCAGTAGTAGCAGTAAAAAGCGCCGACGCGGGCCCCCGCAAGGAACGAAAGATCGGGCGGGCCGGAGAGATGGTCTATCCTGAGCGCCGCGACGGTCGCCTGCGGGGCGAGAAAAGTTCCCATTTCGACGGGGAATATCCCCGAAAGCAACAGGGTATCATCGACCGAGGTAAGCGCGGGGAACAACGGGGGCATACCGATGTCATAATCGCCTTTCACATAGAGGTAGGGCACGGTCGTCAAGCGAGAGGTAAGTTCAAAATTCTCGATAGCCGGGCAGTCGTTGATGGTCAGCATGGGGAGAGAAACAACATCGGGAAAGCCCTCTATCGATACCAGCACGGGGTTATCCTGCAGTCCCAGAGATTCGATAGACCGCAAAGAGGGGAGCGTTATCGTCTCCAAAAGAGGGTTGTTATAAAACGAAACGGACCTTACCTCTTCGAGAAGCGGCCATAGTATCGTTCGTAACGCCGTGTTCCCGTTCACTTTGATGGTAGAACCGGCATTCGCTCTTTGCAGGTCGATGGTGGCCAGCGTGTCGCTCCCTGCGATGGTGAGTTCAGGCACCGCGACGGTCAGCATATCGATCGTGAAGGTTTCCGCGGTGCCATAGTAAACGATCGCCTCCTTACCGATGAGGCGGAGAGCGGGAAAATCACTGAGCGAGGAAAGAGAGGTATAATACGCATACAGGCGGGAAGTTATCGTTTCGAGTCCGGTCAAGCCCAAGAATGCCGTCACGGCCGGGTCGTCGCCGGGGCCCATCTGCGATCCCCAGTACAGATCTTCGACCTCTTTCAGACAATGGAGCGCCGAAAGATCGGAGACCTTGGAACCTTGCACATAGAGGGTTTTCGCGGAGGTGTATCCTCTCAAAAGTTCCGCACCCTCGTTCGAATCTACCGCAAGGGACCCTCCCGGATAGGCGCCGAGGATGCATTCGGCCTCCGGATCGCCCCCCGGCAGAGAGACATACGACCCGCGCCATATCGCGTTGCCGCCGTTGCCGCCGATCAGCCAGACGGCGTCGTTGAAACTCGCCGCGCCGAACCCGTACATCTGCGACAGCGGCAGTCTGCGCGGCGCCGGTTCCCAGTGGATGCCGTCGGCGGTGACCGCGATGCCGGGAAGCGGCGTCAGGCCGCCCGGCCAGACCTGCGGCGGTCCCGCGCCGGGACCGATATCCTGCTGGACCGTGTCGCTGTTCTGCCACTGTCCGGCGAATACCCACAGGTCCCCGTCGAACGGCACGGCGGCGCCATACGACCCGAACACGCGATACCAGGTATTGTTGATGTCGATATCGGGTATCGCGTGCGAAGAAAAGGATCCGGCGCGGAAGGTCGCATAGGTCGTGTAGGTGTCGGCGTAGTAGTATTGGGACCAGCCGACCGAATAGCCGGGGAGCGACGCTTGGAAATAGCACGAATCGTGGAAGTGGCCGCCGAGCGCGATCAACCGGTCGCCGACCGGCGCCGCGACCGGCCCGTACAGCCCGTCGCCGAGCGGCTCGCAGTACCCGCCCGGAGGAGCCGAGACGACCGGCTGCCAATCGCCGACCTTTGCCCATGAAACGCCGTCG
>JAKQHE010000019.1 GCA_029573155.1 bacterium
CATCGCCGACATCGAGGCGCTCAAGACCTTCTACGGCGACGAGGGGTTCCCGTTCGTGACGGTGCTGCCCGACCGCGCCCCGATAGAACCCGACAAGACGCTCGATGTCACCTACCGCATCCAGAAGGGCAACAAATGCAATGTCGAACGCATCGAGATTACGGGCAACGACCGCTCGCGCGACAAGGTCGTCAGGCGCGAGATGCGTCTGTACGAGGGGGAACTTTACACCTACACGGGGCAGAAACGGAGCGAATTGCTCATCAAACGCACCGGCTTTTACGACGAGGTCACCATAACGCTCAAGGAGGGCTCGCAGCCAGATCTCGTGCGGGTCATCGTCAAGGTCAAGGAGCGCAAGAGCGGCACCTTCAATGTCGGCGCCGGCTTCAGTTCGTTCGAATCGTTCGTGTTCAATGCGCGGATAGATCAGAACAACTTCCTCGGCTACGGGCAGACGCTCAGTCTCGTGTCGCAGTTCTCGGCGATGCGGCAGGAGGTGAATCTCTCCCTGTTCGAGCCCTATTTCTTCGACTACGATGTGTTCCTGAACACCAGTTTCTACTTCGTCAAGTTCGATTACTCCTCCCTTAATTCCTCCTACTACGCCGACTACGAGGACAACCGGCTCGGCTACAGTCTCATCTTCGGCTATCCGCTGACCGACAACCTTTCGATATCGGGCGGGTACCGCATCGACAAGGTGTGGCTCAAGGGGGGTGCCAAGAACCAGATGAACTTCCTGTTCCGCGACATGCTCACCAGTTCACTCCTCGCCCGGCTGACCTGGGATTCGCGCGACGACCGGATGTTCCCGACCAAGGGGTTCTATTCCAGTTTCAGCACCGAGATGGGGCCGCGGTTCCTCGGCTCCGACGACGACATACTGACGCTCGACTTCAATTTCCGCTGGTACCAGCGCCTCTTCTGGAACCTCGTCTACAAGGTCAATCTCCTCACCAGTTGGAAAAAGGACTTCTCGGGCAACCGCCTGCCGGTCTCGGAGCGGTATCGGCTCGGCGGCATATTCTCGATACGCGGTTATTCCTACAACTCCATCGGCCCCAGCGAGGAGTTGCGCGTCGCCGAATCGCCGTCGGACCCGACGAGCAGCCTGTTCCCCTATACCATAGGCGGCGACAAGCAGATCATCATCAACAACGAACTTGAGGTGCCGATACTCAAGGAGATGCGGCTCAATCTCGTCGCGTTCCTCGATGTCGGCAACACCTTCAACGAGGACGAGAACCTGTTCTACATCGACAACCCGGGGCGCAATAAATACCACCTGCCGCTCGCGATGTTCTGGAGCGCCGGGTTCGGCATCCGCTGGGTCACGCCGATCGCGCCGCTCTCGTTCGAATGGGGCTTCCCCATCACGCCGCGGCCGGGCGACCCGGTCTATATGTTCGAGTTCAATATCAAGAACTCCTTCTAGCGGGAAGGTCATGCGGGAGAAGGGGACGCTCATCCTCGGTGCGGGGCTTGCGGGCATCTCGACCGCATACCATCTCGGTGACCGCGACCATCTCGTCATCGAAAAGAGCGACCATCCCGGCGGGCTGTGCACCTCGGAACATACCGGCGGCTTCACCTTCGATCAGACCGGCCACTGGCTCCACCTCGCGCGCGAGGAGAACCGCACCCTTTTCAGCGACCTGTTCCCCGACGATCGCGTCCGCATCGAGCGGAAGACCCATATATTCTCGCACGGCGTCTACACGCTCTACCCGTTCCAATCGAACACCTACGGGTTGCCGCCGCAGGTCGTCCGGGAGTGTGTCGCCGGCTTCGTGAAAGCCCTGCGCGACACCGACAAGAGCAGGGCGCGGGAGAATTTTTACGAGTGGTGCATGGCCTATCTCGGCGAGGGCATAGCGAAGCATTTCATGATACCCTACAATTCGAAACTCTACACCGTCCACCCGAAACAGATGGCGTCGCACTGGTGCGACCGCTATGTCCCGAAGCCGACGCTCGCCGAGGTCATAGAGGGGGCGGTCACCGCGCCCGACCGGAAGGTGGGCTACAATGCGTCATTCTTCTATCCGGCGCAGGGGGGCATCGGCGAATTCCCGAAGCGCTTCTTCGCCCGCACCGACGCCGCGAGGTATCTCTTCAACGCCCGGCCGACGGCGCTGGATATCGAGAATCGCATCGTCACCCTTGATGGCGGCGAACAGGTACGCTATCGTCATCTGGTCAGTTCGATACCCCTGCGCGATCTGCTGAACATCGTGACCGGGCCCTTTGCGCCGACCGCGAAAGAGATCGCGGCGCGGATGCAGGTGGCGTCGGTCAGTTATCTCAATATCGCCCTCAAAAAGCCGGCGGGTCACCCCGGTCACTGGTTCTACATCCCCGAAGAGGGCTTCCTGCCGTACCGCGTCGGTAGTTTCAGCAACATCCATCCGCCGCTCGCGCCGGCGGGACGCGGCTCGCTCTATGTCGAGTACACCCATCAGGGACCGTTCAGCGGCGTGGATGAACTCATGGAAGAGAGCATCCGGCTCCTTACCGCGATGGGCATCATCGCCGACGACGAGGAGGACATCGACTTCATAGACCACCGCTGCATCGAGAACGGGTATGTGATATTCCACCGCGAGTATTTCGACGACATGGCGGCGGTGTCGGACATCTTCGGTCGGCACGGCGTCCATCTGGTCGGCCGCTACGGCCGGTGGACCTATAACGCGATGGAGGATGCCGTGTCGGATGGACGCGAGACGGCGAAAAAGATACTTTCTGGTCAGGGAGGTCCCGCATGATGCGTATCACCGCGTTCCTGTTCACGCTCGGACTGTGCCTCGCGCTGTGCGCCGAGGAGCCGGAGGAGCCGAATTTCCGTGAGGGTTTCGAGAAGAGTTGCAACGCCGGCATCGCCGAGGCGTGCGCCCTGCTCGGCGACATGTATTTCAAAGGGGAAGGCGGCCCGGTCAACACCGCCAAGGCGCGGAACGCCTTCGAAAAGGCGTGCGGCGGCGGCGCGGCCCACGGGTGCAACATGCGCGCCTTCATGTGGCTCAAGGGCATCGCGAGCAAAGTGGACAAAAAGAAGGCGTACGACCATTTCCTCGATTACTGCGACGACGGGAACGGCGAGGCGTGCCTCAACCTCGGTCTCGTGCTGACCGACGGGGACGGCCAGCCGGTCGACCTCAAGCGGGCCTCCGAGGCGTTCGACCGAGCCTGTTTCAACGGCTCCCACGAGGGGTGCTACCGGCTTGCCGGCATGCTCGTGAGCGGCAAGGGGATCGCGGTGAACAAGAAGAGGGCGCGCGAATATCTGCAGAAAGCGTGCGACTGGGGCAACGGCGACGCCTGCGGCATGCTCGCGTTCATGTGGTACAACGGCGAGGGGGGCGACCTCAACAAGGACAAGGCGCGCATCTACAACGAAAAGGCGTGCGGCAAACAGCGATCCATCGCCTGCTTCAATCTCGCGGTGTACTACTATCAGGGTGAAGAGGGGAGCGCCAACAAGGAACGGGCGCGCCAACTGTTCTCCCGTGCCTGCGAACTGGGCAACAACGATGGCTGTTTCCTCGTCGGCGCCATGCATTTTACCGGCGAAGGCGGCCCCGTCGACATCGAGAACGCCAAGAAGTTCGTCAAAAAGGCGTGCACCAACAAGATAGAGGACGCCTGCCTGTTCCTGAAGAACAATTTCTAGGAGGGGGGGCTTCCGATCTTGAGAACCGGACCTTCACGCGGCTGGCCGTTCGTGCGGTTTTCGTTCTCGTGTCTTTTCGCTCTATCTCTTCTTTTTTCTTTTTCCTGTCACAATTCTTCTTACGGAACAAGCGACACCGACCACCTGTCCGAGAGCGATATTGTCCCCGAGTTTGACGAGGTACCGGACGCTGATGTCGTCGTGGGTCCCGATCCTCAATGTGAAGGATGGCGACGCCGGGGGGATCTCCTTTGGTGGGACGAACCGTTCTGCTGTAGCACCTATGAGGAGGCGGCACATTTCTGCCCTAGAGAGGGTCGTCTCCCGTTTATTTGGGAGCTTCGCACCTTGGTAAAGGGTTGTGAACACACTGTATGGGAGGGTTCTTGCGCGATAGGGGTTTCTTCGGAATCGTGGCAGAATTGGGACAAATCGTGCAAGGGGTGCGAGAAAAGAGAGGACGGAGGTTACTCGGTTTTCGGGGATCGCACATGGTTCTGGACCCGGACATCGACTCCCGGTGAATCGCTTACCTATTGGGGTATAGATTTCGCCTATGCGAGCATCGGTCGTTACTTTACGACGGCGCCCACGGGGAGTATCCGTTGTGTAACGGAGGTTGCCGGCGCGCAATCGTGGCAGGCCTCCTGTCCGGAAGATACGCGGGACGATGTCGTGGAACTTGCGGAATATCCCGACTACGATTATGTTCCTTGTGCCGAACGGGAAGAAGAGGTTCGCCATAACAAAGCGCAACTGGGTGACCCGTGGAATTATGATCTCTTATCGGGGATCACCTATCTGACGGGAACGCTGGATGTGCAAAGCGATTCGACAGGGGACAAGGATTTCACCAAACTGACGGGGCTCCGGTGCATAGACGGCGATATGCGCATCTGGTACACCGATGAACTGGAAAGTTTGCATGGGCTGGAGAGTTTGATACGGATAGGGGGGAATTTGGATATAGAAGCGAACAAAGCCCTTTCTGACATATCGGCATTATCGGGCATAACAGGGACAAAAGGGAAAGTGGACCTTTATGGATGTCCTCTCATGGAATCTCTGGAAGGCTTACACAATATCGAAAAAGCGCAAACTATTTCAATAGAAACAATGAATGCATTGAAAGACCTGAACGGCATTCGAGGATTGCAATCTGTAGGAACTCTTGTGATATACACGGCAACTCAACTTAACACGCTTGCCGGGCTAGAAAATGTTAACAAAATAGGATGCGTTTTACAAATCGTTAATACAAATATTTCTTCCCTTCAGGGCTTATCGGGCCTTGAAAGCATGGGAACAGATTGCGAAGACGCCGTGATCATTCTAGGGAACAATCATAACCTATCTTCTTTGGAGGGGATGGACAATCTCGAAACCATAACCGGAACCTTTCAGCTTATTTCAAATTCTATTCTTGCGGACACGCGTGGTCTTGAAAAAATCACAGGGATCAACGGTGACATCATCATTGATAATAACGATTCTCTAAAAGCACTGACGGGACTTGAGAATCTGAAAACGATAACCGAATCGATCCGGATCACCGGGAACCTGAATCTCATGGACATCACCGCACTTTATAACTTGGAATCATTCGGGAGCGATCTGGGGAGAGATCTGGTCATCATCAACAATCCCAAGTTGCCGACCTGCCAATGCGAACATCTCCGCTCCCTGTTGATGGCAAAGGGGTGGAATGGCTTCTACGACTTCACGGGGACCGATGGGACCGCGAGTTGTGAATGAGAGCACAAGAGAGCGGGCCGTCGTGAGATCGATCTTGGGAATGATGATAGTGGTGGTACTCATCGCCTGTGGCGGGGATGACGGGAGCGATCGACTCCCCGACAACTCCCAGCCCGATATTGACACCGAGCAGTCCGATGCGGACACAGCCCCCGTATGGGTCACCGATAAAACCTACGCCGGACTCGAATGGTCGCCCTTGCCGGAAAACGAGATGACATGGCAAGAGGCCGAGGACCACTGCGAAAACATGGGAGGCCGACTGCCGAACATCAGTGAACTGCGAAAGGTCATCATCAACTGTCCCGGTAGCACCTATGGAGGCGCATGCGAGGTCTCCGATCCCGATTGTCTGGATAGTAGTTGTTACAGCACAAAATGCTCTTGTGACGGTTTTGCCACAACATACTCGGCGTTTGGTGACGCCAAGGCGGCGGTCTGGCTCTGGTCCTCTTCGCCCCGTGTGGGCTACGACCACTACGCGTGGGGTGTTAATTTCTATAACGGCAATGTGAGTTTCAGCAATAAGTACAGCAACAATCGGGTGCGTTGTGTAAGATGACCGGCGCCGACCGTCGCCTCGGGGCATGCTAGGAGGCCGGGGTTCCGCTCAGAACAACGCATCCAGATCGATCGAGAAGAACTCGTCAAGCGGTATGCCTCCGCTTCCGACTAGGTAGGGTCTGACCTTTTTCTTCGTCATGGCAACGAACATATCCAATCCCGCCGGGCGTTCCCTCACGGCGCCGCTTTTCACCTCGATCGCTGCAAGACGGTCCCCCTTGGTCAATACAAAATCGACCTCGGCGTCGCTTTCGCGCCAGTAAAAAAGACTCAGGTCGCGCGCGGTCGCCTCGTTCTGCAAAAAAGATCCCACCGCCGATTCAACGGTGCGTCCCCACCGTTCCGGGTCGTGGCGCACCTCGGTGAAGGTATCGCCCCGCACCGCGGAAAAAAGAGCGTTGTTATACACCTGCAACTTGGGACTTGATCCCCGACGGCGCACCCCCTGTGTCGCATACTTTTCCAGGCCGGTCAGCATTCCCGCCCCGTCGAGGAGGGAGAGATAGTGCGCCAGCGTCGTGGTGTTGCCGGCATCCTGCAACTGCCCCTGCATCTTGGTGTAGGAAAGGATGCGGCCCGAATACCCGGCTCCGAGAAGGAACAGCGTGCGCAAGAGGGCCGGTTTGTCTATCCGGTTCAGGAGCAGGACATCCTTCGAGATGGTTGTTTCTATCAGCGCTTCGCGGACATAACTGCGCCACCGCTTTTCGTCGCCGATGAGCCCGGCCGTTCCCGGATATCCCCCGAAGAAAAGATAGTGATCTAGATCGATCCCGAACGCATCGCGCATTTCGGCAAAGCCCCAATGAGTACACCGGATGAGTTCGAAGCGACCTCCGAGGCTCTCGCTCAGACCACTCTTGATGAGCAAAGGCGAAGAACCGAGGATAACCAGTTTGATGGCCCTTTTCTCACGCGAGTCCTCATCCCACAGACGCTTTATGGCATCGGTCCATCCCGGCACCTTCTGGATCTCGTCCAGAACGAGCAGGAACTCTTCTTTCGGCGATCCGGCCAGCCGGAGGCGAGCCGCCTGCCACTGTTGTTCGATCCATAGGTGATTCTCCGCGCCGTCGGCCGATGCATAAGCATACGGGGTCGAAAGCCGTTCGCATACCTGCGTTATGAGCGTTGTCTTGCCGACCTGACGCGGTCCCGCGAGGACTTGGATGAACTTCCTCGGTTCTTTTAACCGCTTGATAACTTTATCGAACAACGGTCTTTGATACATGTTCCGCCTCCGTCAGAATAAATTACTCAACCTAATGAGTATTTCTGCTCAACGCATTGAGTAAATATGCCCGACACGGGCAAGGAAGTCAAGATTTATTTCGGGCGAGGAGAGACGCGGACGATACGCGCATCGTCTAGGGAAAGATCACCCGATAAGCGCGCACCCGCAACCGATATCCTCCTCCTCTTCCCAGAGCGCATCCTCGTCGGTCGCGCCGCCGGTGTCGGCAGCGGCGTTGTCGGTCACGGCGTCGTCGG
>JAKQHE010000163.1 GCA_029573155.1 bacterium
TTAGGCGCGCCGCCAGCGTTCGTCCTGAGCCAGGATCAAACTCTCCAGTTAAATCCTTACTTCTCAAGCGTACACTCAAAGGAACCAGGGTTGGTTCCTTATTTTCTCTCTCTTTGCTGCTGCTCAGTTTTCAATGAACTCGAAACCAGTGCGCTAATAAAAACGCTCGATGACTATAGCAGGAGCGATTTCTTTGTCAACACTTTTCTCGGATTTTTTTTATACAATTAACAACTGCTTGATTTCTATGGGATATTTTTTACTTTCCTTCCCCGGTTTCGCTGATACCGGCGCTGACCCTCGCCTGAAGCGCCTCGACGAGGGCGGAACTGCGCCGGATGCGGCCTTTGCAGATATTGAAGAAGATAATGGCCGGGATGGCAACGCCCAGACCGACCGCCGTGGCGATAAGCGCCTCGGAAATGCCGCTCATGACCGCCTGCGGGCCGCCTTTGGTGGCGACCGCGAGATCGGCGAAACTCTTCATGATGCCGAGCACGGTGCCGAGAAGCCCGACGAACGGCGCGTTCGATCCGACCGTCCCGAGGAAATCGGTGTAACGCTCCCAACGCTGACGGGCCGCGATGAGCCGGGCGGTGACCAGTTCCCGGAACGCCTCGGGGCCGACGATCCCCTCGCCGAACGACTCGACTATCATGCGGGCCTCTTCCCCCTTTTCAGCATGGAGCACCGCCAGCATCCGCGCCCGATCGGGAGCGGCGAAGAGTTCCGTCTGCAGACGGTCGGCATCACGCACCAGGGTCCGCCGGTAGTACAACAGACGCTCCACGAAGAAGGCGAGCGTGAAAAAGGAGACGACGAAGAGCAGATACAGTATGACGCGAGCGGCGTAGAAGGCAAAGATCGAGACCTGAGCCGTGATCATGGGGACCTCCGTAGGTTCGTATCGCTATACCAGCGGGGAGCCACATTTTCCAGTTTTTTATCTTTCTCCGGGCAAGAAACGAGAACAAAGGTATTGATTCGGTCGCCCCTTTGTGGTAGAGAGCGCCCGTTCTCTTGAAAGAGGCCCGATTGAGGAGCAGACCTTTCGTCACCTTTTTTATTTTTCTTGTTGCCGGTTCTATGCTGTCGGCACAGGATGCGCCCGACACCGGGCACACGGTGATAGACGAGATAACGATAGAGACCCCCGCCGAGCCGCCGGCGATACCCGCAGAGGCGCCCCGGCTTTCCGCGGTCACGGGCACCGTGCTGGAACTCGGCACCCGCAAACCCCTCGCGCGCGCGGTATTCTTTGTGGTGTCGGGAGAACAACAGCAGGAGGTCCGCACCGACAAGCAGGGGAACTTCGCCACCGAGCTCGCGCCGGGCGAATACAGCGTGGTGATCCCGGTGGTCGGGTATGAACGATTCGAGACCAAGATAACGGTGAACGAGAACGAGAAACTGGGACTCACCCTCCGCGTCGAACCGCTCGTCATCAATCCCTACCAGATCGTGGTACGCGAGAAACGGCTCACCGGCGAGGTGTCGGCCCAGCGTATCACCATTCAGGAAGCGACCGCCGTGCCGGGGGTGAACCGCGATGTCCTGCGCGTCGTCACCAATCTGCCGGGGGTCAACAGTCTCTCGGTGTTCAACGGTTTCGGCTCCGGGCTCATCATCCGCGGCTCGGCCCCCGAGGACAGCATCTACCGAGTCAACGACCAGTGGATACCCTTCATGTATCACTTCGGCGGGCTCGAATCGGTCATCGACCCCGAACTGGTCGAATCGGTCGACTTCTACGCCGGCGGCTACTCACCGGAATTCGTGAGCGGACTCGGCGGCGTGGTCAAACTGAACCTGCGCGACCCGCGTACCGACCGCTGGGGCGGCTACGGCAATCTCAGTCTTCTTTCGACCTCGGCGATGGTCGAAGGCCCGATAGGCGACAAGGACAGCATCGCCGTCTCTTTCAAGCGCGGCTTCATCGATCTCTACCTCATGCTCGTGCAGGAACTGGGCATCTTCGAGGCGGCGAACTTCGTCACCTACCCCTTTTACTACGATTGGTCGGCACAGTGGGTGCACAAATTCTCGAACAGGAGCAAACTCAAGGTCATGCACATCGGCGCCATAGACGGCACTCGATTGCTGACCAAGGACGACGCGGAATCGGCCCGGTTCAGCAACTACTTCAATCTCGACCTCAGTTTCTACGAGATACTCGCCGAATGGACCTACAAGGCGGAGGAGTTCACCTCGCTCTTCTCGCCGCTCTTTGTCCGGAACAGTTTCGACGGCGGCATGGGCCCGCGCGCCCATCTCGGCATCGTGAACTACCAGTTCGGTCTCTACGAGAAGATATCGTGGCGACTGAACGAGACGAACACTATCCACGCCGGTCTACGCCTGTCGGGCGGTCTGTACGACATGAACGCCGATTTCTTCGCGCCGCCCAAGGAGGGGGAGGTCTCCTACAATCCTTTCGGCGTTGAACTGGTCGACGACAAGATACGCGGGTATTTCAACCCGTCGTTCTGGGTCATGCAGACCATATCGACCGGGTCCTTGACGCTTTCGCCCGGCATCGCATCGATGTGGGACACCCACAACGGCCATCTCTTCGTCGACCCCCGGTTCATGGCGCGCTACAAGATCGACGACCGCTGGACGGTCAAGGGGGCGATCGGCGTCTATTCGCAACTGCCGCCCCCCGACGAGTCACATGAAAAGTTCGGCACTCCGGGGCTGAAACCGGAACATTCGATGCACCTCATCGGCGGGATCGAATTCAAGGTGACCGACACCATCGATCTCGATGTGCAGGGCTACTACAAATGGTTCTGGGACCTCGTGGTCCGCACCGACCCGAACGACCCGACCATCTATGCCAACAAAGGCATCGGCTACGCGACGGGAGCCGAACTGCTCCTGCGCCACAAGATGACCGACAACTTCTTCGGCTGGCTCACCTACAGTTTCGCGATAAGCCGTCGCCGGGACGCGATCGGACCGGGCGGCGGTCCGGCGGAGTGGCGCCCCTTCGACATGGACATCAACCACAACATCACGCTCGTCGCGTCCTACAAGTTCAACAAGTACTGGCAACTCGGCGGGCGATTCAACTTCCAGACCGGCGTCCCCTACACCGACCTGCTCAATGTCCCGACCATGTACGACGCCGACAACGACATCTATATCCCGCAGTATCGCGGCCCGGTCAATCCCGATCGTATGCCGCTCCGGCACCAACTCGATCTGCGGCTCGACAAATACTGGCTGTTCGAGTCGTGGATACTCTCCACCTACATCGATGTGCAGAATGTCTATTATCAAGAGAACGCCGTCGGCTGGGCCTACAACAAAGACTACACGCAACGCCAGAAGGTGTCGCTCCTGCCTATCATGGTGTTCTTCGGTCTCAAGGGGGATTTCTGATGCGCCGCGTGATGTTCATGGCGCTCTCTGCGCTTCTTTTCGCCGCCGCGTGCGACGACCCGATGAAGATGTTGCCGGGTCACCAGATCGGCGACCCACGCATTATCGCGATGAAGGTCACCGAACCGGAACTGACGCTCGACTCGCGTCCGACGGCCCGACTGCTCATCGGCGGGGAAGGCTTCGATCAGGCGAGCGATATCTCCGTGCTCTGGCTCGTCCCGAACGATCCCGACACCCTCGCGCAGATACCGCCCGAGGTGCAGGAGCAACTCACGGCGCCCTACACCGCCGATTTCACCTTTCCCGCCGGCATGACGGTCGGCGCCCTCGTGGCGCAAAGTCCGGAACTGCAGGCGCAGTACGATGAGCAGGGCTGGATGGACCTGCCGGTCTACGCGTCGGTCACCATCGAGGAGAAGACGCTCTCCATCATCAAACGGGTCCGTGTCACCAAGGGGGTCCCCGCCCATTTCAACCCCGAGATAATTCGCATCAAGGCGGTCTACAAGGAGAACGGCGCGTTGAGAACGGTGTTCGCCGATCGCGACGGTACGATCGAACTGCCGCAGGATGCGATACCGGAATATCTGGGGCTCGACCCGCAGATGGCCGACGCGGCGACACACGGCAACGACCTGCTCGTCTACCGCTGGCAGTTCGCCGAGGACCCCGACACGGCGACCGACCTGCGCTTCTGCGACGCCGACTGCCCGAGTCAGGAATATCTCGCTGTCGACCGTGTCACCCCGGCAACCAAGGAGATCATGGTGGACATGGGCAACATATCGAAAAAACTAAAGGATTCTCCACACGACACGGACATCGTCCTCAATTTCTACCTAGTGGTGCGCGACAAGGCGGACGATTCGACGAACCTCGAAGACACCCGCTTCGGTCTAGATTTCACGACGATGAAGGTGGTGCTGAAAAGACCCTGACGCTACCGTCGCCTCCCCTTCTCTTCGCAAAATTTTCCGGTGGTCAGGTCCCCCGCTCCGCGAGCGGCAGGAACCTGCCCGAATTTTTTGTGTTCGGCCCGTTTTCGGGTATCATCGGACCGTTCGCATCATTGTTCACTTGCGGAGGATCCGATGTACAAAGTAGTGTTGTTGCGCCACGGCGAGAGCGTCTGGAACAAAGAGAACCGTTTCACCGGCTGGACCGATGTCGATCTATCGGAGAAGGGCGTGCAGGAGGCCCACGCGGCGGGGCAACTGCTGAAGAAGGAGGGCTACGCCTTCGACATCGCCTATACTTCGGTGCTCAAGCGGGCTATACGGACGCTCTGGATAACGCTCGATGAGATGGATCTCATGTGGCTGCCGGTCATCCGCAACTGGCGGCTGAACGAGCGGCACTACGGCGCGCTGCAGGGACTCAACAAGGCCGAGATGGCCCAGAAGTTCGGCGAGGAACAGGTCCACATCTGGCGGCGCTCTTACGATGTCCGGCCGCCGGCGCTCACCCCCGAGGACGAGCGGTTCCCCGGCCGCGACCGTCGCTATGCCGCGCTCACCAAAGAGGAGCTGCCGCTCACCGAGTGCCTCGACGACACCGTGAAACGGTTCCTGCCGCTGTGGGAAAAAGAGATAGTGCCCCACATACGGAACGGCAAGCGCATCATCATCGCGGCGCACGGCAACAGTCTGCGGTCGCTCGTCAAGCATCTCGACAATGTCCCCAACGATGAGATAGTCGCGCTCAACATCCCGACCGGCATCCCGCTGGTGTATGAACTCGACAGGGGCATGAAACCGCTCAAACATTACTACCTCGGCGACGAGGCGGCGGTGAAGGCGGCTATGGAGTCGGTCAAGAATCAGGGCAAGGCCAAGTAGGGGCGCGATTCATCGCGTCCGATCTCATAACACCCTCAGTCCTGCGGACAGCTCCCTGCGACAGGGAGCCACTATCGAAGGCCCCCTGATGCAGGGGGCTTGCGGGGGTGTCAAATAGTGAGTTCTCCGAACGAATCCACGACCGGGACCCCGGCGGCGAGAAGCCGCTCCTTCGACTGGTGGCCGCGAGAACAGAGACAGCAGTCGCAGCCGATGCGCCGTGCCGCCTCGATGTCGTGCAGGGAATCGCCGACGAACAGGATGCGCTTGGGGTCGACACCGAGCCGCTCCCCCATCGCCTGCGCCGTATGTTCCTTGCCGTTCGCGTAGTGGTCGTCTATCCCCTGAATGATGGAGAAATACTGCGCTATCCCGAGCGCGGCGACATGGCGTGAAAGCGTATTCTGCTCCATCGCCGAAAGGATGATCTGCGTGAGGCCCCGCTCTTTCAGCATCGTCAAGGTGGCGGTCACATCGGGGAAGAGTTTCACCTCGTGCATCCGACGATGATAGCCGCCGATGAAGTCGTTGGCGACCTCCTCCCAGACCGGGTCTTCCTCTATCGAGAAACCGAGTTGCTTGTAATAGTCGCGCACCGGGAAGCCGAAGACGGCGCGGTAATGTTCGACGGTGATGGTCGGGAGTTTCTTCTTCTCGAGCATCTCGTTCATCACCGCGACGCCGAGCCACGCATCGTCAATGAGCGTTCCGTTCCAATCCCAGAGGATATGCGAATACTTTGACATCAGGCCCTGCCGTGCATCCATTTCTTGAGCATCGGCGTGAGGAAGAGGAGCAGCACGCCCGCGCCGATGGAGGTGGCGATAAGCGTTGCCCACAGGTTTATGCCGAAGGCATGGGTGATCGCCTCAAGACGGCCAGACAGGTAGTCGGCGATGGCGGTGCAGGCGAACCAGACGCCCATCATGAGCGAAACGCGCCGCACCGGCGAGAGTTTCGTGACCATCGAAAGCCCTATCGGCGAGAGGCACAGTTCGCCCATCGTGTGGAGGAGATAGACGGCGACCAGCCAGCCCATCCCGGCCTTGCCGTACTGTTCCGCGACCCCTTCGCCAAAGTACATCACGACGAAGCCGACCCCGAGGATGATCATACCTACCCCCATCTTGGCCGGGGTCGACAGCGGGAATCGCGAACGGTCGAGACGCCCCCACAACATCGAGAAAAGCGGCGCCAACAGGACGATGAAGAACGGATTCACCCCTTGGAACCAGGTGGCGGGCATCTCCCAACCAAAGATGTGGCGGTCGGTCTGTTCGTAGGCGAAGAGGTTCATCGTGCCCCCCGCCTGTTCGAACCCGGCCCAGAAGAATATCACGAAGACCGACAGGATGACGATGCTGATGATCCGTTCCCACTCTTCCCGGGTATTGTCGCGATTGGTGGCGACAAAGCCGCCGAACGCCCCGATGATAAGCAGTATGCCGCCGGCGAGTTTCACCATGCCCGGTATCATCTCCCAGATCGGCGCGAGACCGTGATTCCACAGGAAGACCACCCCGAGCACCGCCGCTATCATCCCCACGGCCCAGAGCGCGATGTCGCGGGCATCGGTCGCCACCAGACGGGTGTCGGCCGTCACCAGGCGGTTCGGCGGGAAACCGGCCGTGCCGAGGTGTTTCTGCCCGAGAGCGAACACGAAAAGGCTCACGATCATCCCGATGCCGGCGATGACAAAGCCGAGATTCCAATTCCCTATCCCTTCGGCGTACCCGGCGCTGAATATCGCGAGAAAGGCGCCGATGTTGATGCCCATGTAGAAAATGGTGAAGGCGCCGTCGCGGCGGTTGTCGTGCTCGGCGTACAATCCGCTGACGATCGTCGAGATGTTGGGCTTGAAAAAGCCGTTGCCCGCGATGACGAGCCCGAGCCCGTAGAAGACCAGTTGGGGCGCCATCATGACGAACAGGCCGGCGCCCATCACCAACCCGCCGATGAATATCGCCTTGCGCGAACCGAGCACCTTGTCGGCGAAGTAGCCGCCGGCAAGCCCCGACAGATAGACGAGCAGGAGATAGGTGCCGTACACCTCGAGCGCCCGGTCACGGATAACCTGCGGGCCGCCCGGCAGGTCGGCGAAGACCACGCCGGCGAGGTACAGCACGAGAATGGCGCGCATCGTGTAGAACGAGAACCGTTCCCACATCTCGGTCATGAACAGGACATACAGTCCTTTGGGGTGTCCCAACATCTTACGCTCCCTTACGCTGATGACGGGTCAGCCTAGCAGAAAAAAAAGCCGGGGACAAGTAAAAAGACCGGGGGCAGGGGTGTCTCTGTCGTCATTCATCGAGATTGGTCGATACCGCCCACTCCATATCAGTCGTCAGAGAAGAGTCCCACCCTTCAAGGTGTTCGATTATCCTCATGGTGTCGGCATCTATGATGACACTGACGGGATACCCCTGATTAAGATATTTATAGAAGGTCATCTGTTCGGTGTTGGTCAGATAGCCATAGACGAAATCGGCGTTGGCGCCATAGTCCGAGATCATCGTGTCGCGCAGAGCGGCTATCTTCGCCGGTTCTTTCGAAGATTGCGGCCCCGAGAGCAGACCGTTCTCTATCAGGATGATCTCGAACCCTTTTCCCACATACTCGCTTTTATAGACCGAGGGAAGGTCTATTTTGAGTTGATTGCTGTAAGGGCAATCGTAGGCGAGGAATGCCAGCCACAGGACCTTTTTCGTCAGGTAGAATTCCTCGAGTTTCCGTACGTTCCCGAGATGGTCGTAGAAGGTCAGATTGGCCGCGATATCACCCTCCTTGTTCGATGTCGGCGTTTCGGCCGGATAGGTTTGCGGCCCCTGATCGATATCGGCTTGTTCGTCAATCACCTCGTCGGGTATTTCATCGACCGCCTCGTCGACCGTTCCGTCGGGCATCTCTTCGGACATCTCGTCAACGGCACCGTCAACGACCTCCTCCGGCTGTTCATCCGGGATCATGTCATCCGAACTGTCCGGATAGACGACTTCCCCTTCATCGGGGATCGCCTCATCGTTATCGGCGGCTGATGCCGTATCGGACACGGCGTCGTCATGGTCTGGCGAGACCGTATTCTCAGGCCCGCACCCCAACATGAGCAGGAACGAGCACACCAAAAAAGACATCGGACAGCGTCGCATCGATCTCTCCTTACTTTTTTTACTGGTTCACTCTATCCGCTCGCCGACCCACTTGATGATGCCCTGCCCGTAGGAGAGATCCTCGAAGGTACCGGTCATCGCGCAACCGTTCAGCAGGGTCCCCTTCACCGCCACCTCGCCATAGGGCTGTATCTTGAAGGATATCGTGTCACCGCTCCGGGTGCCGTTCTGAACAGCGGCGCTCTGCCCGAAGTTGTTCGAGCCGGAACCGGTCACCGTCGCACCATTTTGCGTAAAGTTGAACATCCAGACGCCCCAGTTCGGGTCTTCAGCGATCAGTTCCCAGACGCCGGTGATGTCACCCTTGTCGCTCTGGCAGTCGGCGCCCAGTTCGTAACAGCCGGTCCTGAGCGGTATCAGCAGATCGGGCAGGACATTCTGATAATCATCCCCGTTGGGAGCCAAAGAGATGTCGTAGGGACCCGCCCATAAGGTTATCGAGTAGGTGGCTTCCCCGAGGATCCCCAGCGAGGCCGGAAGATAGTCGGAGGAACGCTTATTGATGAAGCGCAGCCAACCGCGGTCGTTATACTCGTTCAGCGTATTGTTCGGCATCGTCGCGCCGTTCAAGGTCACCTTGCCCCCCACTCCGACCGTTGAGGCATTCCACGATACCGGCGCCCCGTCGGTAATCGTCCGCCGCTTTTCCAGCACCAGTTTCAGGTTGGGCAGGACATCCTGATAGTCGTCCCCTTCAGGAACTAGGATGACCTGATAGTCGTCCTTCCACACCTTCACCGTCACCGCCGCCGGGCCTGATACGCCCAGCGGGAACGAATAACTGTCGCCGCTTCCGAGGTTCGAGAACCGCAGGTAGCCACGCTCGTTGTACTGACTCAGGGTGTTGTCGGGCATCTGCGCACCGTTCAGCGTCACGGTAGCGGTGAAGGATACCGTTTCGACCGGGTAGTGTTTGACCATATCACCAGTCACCGACAGCGCATCGTCGAGTTTCTTATACATGTCGGGCAGGACATCCTGATAATCGGTGCCGTTCGGCGTAAGGAGAACTTTGTAGGTACCGGTGTAGATGTCCGCGACATACTCCGCCATGCCGGTTATCCCGATCGGGAACGAGATGCTCCCGCCGCTCACGGTATCGGTGAAACGGACATATCCCCGCTCGTTATATTCGTTCAGCGTATTCGGCGGCATCTGCCCGCCGTCGAGCGTGATGACCCCCTTCACCTCGGCGGTGTTCACATTGAAATCGCGCATCGAGACGCCGCCGAAGGTGACCCCCTGCTCCAGTTCGTGCATCAGATCGGGCAGGACATCTTGATAATCGGCACCGTTGGGAACAAGGAGAACGCGGTAGGTCCCCTTGAACACCTCCCCGGTATAGTTCGCCGGCCCGGTGATGCCGAGCGGGAAGGAAAGCGTGGAACCCGAAGCGATATCGGTGAATCTGACATATCCGCGGTCATAGTACTCGTTCAGTACATTGTCGGGCATCTGGGCGCCGTTCAATGTCACGGTCCCCGAAAGCGAAGCGGTACCGACATCGTAGGAAAGCACCCGGTCGGCGCTCAGCGTCTCGTTCTCGCTCAGGATGAGGTTCTGATCGGGCAGGACATTCTGATAGTCGGCGCCGTTCGGCACGAGCGTGACGCGATAGTCACCGGCGAACAGGGTGGCAAGGAAGGTGGCGGAGCCCGTGATACCTATCGGCACCGAGAAAGAGTCGCCGCTTTTTTTGTCGGTGAATCTGACAGAGCCGCGGTCGTAGTACTCGTTCAGCGTATTGTCGGGCACCTGCGCGCCGTTCTTGGTGATGGTCCCGCTTACCGTGACGGTCGGCAGGTTATAATTGTGTTGCCATGCGCCGGCGATATCGACCTCCTCGGCAAGCACATATTGGGTCTCCGGGGTCACATTCTGGTAGTCAAGGGTATTAGGAGTGTAGCGGATGTCATAGATACCGGCAAAAAGTGTCCCGCTGAACTGGGCGATACCGGTGATGCCGACAGGAAGAGACAAGGCAGCTCCGCTTTTTTTATGGAAAAAAATGACATGGCCGCGTTCGTAGTATTCGTTCAGCGTGTTGTCGGGCATCACCGCTCCGTTCAGCGATATCTGGCCGGTGACGGTCGCGGTCTGCAGGTCGATGTTGACGACGGTATTGGCCGTTATTTCATCGAGGTCGCAGGTCTTGACGCACTGCCCCTCCTCGCTGCATATCTCGAAAGCGCCGCAGTCGCCGCACGATTCATTGCAGAGCGGATCGGGGCCGCAGACCCGGGTCCCGCACTGGGGCTGACACTCTTCGCCACAGCCGGTCGTGTCGTAGCCGGAACAGTCTCCTTTGCAGGCGATCGTCCCGGGACCGAATCCCTCTGACTCGCAGGTCGCGCCGTTCAGTTGCGTCCCGTCGCAGACCTCGGTCCCCTCGACGGTATTGTTCCCGCAGAGTATCTGGCCGGTGCAGGACGAGGTGTCGTAGCCAGCACAGTTGGCCAGACAGGCGAGCTGCCCGTCAGAGAAGCCCTGCGTCTGGCAACTCTGCCCGCCGAGATCGCTCCCGTCGCAGACATCGACGCCGTTCTTGATGTTGTCCCCGCAGGTCAGCGAGGCACCGCACATATGGGTGTCGAATGCAAGGCAGTCGTCCTCGCAAAAGAGCGGTCCCGTCCCGAACCCCAGTTTCTCGCAGGTAATCCCGGCAAGACTCGAACCGTCGCAGAGTTCTCCCGTCTCTATCTTGTCGTTGCCACAGCCGGTCACGCCGGTGTCGTCCTTCTTCTTCCCGTCGTCACAGCCGCCGATGAGGACGAGCCCCAGCGCCAACAGGGCGCATGTCAGGATTTTCCGCATGATACTCCCTCCAAAAGATCGGTAAAAGACCCCGAACGGAGGAAGGTTACCCTAAAACAGGGAAGATTTCAAGAGAAGACCGCCGTGTTAGCGGTTTATGACGACGAAGAACTGTCGCCCCTTGCGGTCGATAAGGAGGAGGACCGACTTCGCCTGGCCCATGGCCGCGTTGAATTCCTTCTGGTTACGGACCGGCTTGCGATTGATCTCCTCGATGATGTCGCCCTCGCGCAACCCCGCCATCGCCGCGATCGACTGGGGTTCTATCCGATCGACCAGCACCTTGCCGTTCTTTTCAACGATCCCAAATCCGAAATCGTTGGCCTGCGCCTCATCGTCACCGCCCTGCTCGAACTCGAATCTCTCGGAAAGAACGAGCGCGAGGGTCACCTGTTTCCCGTCACGGGAAACGACGACCGGTATCTTGCGGTCAAAGGCGCTGAAGGCGACGAGATTGCGCAGTTGCGCCGACGACTCGACCGGCTTGCCGTCGAACGACACCACCACATCCCCCTTCCTTATGCCCGCCTTCTCGGCGGGGCTTCCCTTCGCGACCGACGAGAGCAGAACGCCCAACTGGTTTTCCGGCAAGCCCAGATGCTTGGCGAGTTCAGGGGTGAGGTCCTGTATGTTGACCCCCATCATCGCCCTTTTGATCTTCTTGCCGCCGCGCAACTGGTCGGTGATGTTCTTTATCATGTTCGACGGCACCGCGAACCCGATACCCATGTACCCGCCCGATTTCGAGAATATCGCGCTGTTCATGCCGATGACCTCGCCTCTGATGTTGAGGAGCGGCCCGCCCGAGTTCCCGGGGTTTATCGCGGCGTCGGTCTGGATGAAATCCTCGTACTCGGTGATGTTCACATTCGACCGGCCCTTTGCCGACACGATGCCGAACGACACCGACTGCGACAGGCCGAACGGATTCCCGACGGCAATGGCGAAACTCCCCACCTTGACCGCGTCGGAATCGGCGAGCGGCAACGATTCGATGTCGCCGGCGGCGAATTTCTCGATGCGCAACAGACCGATGTCGGTCTTCGGGTCGGTGCCCACGAGTTTAGCCGGGAAGGTCTTTTTGTTTATGGTCACTTCTATCTTGTCGGCCCCTTCGATCACATGGTTATTGGTGACGAGCAACCCCTCCTTCGCATTCATCACGAACCCGCTGCCCAAGCCCTCCTGTTGGGGGTTGAACCGGGGGTTCTGGCCACGGAAGCCGAAATCGCGGAGCATGTCCCAGAAGGGATCCATCCCCATGCCGCCGCGTCCCTGCTTGACCACCTTGATGAAGGCAACGCTCTTCTGCGCTTTTTCGCTGATAAGGGTCACCTCCCTTTCGAGGTCCTGCATCGTACCGGCCGCCAGAAGCGCACCGGAAAAGAGGATGACCGCGAACATGCCAAATACCTTTTTCATCTTTGACCTCTCTATCCTCACATGATCTTCACTTACAACACGGAGCATCCCGCCCTTATTCCCCGCCCCGTCAGAGAGGCCGCAGAGGCTCTCCAGCAAGCAGATGCATGTGGAAATGGTGCACAACCTGCCCGGCGTCGCGCCCGGTGTTGACCGTGAGTCGATATCCGTTCCCGGCCACCCCGACCTTTTCGGCAGCCTCGCGGGCGGTCCCGAATATCTCCGCAAGGGCCTCTCCGGAGGCGGCATCGACATCATTGACCGAGGCGATGTGCCGCTTGGGAACGATGAGCAGATGGACCTTGTAGAGCGGGCTGATGTCGTGAAAGACGACGAACCGGTCGTTCTCGATGACCTTTTTCGCCGGGATATCGCCCCGCGCTATGCGGCAGAAGATACAATCGTTCATGCCCGACACCTCCTCGTTAACAGGCTCTCATATAGCGGATATCGCTCAGTTGGAACGAAAGCGGCTGATAGTGGTCCCGCGCCACCATGAGGTAGAGGTATTCGGCGAACAGAAGCGGGATAAGCGAATAGGAGAGCGATACGAACCAGAGGAGGAGGGTCGCCGCGGCGTCTCCCTGTGCGCTTTTCCGTTCCTGCCGTATCAGCGAAAAGCGGAACAGGAGCGCCACCAGCGGAGAAGAGCCGAACAGGTACGGGAAAAGGAGCCAGGTGGCGGAGGAGAGCGCCATGAAGGATACCAGATAGACCTTGGTCGCCGCCACGACCCCATAGTGCCCCCAGACCTTCGAGATGAAGGCGAGGAGCAGGGAGACGACGATGACGACCGCCGTTTCGAGGAAGAAGCCTCGGGCGGTCTCTTTACCGGTCAGGGGCTCGTAGCGCGCCTCACCGACGATGAACAGACCGCTTTCCGCCGCGATACGACTCACATCGATGCCGGCGGCGGCGGGGCGGGCCATGAACGGTTCCTCGCTCGAGGAGGTGTCCGAGGGGAACACCCGTTCGACCGCCTGCCGCATCTCGTCGACCAGAGAGACGGCCTGATCGGGTCCGCAGCACACAGGCCCCGCGATCGGTCGGGTCAGGCCGCGACCGCACCCGGCGCAACAGGAAGGGTTGTTATTCTCGTAGCCGCAATGGAGGCACCGGGTCATCGGGAATTCCCTTTCTTCTCAGAACCGCTCACCTCGACCGGTTGGTGCTTCAGCGCTTTTTCCAACAGCGCCTCCGCCTCTCCGGCGGACCCCTTGATCCTCTCGTGAAGGAACCAGAGGTCGATAAAGACATTCTTGCCTTTCACATAGCGCCCGTCGTAGGAAAGCGTCTTGTCGGAGAGGATGCGTTTCTCGTACCGTTCCAAGAGCGGGAACAGGAGATCCACCTCCTGCAGATACTTTTTGATCACATTCTCAAGCGGCTCGCCGGTATAGACCATCTCATAGGCGACATTGGGGATGTTGACGATATAGATGAACTGGAGCGATTCCTTTTTGAGGCGATAGAACTTCTGCTGGCTGTTATAGAGCGGCTTGATCCCGGGCCGCACCGAAAGCGCCGCGCCGATCCGGGCCGTCAGGACATGCATATTGACGAAGAAGGTGAGATCTATCGCGTCCTTGAAATAGTCGGGGGGGAAAAGGAGCGCATCGATGATCCTCTTACGGAACGGGAGCCCCATGCCGGCCATCTCGGACCACTGCATTTCCATGATCTCGACATCCTCTCCCGTCTTTATCGTCCCCAAGAGGCCCATCATGTCGTTGCCGAGCCGCTCCTCTCCCGCATCGCCGCGATAGGCGAAATTGGGCACCGCCATGAGATAGAGGTACTCGTTGAGTTCCTCCAGCGACACCTTTTTCTCGCGGATGATACGCGCGACCGACTGATTGACGCGGACCTGCAGCCAGTTGAGCCCCGCCCCCTTCAAGCGGGCATCAAGATCGGCGGGCACCGACGGCTCGGCCGAAAGCGGCGCGGCCTGCGGGGCGATCGGCACGGCCCGGCCCGGTTGGGCCGACGGTTCGGCATGGAGGAAGGAGAGCGCGATCAGCGATCCGGCGATCAAGAACGGTCCTTTCATATCGATCTCCCTTCTTTATCTCTCTCTCCGGGCATCACAAGGAACGGGTGGAAGAGTTCCCCGTTCGGGAAGCGTTGCGCCCGAAGGAGCGCCGCATCGTCCCGTATAAGCCCCTTTTTCGCCATCCACGCCCGTATCCGGGGGTCCGCCGCATGGTCGCTCGAAGGTTCAACGCCATAAAAAACAAGAGCGAACAAGGTCGCCTCGATCGGGGAAAGATCCGGCCCCGCCTTCTGGCCCGGACGATCGAGCGGCGAAAGTTCGTAGGGACACACCGTACCGCAGTTATGGCAGGCGAAACATCTCACCGTGTCTGGCTTCCCCGTCTTTTCGGTCAGCACGACCCGTCCGCGGGGAGAATACTCTTCCCGCCTCGTCTCGCGATAGAATGGACACGCCGCAAGACATCGACCACACCGCACACAGCGTTTGGCGACCGGTTCGTCGGTTCTGGGGGGTTGTACGGCGGACACAGACAGGATCACATATCGTCGAGTTCGTTCATCGCCTCTTTCGAATGCTTGCGGACCGGGTCCTTTTCCTTCACCGGCTTCTTGTCCGATTTCTTTTTCGGGTCCGCCTTGGTCCCCGCCGGAGCTGGTTGCGGCGCGGGAGCCGGCTGGGCCGTGGTCTGCGGGGCGGGCGCCGCGGAGGTCCCCTGCACCCGGGAGGTCTTACGGTTCTTTATCTTGACGCCGGTGATATTGAACACCAGTTTATTGGCCAGTTCCTCGCAGGCGCCGACCAGGTCGTCCTCTCCATTCGCCATCTCTTTTTCGGCGAAAAGTATCTTGCCTTTCTCAACCTCGACGATCTTGGCGGTCAGGACCAGTTTCTGGCCCAATTTGCCGATGGTGCCGATGACGACGAGTTTGGTATTGAGCATCTTACCGACCTCGACCGCGGCCGAACTGTCGGTCACGCCGGTCTGCTGGAACCCCATCTCATTGAGGATCTTCGCCACCTGCATCCGCTCGACGACCTCGAACATCCCGGTGTTCACCATCTCCGTGGAGAACAGGTCGGTGACCGAGACCGCAAGGGTTTGCGGGACACCCGACGGATTTATGTCGAGCACCGCGATGCGCGGTTTCGCGCCTTTTTCCTGAGCCGAAAGCGGGGCCGCGAACAGCAACATCGCGACACCGAGCATGACAAAGCCCATCCATCTCTTACCATTCAGCATGAATATCCTCCCCTAACACGGATGTCGTTTCTAAACAAACGCGGACCGCCTCCGCATGGTACCCGTTCGACCCTGAAATGCAAAATTTATTCAAAGGCGCCCTCACTTGAGGATATCCTTTATCTTTTTGACCACCTCGTCGTGCCCCTCCGACTTGAACACGAGTTTGCCGGCCCGGTCTATGATGAAGGCCTGCGGTACCTGAGCCGACCCTTCCTTGGTCACCACACCGTACTTCTTCCCGACCAGCTTATACTTGTCGTAGGCGAGCGCAAAGGGGATCGGGTTATTCTTGAAGAACAGTTCTATCTTCTGGAGTTCCTTCTCGCGGTCGTCCTCCACCGGTAGGACCACGACGATGATCTCGAGTCCCTTCCCCTTGTACGATTCGTAGATCTTCCGCCATTCGGGAAGCGCTTTCTTGCACGGCTCACAGTGTATCGAGAAGAAATCGACCGCGATGAGTTTTAGATTCGGTTTCGCCCGTATCTGCTTGGTATCGTACAGTTGGTCCCCGATGTTATAAAGTTCAAAATCGAGATCGTTCTCGGCGGCGAAAAGCGTCAGGCCGGTCAGGCATAAGAGCATCATCACCAGATGTTTCATGGATCCCTCCTCCTACTGCATCATCTTCTGGAACGCCTTCAGGAACCCGTCCTTGACCGCCGCCGCCTCACCGTACGCGGCCCCCCGCGCCGAAGCACTGAACGAAGAGACGACCTTGTTCTCGGTGAGCGAGATATATTCGGCCGTCACGGCGACATCGGCATACCATTCACCATCGACATTCTTGGGGGTGACCGGCGGCACCTTCACCACGAGGAAGAAGGCGGCATCCGGTGACTGACCCGCCAAGGCGGGGACAGAGTAACCATCAGAAATAACTACGCTATTCGGCTGGAGATTGAGCTTCTTCGTCTGCGCGAACTCTTTGACGAGCCGGGTCATGTCCTCCTGCAGGTCGGGACGCGACGAAAGCACACCCCACCCGCAGAGCGCCTCTATCTCCTTGCGGATGCGGGCTATCTCCTCGTCCGGTATCGCGATGAGCGCGCGGGCATCGAACTCGACGGCGCCGCGATCCCATTTTTCTACATAGGTACCGTCCAGTTTGTAGTCCTTGATGCGGATCGGCGCGCCGGTCAGTTTGTTCTTGACGCCGATATCGTAGGAGTAATTGCCGTTCGAGTCCTGCTCCCGCGTGACAAGTTCGCTCGAGACCTTCACGCCGAACTGGCTGGAAACGAGCGCCAGACCGTTGAGGAGCGCCTTGGCCCGGGCATCCTCGTCGGATCGCGATCGGGACGATTCGCCGACGAAATACCATTTACCTCCCTGACGGGCATACCCGGTGATCGAAAGCCATTCGGGGCGCGCCGCGGGATCGGCGCTGATAAGCCGCCCACCGGAGTCGCCGGCCGACGGCTCGGTCACATCGCCCGACTGTTTCGGCGCGGAGGCGCAGGAGAAGATCAGAACGGAGAACGACGCGGCGATCGCATAAAAGAACAGTTTCATGAAAGACCTCTGCTTACCTATCATGTTCATCAAAGTTCCTGTATCTTCGTCACCTCGCGCACCAGCCGCGCGGTCTCGTCCTTGAGTTGCTGGGCGGCCCGGTGGACCTCTTCGACAAGCACGGTATTGTCCTGCGTCAGGCGACGGATCTCGTAGAGCGACACATCGATGCGACCGACCTCGGCCACATGTTTCTCGATGATGGCGTTGATGCGCCCCATGCGGTCGGATATCCCTTTGAATTCGCTTATGACCTCGCCGATAAAATGGGTGCTGTTGTCCACCGCGCTTTTGCCGGACAGGACCTTGTCACCGGTGTCGTTCACGAGTGAACGGATCGAGTTGAGCGACCCGGCGGTCTGGTTCGACAGTTCCCGGACCGATTCTGCGACCACCGCGAACCCTTTGCCCGCTTCGCCGGCGCGAGCCGCCTCGATGGCGGCGTTGAGCGACAGGAGGTTGGTCTTGAACGCGATCTCGCCCACGACCTCTATGATGTTGCGGATCTCGGCCGCGGAACTGGCGATAAGTTCCATCGCTCCGACCGCCTGCCCGAGGACCGTGGAACTTTCATCGGCCTTCTCCGATATCTTGGTGACCACTTCGTTCATCGAGACGACCTGTTTACGCGTGTCGCTGAGTTTCGCGGTGATGTCGGTGAGGGTGGAGGAAACGAGGTCTATCTTGGCGTAGGTATCGCCCGACCGCTCCGCCGTCGTGGCGGTCGAACGATTAAGCAGATCGGATATCTCGGTGAGCCGCTCCGACATGTTCTGGACATGCAGGATGATATCGCGAAGGTCCTTGGTCCGCGACTCGATGACGCGGGCCATATCCACCTCGCGGTTCCGTATCTCGCGCGCCTTCATGCGGATGTAGGCGATGACGGCGCCGGCAACGAAGAGGATGAGCAGTATGCGGAACCACCAGGTCTGGTAGAAATAGGGTTTGAGGTAGAAACGGTACTCGGCGCCGGTCTTGTTCCAGACACCGTCGTTATTCGCGGCGGTGACCCGGAAGGTGTAGGTCCCCGGCCGGAGATTGCTGTAAAAAGCGGTGCGGCGGGTCCCCGCATCTATCCAGTCCTTGTCGAACCCGACCAGTTGATACTTGAACGATATCTTGTCGGAGAACAAGAAGGAGAGCGCGGTATAGTTGAACTCGACGGTGGTGACGCCGGGGCCGAGTTCGGGGATACCCTCTTCGTCGGAGAAAGATACCACCTGCTTATCAACGACCACCTCGGCGACATCGACCGGCGGCGCGACCTCATTGATGGCTATCCGTTTCGGATCGAGCACCGCCACCCCTTTCGCGGTGACGAACCAGAGCCGCCCTTTCTTGTCCCGATAGGTGTTGCCCTGTGACCCGCCGTTGCACTCGGCCGACAGCATCCCGTCGGTGACCCCGTAGAGTTTCGGCGACACTTTCTGTATCGTGCCGTCCCCGAAGAGTTTCGCCTGCTGGTGGTCGAGAAAGATGACCCCTTTGTTTGAGGTCATCCAGAGATTCTCGTCGCCATCGAGCAGGATGTCGAAGATGTTCTCTATCGGCAACCCCGTTCGCATCGTTATCTGACTGATACGATCACCGGCAATGATGAAAAGCCCGTTGGCGGTGACCACATACAGGTGTCTCTGCGAGTCCTCGACCATCGAGAATATCTGCACCCCCTTGAGTTGCTCGTAGGGCACCGAGAAACCCGTGCCGTCCCATTTGGTGAGTCCCATGCGCGTGGCGATGAGGATGTCCCCCGCCTTGGTCTCGTAGAAATGGCTTATCTTTGTGGAATGCTCCCCCTCGGTGTCAAGCCGCCGGAACCCCTCATCCTGCGAGTAGGCGATGCCGGTATCGTTGGTCCCCACCCATATGCGCCCTTTCGAATCGCGATAGACCGCCGAGACATTGTTATTGGGAAGCCCGTCCTCTTGGGTATAGAGCCGCCCCTGACCGCCGTCCCACCGGAACAGCCCCTTCCCGTACACACCGGCCCACAGAACGCCGTCGCGATCTTCTATGAGCGAGAGTATCGTCGATTCCTCGGTCAGGACATCCTCGTGCAGGAACAAAGACACCCGGTCGTTCTGATACTGGTAAAGTCCGCCGCCGAAGGAGCCGAACCACATGCCGCCGCTTTTCGATTCGTGGATGGAGAAGATGACCTCGCTCCGGAACACCCCGGGGCCGCCGATGGTCATGAACTTGCCTTCGCGGAAACGATACAGCCCCGCGCCGCGCGTCCCGACCCAGATCGAGCCCTCGCGGTCCTCGAACACCGTGGCTATGTTGGTGAAGTAGAACTTGTCCTCCGGCATGATGCCCCGCTTCTCGTCGGGGCGGATGCGGAACAGCCCCGCCTCTTCGGTCCCGACCCAAAGCGTTCCCGTACTGTCCTCGAACACGACGCTCGAGGCATAATTCTGCAGGTGTTCCGCCTGAACGGGACGGAATATCTCCTTGCCCTTCGCGAGCGAGAAGAGCCCTCTCTGGGTCGCCACAAAAAGTTTTCCCTGCGCGTCGATGAACAGGTTGGACACCGCGGCGTCGAGTGAATCGAGGATGTTCGGTTTGCCGTCCTGCACCCAGCCGATGCGACCGGCGCGCCCGCCGAGCCAGAGCCGCCCCTCATCGTCCATCACCATCGCCTTGAGATCGTCGGTCGGCAGACCGTCCTTTTTACGCAGGATCTGCTGGACCTTGCCGTCCCTGAAGAGGAAAAGCCCCTTGCGGGTCGCCACCCACAGCGAACCGTCGGCGTTCTGCACGATGCGGACCACCGAGTTGTTCGGCAGGCCGTCCTTCTCCGTGAAGACCTGCGTCGCGTAGGTGCGGTAATCGAACCGGACCAACCCGCCACCATCGGTCCCCACCCAGAGGACCGGCAGTTTCCGATCCTCTATCATCCAGAGGATGTGCTGGGTCTCAAGCGGCAGATTGCCTTTGTCGAACACGGTGAAGGAAATGCCGTCGAACCGGACGAACCCCTCCTCGGTCCCCATCCAGAGGTACCCGTTGCGGGTCTGGACCATCGTCAGGACCGAGTTCTGCGGCAACCCCTGCGTGGCGGTCCAGTTATCGAGCATCAGTTGCGAAAGCCCGATCTCCTTGCCGACCGCCCCGAGAGAGGCGCAAAAGAAGATGATCGAAAAGAATACCGATAAGGCGCGCGCTCGGTCCATAGTATCCCGCCGATTCCCTTGTTCGGGCACCATACTAGCGGAAAGAATATCAAAAAACAAGAAAACGGGCGGCTTATCGTCCCGCGGTGGCGACCATGACCGCCTTGATGGTGTGAAGCCGGTTCTCGGCCTCGTCGAACACCTTGGAGTGACGGGAGCGGAACACCTCGTCGGTCACCTCCATCTCCTTCACGCCATGCTTCTCGTAGACCTCCTTGCCGACCTTCGTCTCGAGGTCGTGGAAGGAGGGCAGGCAGTGGAGGAATATCGCGTCGGGATTGCCGGTCTTTTTCATGATGTCCATGGTGACCTGATAGCGCTTGAGGAGGCGTATCCGTTCACCGAACAGGTGTTCCTCCCCCATCGAGACCCACACATCGGTGTAGATGACATCGGCCCCCTTGACCGCCTTGGCGGGGTCGTCGATGAATTCCAGTTTCGCGCCGGTCTCCTTCGCCACCTTCAGCATCTCGTCCACGAGTTTCTTTTCGGGGAACAGCGACCTCGGGGCGCAGGCGACGAAATGCATCCCCATCTTGGCGCAGATGATGCAGAGTGCGTTGCCCATGTTGTTGCGCGCATCGCCCATGTAGACCAGTTTCACCTTGTTCAGCGGCTTGGCGACATGTTCCTCCACCGTCAGCAGGTCGGCCAGCACCTGCGTCGGATGATCGATGTCGGTGAGCCCGTTCCACACCGGGACGCCGCTGTATCTGGCGAGCGCCTCGACCGTCTCCTGCTTGAAGCCGCGGAACTCGATGCCGTCGTAGAACCGCCCGAGCACCTTGGCGCTGTCCTCTATCGACTCTTTCTTGCCCA
>JAKQHE010000164.1 GCA_029573155.1 bacterium
GCGCGAACGCCGGCGCGCTCGCCCTCATCATCTACAACAATGTGGCCGACAATAACTGGGGGATACAAGCCGACGGGCCCATACCGGTAGCGGGCATCTCGCAGGCGTCGGGCGACGAGATCATCACCTTCACCGGCGAACACCCCGAGGACATCGCGGTCGCGATCAGACCGTAAGGGTCACAGCCCCGAAACGATCTTCCATTTGTCGCCTTCCTTTTTGAGGAGCATCTGGTTGACCTCGGTCTCCTTCAGCCACTTCTGCGTATCGGAGTTTATCGAAGAGCCCTCTTCGGGCGGCGCCAGACGGTCGGTCTTGATGCGCACCTCGTAGTAGTAGAGTATCTTCGCCGTCTGCTCGTCGGGCGACACGCTCATGTCCTTGACGATGAAAAAGGTGCTCACCGCGCGGATGTTCCGGTAGGCGTCTGAATTGACGAATTTCTTGACCCCCTCGTAATCCACATCGTCGGTCGCCTCGTCGGTGCCGTTGGCATCGAGGTAGTGTTCGGAAACGAGCGCGAGCAGTTTGTCGGCGTTCTGCGCCTTGACCGCCTCGACATACTCGAAGAACACCTGTATCACCGCCCGGTTCTGCGGGGTATCGGGGATGTCGGTCCCTTGAATGTTCGCGGTGGCACAGGAAACGAGCAGGCTTCCGCTCGCCAGCAGACACAACAGGGTCGCTTTCATGGTTTTTCCTCCATATCAGGTTTTTCTTCTTTTTCCGGTTCTTTCTTTTCCGGCTCTTTGTTCTCCGGCTCTTTGTTCTCCGGCTCCGGTCCTTTTTTCTCCTCTTCCGGCGGCGGCTCTTTCTTTTCCTCCGTCCGTTCCTTCATCCGGTCCCGTTCTCTTTCCTTTCCTTTCTTGACCGTGCTCTCCCCGGCGAAATCGGGCCGGGACGGTTTGGCGATACGCGGGGTCTTCGAACGGCTTCCCTGCCGGACGCTCGGACTCGAAAGCGGCCCGGTCATCTTGACCGCATATCCGCCCCCGGTCCCGAAACGGGACAGGGCCAATTCGATGATCGGCAGGCTTTTCAGGAACCCCTCCTTCTTCTCGGTCAGGGTCGCGTTGAGGTCCAACCGCGAGTTCTTGTAGTTCGACGGGTTCATCGTCACCTTACCGGTCACCTCTATCTCCACCGCGCCATCGCTCTGCATCTTGCGGATATCCAACTTGTTGTCCTTGATGCTCGCGTCGATATCGATGGCACCCAGTTCTATGTCTTTTTCAAGTTCCAGCCCGTAGACCTTCCCGCCGAGCAGCGCCTCCCGCATCGCGAGCAACAACTCGCCCGACATCTTTTTCCCCTTGCAGAGATCGACCTGCCCGTTCATGATGCCGCCCATGCGGACATCGGGCCACAGCAGACGCACTATCGAGAGCGACACCTCCTCGGCCTCCAGCCGGTAACAGGCCTCTTCGCCGGTACCGAAGGCTACCGTCAATTCACCGCCCTTGCCGTCGATGTCCTCTATCGTCACGGTCGCCGACGGCGTATCGGTCAACAACGAGAAGAGATCGGGGGACACGGTAAGCCGGTCGAAGGTCATGAGCGTTTCGCCGCTCGCTCCAACCACCGAACCGCCTTTCAGGGTGGCGGCGATGAAGACTGAATAGCCGACATCCTCCGCCTCTATCTTCAGGTCAAACCCCGATGCCGCCTGATCGATCCTGCCGAGCACCAGGTCCTTAGGGAGGATCAGCGCGAGCGCAAGATACCAGCCGATCATCGAAGCGACACCGATGAACAGCGCGCCCCGAGCAGCCGCGGCGAGCCGACCACCGCTGAACAACCGGTCCCCGACCGTTCGCAACAGGGGCCACAGGTCCCGCAGGATCGATAGTATCCGTTCCTTCATTTTTCAGCGGCCTCCTTCAGCGTCGCGACGATCATGGTCACTTCGTAGTTCTTGCCGTCGAATCTTTTCTTGATGGATATCGATGGGAGGAACACGAACCGCGCCTTATTCTCAAGCGCATAAAGGAAACTCATCAACGCATCCATGTCGATGCTACGGATACCTACTTCGATCATCTCCTTCTGGAACTCGCCTTTTTTCTCCGCCTTGAGTTCCTTGATGGTAGATATTTCCACGCCGTAGGTCTCGCGAACACCGTTGAGATAACTGTTGAGATTGGTCTCGTTGTTCTGTATCGCCAGCAGGGTCGCCGCCTCGCGATCCTTCGCGCGCCGGAAGGCCTCCCGGTGCACGGTCACCTTCTCCATGAGCGACCGTCGTTCCGCTATCTCCTCGCGACGCGTATCGACGGCGTCATCGAAGAAAAGGAACGTGGCGGCGACCGCAAAGAGGATAAGCGCGGTACCGAAGACGACCAGTATGTTCTTTTCCCGCGAACTGAGCGTGGCGAAAGATGCGATCAGCCGTTCTTTCATAATTCTTCCTCCCACGGCACCGTTTCCTTCCCGGCCGGTTCAGGCCCGCGGGCCGGTGAACGGGACGGTTCCGCCCGCTCCGCCGGCGGCGGCACGTTCTTCGGCGCATCACCATCCGCTTGTTCTGTCGGGCTTACTTTTTCCTTTTCCTTTTCCTTTCCCTTGTCCTTCTCTTTCTTTGCGTGTTCTTTAGCCGACCGCTTCTGGAAGGTGAAGCCGATGTTGAACGAATTTTTCCCTCCGCGACTGGTGATCTGCCCCTTGTTCAATTCGGTCGCGTACTCCATCTTTTCCAATTGCTCCAGCAGGGTGTTGATATGGTCGAGCGATTCCGCTTCGCCGGTCAATTTGACCTTGCCATCCTTTATCGAGAGATCCCTCAGTTCTATGGTGCTTCCATCGAATGAGGCGAGAGGGAACACCTGTTCCATGATGAACAGCGAGGAATAGGGATACAGGCGCTTGTCGCCTTTCGCGTCCTTCCCGTCCTTCCCGTCCTTGCCGCCACCTCCTATCGTCTTCTGCATGACCGAAAGCGCCTGCCGGAGCGAGGGGTATTCCTTTCCCAGTATCTCCTTGGTCACGGTCCGCGCCTGTTCGTCCAGCGCGTCAAGGGCCCGGTCGAGATACCAAAGGCGCAGTTCGAACGCCGTTATCATGAGCACGAATGCCAGCGCAAAAAGCGCGGCGGCGAGCAGGAGTCGTTTTTTGAGGAAGTTGAACCCGCCGCGATAGACGAACTCGCCACGCGAGAAACTGGGGCTCTCGCCCTGTTCGGCGCGCAGGAATATCCGCGCCAAGGCATCCTCGGCGGAGATCACCATCGCGTCGGGGATCACAGAGGCGATCAGTTTCTCGGCGTTGCCCGGCAGGCGGTCGGCAAAGCAGACGACCGTACGCCGGTCGCGCCGCATGAATCTGCCGAGATCGGCCACCATCTCCTGAAAGAACTGTTCCGTCGCCTTGCGCATGAGCAGTTCGTCCTCGGAAAGCGCTGGACCGTCCGACAGATCCATCGAGGCGGCGAGCGTCTGCAACACCTCCTCTTCCGTTTTGGCGCCGCCGAGCGACGAGCGCATCATCGCTACGAGTCGCGAAAGACCCGTGGTGCGCACGACCTGCCCCCGTTCGCCGAACAGAACGATTTGATCGTCATCGATGAACAGCCACTGCATACCCGCCCCTTCGCCGATCACCAGCGCCGTTTCGGGAATAAGACTCCGCACCCGGTCCCGGAGGGGCGCGCCGCTCCGGTCGATGATGGCGTGCAGATCCTTTTTCTGCGCCACGAAGACCGGCACGATGCCGTCGGAGCGAAGCGGCGCAAGGTCGAACACCACCTCGCTTTCCTTGAACGGGGTGGTCGCTTCGATATCCTGCGCGACGATCCTCTCGAGCGCCGGACGGGGAACCGTCGGGTAGGCGCTGGCAAGGTAAAGCGTCGCGGCGGCGGGCACCACGATGTCAATATGGTCGTACTGCGCAAGTGCCGCCGGCGCCTCTTCGAAAGAGCATACTGTAAAGCGTTGCGCGGCCAACCTGTTGTATTCCCTTTCGAATTCGAGCATGACCACCCGGTCCTGCTGTATCCTGCACACGGCGCATTTCATAGCGTCTCTCCGTTATCCTTCTCGATAGAAGTATATGTTGAAGTTCTTGTCGCTCACCACCTCGATGTATGATTCGATGCCGTCGCGGATGCCACGCACCCGGATACGGTAGAAACTGCCTTCGGCGCTCAACTGGCTTGCGACCGCGGGCTCCAGCTCGACCCCCTCCTCGCGGACCGCAGTGATAAAATCATCCACTTTGTAGAATCCGTCACGGGCCCGACGCGCCAGCACCTTGCCCATGAATTCCCGCATGATATCCTCGTTGTAGAACATCGACTGGTTCTTGTCTTTCGCGTAACTTCGGATGATCGATTCCAGAATGATGGGGTGCGCCTTGTTGACATTGATGCGTCCGCTCGAATAGATCGTAACGAACGGTGCGAGGAGACGGAACGCCACCTCGTCCACGCCGTACACCATCCGCAGTTCGTCGACGGTATCGAAGCGGGCGTTCTTCACCTCGTAGCGCGGCGAGAACTCCTCGTACATCGACCGCTCGTCGCCGCCGATCAGGTAGCGCTCGTCATCGCCATCCACCCAGTCGGCGATGTTCGCAATGAGCTCCTCGCGGGTGACGAACTCACGACGTGAGGTGTTCTCGAGGAACAGGAAATCGTACACCTGTGGCTCAACAAGCCCCCAGAGCATGCGGGCGACCGTCTCCTTGGCGGCGCTGTCAAGCAGATTGATGTTTATCTTGGTGTCTTCGTTCTCGAATTCAAGTTTGAAATCGCCGGGAAAATCGAACAGCGGGTCACTCTCGTCGACCACGGGGGCAACCGTCCCCTCCTCCTTCCCGGTCACCGCCGTTCCCTCTTCCGCACTCAATATCGAATCGGTGTCGGCAAAGGTGTCGGCACCGCTGAAGGCCCGCAGGATGCTGGTGTCGAACGGCACGATGTCCCAGATCTCGAAACTCTGCAGGCCGAGTTCCTTGAGCCCGGAGGACTTCAGCAGGCCTTCTATTTGTTTCTGCAGGTCGAACACTATGGCGGCGAAGGTGAGCCCCGATTGCGCGAGCACCTGCGATTCGGCCTTTTTCTTGTAGTTCATCGCGAGGTCGAACTCGGTGCGCGCCTCGTAGTTCATGTCGGTGACGATCGGCAGCATCACGGCGGTCATCACGACGACCAGCAGGAGCGCCACCCCGCGGGGCCGACGGAACAGATCAACGATGTTTCTCCCGCACTGTCGCATGTTTTAGAAAGTAAATGGTTTCTGCATCTTTATCGACACCACTGACTCGACGAGGAACTCCGGCCTGTCGCCGTCGGCGTCACGGACCTGCGCCGTTATCTTCACCTTGGGCGGTAGCGTATCGGCACGGTCGGTCCCCTCGCTGTTCCACGAGGAAAGCCAGGTGCGGTCCTCGGCGTCCCAGAACTCTATGGCGATCGACCGGAAATCGCTCAATATGGGAAAGGCGTTGCCGCCCTTCTCGGGGAAACCGTCCACCCACGCACTCTCGCGACGCATGAGCGTCGGCACGCCGTCCACCGTCTCGCCGTAATATTCTATCTCGGTCTGGTCGCTCTCCTTGCCGCCCGCCCGCATCTTGACATGGTTGAGCGACGCAAAGGTCAGGTGAGTGACCGGGCTGTCCTCTTCGCCTTCGAAGATGGTGATGTGCGTCTCCTCGGGCGTGCCGCGGTTGCGCGTCAGGTAGGCGTTCTGTATGTCGCGGCGCATGAGATCTATCGCGAAGTAGACGCGACGAAGCGACTCGGCGCGTTCACGGATACGGGTCCGGCCCTCAATGAGGTTGGCAAAAGAAAAATAGACCGACGACACGATGAGCGCGAGAATAGCGGTCGCGACCAGCACCTCTATGAGCGTGAAGCCCCGGCGTCTCATCTCGGTCCCCCCGCCGGCAACGGCGTCGTTCCCGGACGAAAGGCCGGGCCACGCGTCGCGGGGTTGAGCCCGCCCCCGCCCGTCGGACTGTTGAACCATTTCTGCTGGCCACCGCCGGGGCGCTGCTGCGCGCCCGGCACCGCCGCGCCGCCCTGCTGGAACTCCTTAGCACTCGTGTCGGCGGGAATGAACATGACGAAGGTCACCTTCTCCGATTCTTTCTTCCCCTCGCCCCAGAACACTTCGAGCGTCAGTTTCCGTATCTTCTCCTTGATGAAATCCTCTATCATCGACTTGGCGCCGCCCACCAGATCGGCCGCCTGCGCCTGCCCGCTCTCCACCCCCGACAGGTCCGATCCCGAAACATCGGGAAGCGGGATGTGGACCCGTTTTATGCTGTAGTGCCACTTGAACCCTTCGTATGCCTGTTCGTCGAAATCGCCTTCGTCCTCTTTATCGGCGGTCGGTATGCCGTCTTTTTTTATCTCCTCCTCTATCTCGTGCATCTTGAGACGCGCGAGCTCGGTGCCGAGGTAGATGTCGGCGACCCGTTCGGTGTAGTAGTAACTGTGCGAAACGATGCGCGCCATCGATATGAGCAGTCCCGCGAGTATCGCGATGGCAACGGTGACCTCCAGCAGGGAAAAACCGCTTTCTCCTCTGACAGGGATCATCGACAGCGCCACGGTCATTTTCCTTCCTCGTCCATGTCTTCCTCTATGCTTTTTTGCACGAGACCTTTGACCTCTTCGTCAAGTTCGCCTTTCCCTATCCTGATACCGAGGTACATATCGACCGCGATGTGGAGTAACGGCTCTCCCTCCTTCTCGCCTATGGAAAGAAAGAACGGCGATATTCTCCCCTGCGGGAAGAAATACACATAGGCCATCGCCTTGCGCTCCTTCTCTTCCGCCTCTTCCGGCGTGAGCACCTCCGGGGTATGATAGGAGAAGAATTGTCTCCACTGAAGACCTGACGGCACCTTCCTGCGATCCGAGACCGGTTGATATTCCGGCTTAAGCAATTCGCGGATGTTGCGCCGTTCGGGCACGAAATTCTCCCAGTGATACAGATCCTCGGTATCGTAAGTGGTATCGTCACCTTGAGCACCCAAGAGGTCGAACAGACTGCGGCTCGTCGCCGCGTCGCCCGCCTTCAGAGAACCGAACGATCGCTCGCTCTCGTCATATTCTTCAAGCAGGCGCTGGTTCTGTTTGTCGTAGGACTCCTGCTCCTGTCCCGTCATGAGGAAAAAGGGGGTCTCGGTCTTTTCCACCCAATAATCGCCGCTCTGCATGTCCACCACCAAGCGGAGATATTCGTTGCGGCGGACCGCCTGTTGGAAAGTTCTCTTGACAAAGGCTTGGAATATGCCTAATTCTGACGCCGCCTCGGAACGGGATATGTTGGTGACCGCCGGTATCGATACGCCCATAATGATGACCATGAAGGCCAGCACCGCGAGCATCTCTATCATCGTGAATCCGTACCGCATCATGATTGTGGTCCCGCGATCCTTCCGTTCCTCATGCCTTCGAACCGCTACTCTTCTTCCCAGTTCGTGATGTCGTCCCCGCCTCCCTCACGTCCGTCCTTGCCGAACGAGTACAGATCGAATCCCTCGGAGTTGTTCGACCCGGGGTTGATGTACACATACTCGTTGGTCCACGGGTCCTTGGGGACCTTCTTTTCCTTGAGGATCTTCTCCTGCACGAGCGCATCGAGTCCGTCGGGATACTTGCCGAACTCACTTTTGTACAGGTCGAGCGCGTTCGAGATGGTCTTGATGTCCATCGCCGCCTGTTTGACCTTCGCCTTGTCGAGATAGTTCATGAACCCGACCCCGACGGCCCCCATGATCATCGCCATGATAGCCATGACGACCATGATCTCCAGAAGCGAGAACCCCGCGCTGGCGGCGCGTGACCGGAACAACGCCTTCATGATGTTGCGCAACATGTCTTTCCTCCTCACAGGTTATACCTCTCTAACCGACCGCTTCGTTTATCTTGAGTATCGGCATGACCACCGCGAATATGATGAATCCGATCACTAGCGCAAGGAACACTATCATGATGGGGTTGATGGTCGCCGTAAGCCGTTCGAGTGAATACCTGACCTCCTTTTCGTACGAGCCGGCGAGTGTTTCAAGCATTTCTTCCAGTTCACCCGATTTTTCGCCTATCGCTATCATCTGTATCACTATCGGGGGGAATTCCCCGCTCCGTTTCAACGGGACCGCGATGGATTCACCCTCCTTGATGTTCTCTCGCGCCGCTGCGACGGCATTCTCGATAACGCGGTTCTCGATGACCTTGCGGACAATATCAAGTGCCGCAAGTATCGGAACACCCGAGGTGAGGAGGGTGGAAAGGGTCTTGGCGAAGCGTGATATGGCCACCATCCGGTTGATACGTCCGAAGATGGGGGCGGTGATGAGAAGGCGGTTCCATTTCTCCTCGCCTGCCGGGGTCTTTTTCCAGCGGTGAAACCCGGCATATCCGGCGACGGCCACAAGCAATATCAGCCACCAGTAAGAACCGACCGTGCCGCTTATCCAGATGAGGATGCGCGTCTGGAGCGGCAGGATCATGTTGACATCTTCGAACATCTTGGAGATCTTGGGGATGACCACCGTGAAAAGCAACGCGACGACCATGATCGCGACGACGAAGAGAATAATGGGGTAGGTCATCGCCGAACGGACCTTGTTGCGAAGGTCCATCTGTGACTCGAGGAAATCGGCGAGTCGTAACAGGACCGCTTCGGTGGCGCCGCTTTCTTCTCCCGCCGCTATCATGTTGCAGTACAGCGGACTGAACACCTCGGGAAAATCGCGTGCGGCGCGCGAAAAACTATAGCCCTCCTGCATCTTGGTCTTGACGAGCATGAGCACCTCGCCGAGCCGCGGATTGTCCTGCTGCTGGGCGACCGCGGCGATAGACTCGACAAGCGGGATGCGCGCCTTCTGGAGCGTGGCGAGGAGCCGCGTCATCGAGGCGACCTCCTCTATCGCGACCTTCTTGCGGCGCATGGAAAAAACGGTCCTGAAAAGGGAAAGCCCTTCTCGCGAGGCCTTTTCCCGTATGTCGACGACGAACCAGCCATCAGCTTGGAATTTCGCCTTGACCGCGTTACGCGATGATCCCTCTATCGTCCCTTTGCGCTCATGACCATCACGATCCATGATCCTGTAGGCGTATAGGGCCATCTAGGTATCCTCCTGCGTCCTGAGCAGGATCTCTTCGGGCGAGGTGATCCCCTTCACCGCCTTCATCGCGCCGTCTTCGCGGAGGGTCAACATGCCGGCCGCCGCCGCGGTCTTCTTGATGACCGAGGCATCCTGCCGGTTGACGACCGCACGCCGGATATCATCATCGATGACGAGTAGTTCAAAGATGCCCATACGGCCCTGATAGCCGGTATGCGAACATTTCTCGCATCCGACGGCCCGGTAAAAGGTGTGGTGTCGGTATTCCTCGGGGTCGAGTCCGAGTTCCCTGAGTATCGCCGCCTCCGGCTGGTAGGCCTCGCGGCAATGCAGGCAGAGTTTGCGAATGAGCCGCTGGGCCAGCACGCCTATGACCGTGGAAGAGATGAGGAACGGCTCGACCTCCATGTCGAGGAGCCGAGTGAAGGCGCTCGGCGCATCGTTGGTATGGAGCGTCGAAAAGACGAGATGGCCTGTGAGGGACGCCTGTATCGCGATGTCGGCCGTCTCCTTGTCTCTTATCTCCCCGACCATGATGATATCGGGATCCTGCCGCAGGATGTGACGCAAGCCCGCCGCGAAGGTGAGCCCGATCTTGGGGTTTATATGTATCTGGTTGATCCCTTTAAGTTGATACTCGACCGGATCCTCCTCGGTGATGATCTTCACATCGGGTGAGTTTATCTCTGTAAGCGCCGAGTAAAGTGTGGTCGTCTTTCCCGAACCGGTCGGGCCGGTGACGAGGAAGATGCCATGCTTTTTCTGTATCATCTGGCGCATCGTTTTGAGATCACGCTGGTTGAACCCGCAGTTGTCGAGCGACAACTGGAGCGTCGTCTTGTCGAGTATACGCAGGACCACCGATTCGCCGTGGACCGAGGGAAGCGTCGAAACACGAAAATCGATGTCGTTACCGGCGACCCGTATCTTGATATTGCCGTCCTGCGGCAGCCGTTTCTCGGCGATGTTGAGGCGCGCCATGATCTTGACACGGGTAATGAGTCCCGCCTGCGCCGCCTTGGGAACCTTCTGGATGACATACAGTTTGCCGTCGCGCCGGAACCGGACGAGCATCTCGTCCTCGAACGACTCGAAATGGATATCGCTCGACCGCTCCTTTACCGCCTTCGCGACCATGCTGTTGACGAACCGGATGATCGGCGCCTCGTCATTCGAATCGATGAGGTCGGGCAGCGCCGCATCCTCATCGGTGCCCATATCCCGGAACTCCTCGGCATTCAACGATCCTTCCGTCGTATCAAGGCGGCTGTAGGCACTATTGATGAGTTCGGTCACCTTCTTTTCTTCGACCGGCAACAGGATCACATTTTTTCCATAGATAAGATAAAACTGGTTATAAAGCACTAGGTCCTCGGGGTCGACCGCTACGGCTAGAAGACGATCCTCTTCCGCAAAGAGCGGCACCGCTCGATACCGACGGGCAAGATAGATCGGGAATGCCTGTAAAAGCACGGGATCCTGTCGGGACAAAAGATCCTGTTCCCCCCAGGTAAGCCCCACCTGCTCCGCGAGGGCGAGATGTATCTGCTCCACGGATGCCTTGCCCATGTCGATCAGTATCTCCCCCACCTTGCGGGCGTCACCCCCCTGCTGGAGTCGGAGCGCTTCTTCGACAAAAGCAACTGTCGCGTATCCCCGCTCGACAACTATCGCGCCGATCTGCTTTCTCATCTCATCTGCTCTCCTCGATGGACGGGACCTCTTCGACGGGTGAGGGCTCCGGCACGAGGGCATCCTCAGGCGCACTCGGCATTTCGGGGGGAAGCGCGGGCATCATCGCCGGATCATCGTCCACAACGCCGTTCGGCTTGCGACCAAGATCTATCTCCTTCTGTGCTCCGTCGGGAGTGATCATAAGCCCGCGCCGACGATTCATGCGATCTATCCGTTCCTTTTCCTCCTCTTCCCGCAGTTTGTCCTTGTCCAGCAGGCGCGCCATGGCAAGAAGCGCTCCTCGTTTCTTTTCGAGGGTCAACGTGCGCTCGTAATCCTTTATGGACCCGTAGAATTTCTTGGCGAACTCCTCTCTTTCGCGCATCTTTCGCTTATATATCCGTTCGAAATCTTCCTTGCCCTCAACGATGTGCGGGGTAAGGATGATGAGCAGATTGACCTTCTCTTTCTTGTTCTTGGTGTACTTGAAAAGAGCGCCGAGAACGGGAATATCGCCAAGTATCGGCACCTTCGACTCCCCTTCGGTCACTATGTCCTTCATGAGTCCACCGATGACCACCGTCTGCTGGTCCTCGGCGTTGATGATCGTTTTGGCGGCCCGTTTCGATGTGGTGAACCCGTAGTCGGTCATCGGGCCAAGCTCGGTAACCTCCTGCTCCACCTGCAGGGTCATGTACCCGCTCTCGTTGATCTGCGGTTTTATCTTGAGTTTAAGCGCGACATCTTCCCGCTTGTAGGTGATCTGACTGCCGGCCGTGCCCGAGATGATGTTGCCCGAGGGGAACGGGATAGTGTCGCCCACCACGATCTCCGCCTCTTCGTTGTCGGTCGTAAGGATATGCGGCGTCGACATGACATTGACATTCGCGTCGTTCTTCATAGCATTCCACAGGATCCCCAGCGACGGGATACCCGCCACCGGACTGAGCCCGCCGCCCATCGTTTCGGTCCCCGACAGGACCGGGCCGAGCAACCCTGCGACGAGCCCGGGCGTCGGCGTCGTGAAAGCCTTGCCAAAGAATATCGGCACCTTCTCCCCTCCGATGGTCGTCTCAAAACCACCCGCGGCGAACGAGGTGCCGTATTCAAGTCCTTCGGAAACCTTCACCTCCATGATGACCGCCTCGACAAATACCTGTTTCCGGCGGATGTCAAGTTGTTCGACCACTTTTCTAAGGTTACGAAAATCTCTCAGAGAACTCACCACAACGAGCGAATTGGTCGCCTCGTTGGCCGAGATATTGACCTCTCCCTCGAAGACCTCGGTCCCTTTCGCCTGTCCCTTTGCTTGCGTTTTCCCGGCACCTTTCGTCAGAGTGTTCAGTGTGGTGACCAGATCTTTCGCCTTGGCGTTCTGTAATTTCAGAACATGTATCTCCCCTTCCCCCTCTATTTCGCGATCAATCTTCTTGACCACCTGCAGGACCAGTTCGAAGGTCGCTTTGTTCGCAAGGATTATTATCTGTTCGTTGCGGTCATCGGCGACTATCTGCACATACATCGAGGAAATGGCGTTCGCGGCATCATCTCCACTCGACGGCGCCGACTGTTGCCCCTCTGCGGGAGAAGGCGGCTGTCCTTTTTCGTCGGTCGCCACACCACCCAATACCGGTGTCGTGGTGTCCTTCTTTTGTTGTTTGCCTCCCTTGGCAACGAAATCCTTGAATATTTCGTCCAGCAGTTTTTTGGCATCGCTGGGGGCTATATGGTTCAGGTGGATAAAATGAAGTCGCGCGGTATCGGCCTCGGCCGGCATATCAAGATCGCGGGTTAGATCTCGTATCTTTCGGATGTTAGCAGCATAATCGACCATAATAATGGTCTTCTCGTCGAAAATAAGTGTTGCGCCCGACGGGTCACGGAATATCTTTATGACCTTTTCCATCTCCACGGCCGGAACATACCTAAATTTGAGGATGGTCGCGACCATTTTGAACACATCAGGTATCTTATCCTCCTTGACCACGGCGATGCCCTGCGTAACGGTATCCTTCTCATTCATGATGATGAGGAACTTCCCGTCCTGCACAACCGAAATGTTGTTGACCGACAAAAGAGTGAGGAAAGTGCGCCACGCCTCGTCTATCGTCACCGGGACCGGCGACATGATGGTGATCTTTGCTTTAGCAAGCCGTTCCTGCACGATGAAGTTGCGTCCCGTTTTTTCGCTGAAGAATTTAATGACGGCGAGCAGGTCGGTATCCGGAAAATCAAGATAGAGTTTGGTGTTCTTACTCATCGGTGTGATGTGCTTGCTTTCTACTTTGATGGTCTCACCCGCTTCAGCGCTCCTACCGGTTGCCGTGGCCTGCATCGAAGAGGAGCCCTCTCCTTCGACCGGAGGCGGGGTACCGGTGGCAGGATCATCCGTTACCTTTTCTTCTTTCTTGCGGTCGTTTTTCTTTTTGACCTTTTCCTTCTTGATACTCCCTTTCAGCGCATTCTTCAACGGTTGTTGCTGGATCGGGTTGAGTTTTATCGGCACCTGCATCTCGTTCGGTTGTTGGGCAACTGCCATACTCAACCACGCGACCAACAGTATCAACAGCATTCCTCTACGCATGACAACTCCTATTTAGTCCACAGTATATTCCAGTGTTTCCTTCTTACCGCGCCTGACGACATCCAAACTTAGTTTGTTGGAATTCCTGAGCCGGGAGTATGCCTCAAGCGCCTTATCCGGGCTTGAAAGATCGATGCCGTTTATGCTCTTGACCACATCACCGTTCTGGACCCCGATCTTTTGCCAGATGCTTCCGGGGCGGATGGAGAATATCTTAAACCCGCTTTCCTTTTTGTCCGGAACGATACGCGCCTCGGAGGCCAGATTGTTGAGGTTCGCCGTGGCGCGGTTAAGATCGTCCCGACTGATGCGATACGAGTTGGGCCCCGTCTGCTGCACATTGAATTGATCCCCGGCAGCATCCCCCACTTTATTGGAGGGCTTTTCGGCTTCGACAAGTGAGGCGCTCTTTCCCACATTTTCCCCAAGGCAACGGATACCGGCTGATGTCTTGAAAGCCACAAGGTTCCGCCGGACCGCCGCAAGCAGGGCACCATCATCGGTGCTATCGTCGATACGCAGCACCATGATAAGGGGTGTTCCCCCTTTTTCTCCTGCGCTGCTCTTTGAAGACGCGACCGTGATGAGCGATTCCGACTCAGGGATAGCGAGGGCTGTGCCGAGCAAGGCAAATCCGGGAAGAGGGATGCAACGCTCCGGGGTGTCGAGAAGAGCATTTATCTCCTCGATGGTCACTTCGTGCGGTTGGGAGAATGCCTCGTTACTCTCCGCCGAGGCCAGTGCTATTTGGCGCATACTCAGATCAAAGGCGTTGGGAAGCGAGGCGGTTCCTTTAGGAGAACCGAAATAGATCATCTCTTCCTGCGGGACAACCTCCGGCGTTCTTTTATTTCCCGCTCTGCGGGAAGAAGCCTCGGCGCGCACGTCACCCTCCCCCTCCTTGAGGACGAACGATATCGCCAGAGCGTACACCGAGAAGAAGAGAAAAGCGGTCGACACGAACAAAACCACTGCGAGACCGGCTCGATTTCTCACGCGAAACTCCAAACAAAAAAACGGTCCACTTTTATGCAATCATCGTGCCTTTAAATAAAGCGAATAATAACAAAACAATAGCTTGACATAAAGGAGAGAATCCTCTTGTTTTGTCAAAATGTCAATCGCAGTTTGACAGAAAGAGCCTCGCCTAGCTCACAAAGGAGGTCAGTCGGGAAGAAGTTGGTCTTGATCAGTATCGGTCTCGTCGGAAGACAGTGTATCGGCATCATCGACATCATCTGTCCCGTACGAAATGAAAAAGGAAACGGCATCGATACCGCCATTGAACACTTTGGACAGCGATCCCTCGGATCGATCTTCCACCACCAGATACACGATGGTCGCCCCCAATTGAGGCATCTTCATTTTCATGGTGCGATCGACCCCGCCACTCAATATCTCGGCATCCCCGTCCGAGAGGGTGTTCTCAATATACCAACGATACCCGTAGGGCGTCGTGTTGTCGGCAAGGGTAGCCTCGATCGCGATGGTGTCGGGTGATCCAGCAGGCAGACGAACGGTCTCCCCTGCGGGAAGCGACAATCCACTGTGGCCCGGGACCGCCACCAAGATACGGTCTATCAGGGGAGCCTCATACTGAAGCGCTACCGATCTTTTTGCCAACAGCAGACTTTTGCGGGCCGGCAATGTCGTGCCATCATTCATGCGCACGGTAGCCTGCAGTTCGACCACCACATGTCCGGCGGTCCGGTACGCGGACCATGCGGCCGTTCCGAAAATGTCGACATCGGCGGCGGCATTCTCGTCCGGTATCTCATAGCGGGCGACGCGGTCGGCCGCAAGTTCCCTGACCTCGTTCCCGAGCCGCCAGAGCACAGATATGCTAGCCCGTTCGGTCGCGCTGACACCGGCGAGAAGCACCGAGAAGGTAACGGTGTCGCCCGGAGAGAAGACCTGTTTGTCGGCCTGCAGGGCGATGATCCGCGGCCCCGTTATCTTCCATGCGGGGTCAAGAGCGTTGTTCTCGCAACCGAGCCCCGCAACGAGGAGCACCAACAACCCAAGTGTCGGCAGATAGGTTCTCATGACGCGCCCCCTAAAATTCCCCTCGTATCCCGACCGTCGCCGAGAACGGCGTGGAGGAAAGAGGGGTGTTCTTCGTAAAATCGGTATTGTAGAGACTGCCGACCGCATTCTGGTCGAACAGACCGCTTATCCCACGCATCTCGGCGAATAGAACCAGTATCGTGTGGTCGAGAAAGAAGGTATACTCGCCGCGCAGGTCAAGTTCATGGAGGACCGGATACCGCGCATCGTTGCGTATGACACGACCGTTCCCGTCGAGGATCGGTAGCGGCTCGAAACGGGCGACGATACCGTCGTCGATGAATTCCGCCCCGGAAAAACGGGAATATGGCGCGCCAGAGAACAGGGAGAACCGACCCGACAGCGCCCATTCCTTCGCTGGCGTCCAGCGTCCCGAAAGGGTCACGGAATGAGGGACCTCTGCATCGCTCGGACGATACTCCCCGGCGGGACTTTCCTTGCGTTGGCTGGCGGTATAGGCATAGCCGACCGTTCCCCGGAAGGTGTCGGCGATATCGATCTTGAGTGCGAGCACTCCGCCGGCGGCGTAACCCTCTCCCAGATTGTTGAATTCAAGCGGATCGGCGTTCGAGCGGCGGATCAGGTTGTAAAGATACTTGTAAAAACCCTTCGCCGTTACGGTGTACAAGCCGAGAAAGGTTTTTTCGAAAGAAAGTACGGCGTGGACCGCATGTTCGGCGAGCAGGTCCTCGGTGCCCCACCGATCACTTGCGATCTCGTAGTCGGGACGGCGAGAATAGAGACCACCCGAGAGGCGGAGCTCCATGGTGTCGTCGAACCGATAGGCGGTCGTGAGCCGGGGATCCGCTGATAGTTCGTAGTGCTTCTTGTTGTGGAAATCAGCGTAGAACAGGAGTCCCGGTTCCACGGTGAACCCCGCGTACGAGAAAAGGTACGAGGCCCACAACGACGGGTGCAGGTATGGCTGATAGCCCGGGTCATCTATCTTTCGGGCGACCCGTACGGCGAACGGTTCTCCTTCCAACGGCAGGGAAACATAATCGGTCGCGGGAGAGAAGAAGCCCAGCCGCATCGCGCCACCGAGAGAAAGTTTGTGTTGGGGGTCGAACCGCCAGTGAAAGACATCCTGACCTTCGATCACATGAGAAGAGAGGCCGAAATCGTCACCGGCCGCGAAGCCATACTGCCAATGACGGTTCTCGTAGGACAGAAGGACCCGGTTGTCTATCTCGACATCGAGCTCCTTCCACGAATAGGCATGATCTGCCACGAGACGGGTGAAGAACTGCGATGGCGCGATGAGATCGACATGCTCCGGCACGCCGTTCATAAGATCGCCCGATCGGAACCCGAGACTGTCCATGCTACCGAAGGCATAGACCCGCAACCGGTGACCACCGGAGAATTTGCGCAGATAGAGCATCGTGAAATCGAAGTTGTCGTTATATAGAAGGTCGCTCCCTTCACCGTAGAAAAACCGCGGGAACAGGTCGGTCAATCCCTTGCTGACCGCCGCCGCGAAGAGGTCATGCTCGGTCACCGGACCTTCGGCAAGAACCGAAACGCCGAACAGGCTGAGATCGAACATGCCGCCAAGCCGATCCTCCCGCGGGTCGCGAAGCGTCAGTGATACCATGCCACCGGTCGCATCACCATATTCGGGCGAGAACCCTCCGTAGGACAATTCCGCCGTACCGACAAGAGCGGGGTGTATCACCGTGTCACGACCGAGCAGGTGAAAGGCGAACGGTGACGGCAGGCCTTCGATGTAGTATCCGTTCTCGGGCGAAGGAGAGCCGGCGATGCCGAACCCGGTGTCATACCTACGCCGGGGCGCCGCGATCGTCACACCGGGGAGATCGGAGATGCCGGCCACGGTCTTATCGCTTATTTTCTCGTGGTACCCATAGAAATGGCGATCCCGCTCGACCGGTATAAGTTCCCATATCACGTCGCTGTTGCCGGTCACCTCTATGTTCTTTTCCTCGGGCACGAACCCGACGATAGCCAGTTCGACGGTGTAGACGCCCGGTTGCAGAGAGAGCACGAACCGACCGGCGGCGTCGACCGGCACTTGCAGTTTCTGCTCTTTCAGCATGATCGTCCCACTGACGGGTTCTCCACTCTTCGCGTCCTTCAGGAGGCCGGTGATCAAATGGATACCCGGCTTCGGAGTATCCCCTTCCCCCGAAGGATCAACGTTGGCGGATCGGGCGGCGAGCGCCTTTTCCGCACCACGCACGCCCACCGGCTCGAACGGTTTACCATCGGGGTGTTCCGCGAGAGATCGATACGGGGAGGAATCGAGAGCTAGCCATATCGTCATAGGCAATTCCTTCATCCCGGTCACGACCTCGAGAGAAAGTGAGAGCGTTTTATATCCGGGTGCCGCGACCTCCAGCGTATAGGTACCCGCTTTCAGTTTCATGGGATATTTGAAGGATCCCTCTTTCGCCGTCAGCGCCGGGTAAGGAAAGGCGTTGGTTGTTATTTTCGCGCCGATGACCGCTTTTTTGGTGTCGGCGTCGAGAACGACACCCGAAAGGACCACCGGATCACCTTTCGTGGCCTGATCAGACTTAGCGGCCGGAGCCGGAGTCGGGGCAGGGGCAGGGGCAGGGGCCGGGGCAGGGGCCGGGGCCGGGGCCGGAGCCGGAGCAGGGACCGGAGCCGGAGCAGGGACCGGAGCCGGAGCAGGGACCGGAGCCGGAGCAGGGGCCGGAGCAGGGGCCGGAGCAGGGGCGGAAGCAGGTTCTGTTACAGGCGCCTTTTTCTCCGCAGGCGGCAACCTTACCGGTTTCAGTTCCGGTTCCGGAGCGGTCGGTTGCGCCTCTGAAGCGGTCTTCTTCTTTTTCTTTACGGCCTTTCCCTTTTTGTCGGCGGTCGGCTCTTTTGCCTCCTTGGTCTCTTTCGCCTCTTCCTGTTTGACCTCGCTTCCCTCGTCGGGCGTGAACTTTTTCTTGGCGGCGGAGAGGGGACCGCTGGCGACCATCAAGGCCATAAGGAGAAAAAACACTAATGAACGCGGCATACTATCCTCCGTACCCGATATTACGATACCTGATGTCCTTTTTTGCGCGGTACCATAATCAATGGACAGGGTCTGGTATAACACTTCTTGAGACTCATGTCAAAAAAATAAAGGAACGGGATGCTTTGTTCCCGTCAGGGATTTTTCTTGCTTTGAGGGAGGTTAATCCATACCATGTCCGTGAGTTGAACTTTTGGGAGAGAGGAGGTTCTTCATGTCTCACAATTATCTGTGCCCCCGGTGCCGCGTCGCGCTGTATGATCAGGCATCGAACAAGATCGTGCTGACCGGCAAACTGCGAGGTATCCATTTCGAGGTGACCGGCACCTTCGAATTGAATCATCAGAAGGACGAGTTCGGGGGAACGATCCGCGATTGCCCGCAGGTCTCGGTCAAAAAAGGCGCCCGTGTCGATTTTTTCTGCCCTCACTGTGGATTCGATCTTTCCCCTGCCTACGATCAGGAACTGACCGAACTCATCCATGTGGATGAGACCGGCGGAGAAAAGGCTTTCTTCATCAGCAAGATATCAGGAAAGGAGATGTCCTTCCTCATCTCGAAGGAGACCAAGGAAGTGATCCGTTCATACGGCAAGGACAAGGACGACTACATGAATCGATTCGTGGAGTATTTCCACCTGTGGAACAAGTTCTGACCTGTTGACGCGCCGTTATTCCGGTTTTGCGCCGCCTTGTAGCATGCTTTTCAGGTAGGCGATCATATCTTTTTTGTACAATTTCAGTTTGCGGAGTCGCTTCAATTCCATTTCGTCCTCCGGGGTGATGACCTCCTTGCGGGAGAGTTCGTCCACCTGTTCGCCGAGCGTCTCATGCTCCTTCACCGTCCGATGAAGCCGCTTTTCGATCTCCTGCGCGGGGACGACCTTGTACTGCTGCATGGCACACCTCCTTGCGTCAGTTACTTGCGACATAATATTCCTCACGGTCACCCGCCGGCAGATCGGCCGGGGCGACCATATACCGAAGCATGAGCGGCTCGGAACCGATCTCGACCGTCCCGAGGCGAGGCACCCCGTCAAGCCGTTCCACGGACAGTTCCGGCGACGGATAGCGACGGGTCAAGGTTCCGGATCGCGCGGAAAGGGATCTCTCGACGGCGACGGGCAGATCGCCACCGGCGATCACGACCCCTCCCATACCTGCAAAACGATCGAGAATGGCATCCAGTTCTGCGAACGGCACCGCCCGGGGATGTATCGGGTAACATCGCTTGCCGGTACCGCTTTCCACAGCGACGGAAAGGAACACCTCGTCGCCACGGTACGGGATGAGCGCCACGCAGGGCGCACCGCACGGAACGGTCGTTCGAAGTGAAAGGATGTCCAGCGAAGAGATCAAGCGCACCCTCGTCACGCCCCGGGCGTAGAGGAGCCCTCCCAACATCGCCGCTCCGGTCTTGAGCGCGGTGAAGGAGCCGGGACCGGCGCCGAAATAGACCACAGTGTCGGCATCGACCGGTGTCGTCGCAACGATCTGTTCGAGCACGGGCGGGAAATCGGTCAGGAACCTTCGCCGTTCATATCGTTCGACCCGCGCGACCACCCGATCGTCCGAACACCACTGAAAAAAGGCCTCGCCCGACGAGTTGTCCCAGACCAGCACCGATCCCCGCATCCCTAGCCGCCGCTGAATATAGATATGTAGCGCGATATGTCGTTGAACATAGCGAAGATCATGAGCGCCATCAAGAGGGCGACGCCCGCGCGGAGCGACCATTCCTTCACGCGGAGCGGTATCTTCCGTCGCGTCAGACCTTCCCAGGTGTACATGACGGCGTGACCGCCATCAAGGACCGGCACCGGCAACAGATTGAGAATGCCGAGGTTGACGCTTATCATCGCCATGACCGAGAGAAAGACCTTCTTGCCCCGCGCCGCCGCCTTCTGCGATATGTCGAACACCAGTATCGGCCCGCCGATCGCCTTGGCGGGAAGTTTATTGGTCAGGAGATAGTACATCCCTTTAACGGTCATCACCGCGATGTTGCCGGTCTCTTCCACGGCATAGCGCGCCGAATAGAGAAGCGGCGCCTCCCTCCGGGCCTGCGTTGGCTCAAGGTCATATGAGAAAAGGAAACGGGCGCCCCACCGGATGCTGCTTTCGGTCATGCCGGTATACTGGTTCTCCTTTGAGTCGAAGGAAAGGACGAACTCCTTTTCCATGCTTTCCCCGCCGCGGTAGAGCGACAATCTTACCGAACCACCCTCTTTGACCTTCTTCACCTCGCTGACGAACTCGTGGGGCGCGGCGAGTGTCACCCCATTCACGGCGACGATGAGATCACCGTTCTCGACGCCCGCCTTCTGGGCGACCGAATCGGGTTCGACCTCGCCAACGAGCATCCCGCCGTGCCGTATCAGCGCGGCCACCTGCGTTGCCTCCTCGGCGGTTAAAGATACCGCTTCCTCCTTTCCGTCACGATAGACGATCAGGTGATGGGCGCTGTCGGCGGTCAGAAGTGTGCGCATCTCATACCAACGGGTCACCGTCCTCCCGTCGACCGATCGCACGATGTCGCCGTTCTTCAAGCCCTCGATCGGCCCAGCGAACGCCACGCGGGTATCGCGCGGCAAGGCCGCTATCCCCATCACGCATCGATCGCTCTCTTCGCCGAACACATCGGCATATCGCCGTTTTTCGGGAGAGACCGGCACCGTCTCAGTATCTCCCGACGGCCAGCGGGCGACCAGCACCTCGATAGGAGGACACGCACCGGCGACCGGTAGAGGAAGCGCGTTCTGCAGGTCCTCCCATACCGCCGTCCGCCGTCCGTTGATGGCGAGGACGCGGTCCCCTTCCCGCAATGCGGTCTGAGCGGCGGGCCCACCGGGGGAGATGAACTCGACCAGGGTCGCGTCGCTGGTGTGATTGAAAAAGGAAACGACGAAGTAGATAAGCACCGCGAAGACGATGTTCGTCAACGGGCCGGCAAAGACGATGATCACCTTCTGCCACCACTCCTTCGCCGAGAAACTGCGCGGCAGGTCCTCGGGAGGGATCTCCTCCTCGGCGGTATTCTCGCCGAGCATCTTGACATAGCCGCCGAGCGGGACCGCCGAAAGCCGGTATTCGGTCTCGCCGCGACGCCAACTGACCAGCGCCGAGCCGAAGCCGAGCGAAAAGACGAAGATCTTGACCCTGAAGAACCGCGCCGCAAGGAAGTGTCCCAGTTCATGGACGAAGATGACGAGTCCGAACAGAACGAGCGCCAGAAGGAACTTGAGCATAACTCTCCGATATCCGATTACCTGAAGTACAGTATAGCGACAACCGGAGGGAAGGAAAGATTACCGGCCAAAAAAGTTATCGAAAGAGTTTGCAAAACCGCTCATTTGTGGATAATGACCTGACGAAACTGGAAAGAAAGGGGAACTGTCCATGAGTTATCAGGTCATCGCGCGGAAATGGCGTCCCGCCCGGTTCGACGAGGTGGTAGGGCAGGATCAGGTGACCGGCACCCTGCGGTACGCTACCAAAGAGGGGCGCGTCGCACCGGTCGTCCTGTTCACCGGTATCCGCGGCACCGGCAAGACAACGCTCGCCCGCATCCTCGTCAAAGCGCTCAACTGCGCCGATCCCCAGGCCGATGGCGAACCGTGCAACCGCTGCGAGAGTTGCCGCGAGATAACAGCAGGACGTAGCCCTGATGTGCTCGAGATAGACGGCGCGTCGAACAACTCGGTGGACGATGTCCGCACCATCCGCGAGAACATCTCCTACGGCCCGGTCAAATCGAAACGCAAGGCCTACATCATCGACGAGGTACACATGCTCTCGAAGTCGGCCTTCAACGCGTTGCTCAAAACGCTTGAAGAACCGCCGACCCACACCGTATTCATACTCGCGACCACCGACCCGCAGAAGATACCGATGACGGTGCTCAGCCGTTGCCAGCGTTACGACCTGCGCCGGCTCGGGACCGCCGACATCGTGCGACAACTCGAGAAGATACTGACGGCGGAGAAGGTATCGTTCGACCGCGAGGCGCTGTTCCTCATCGCGCGGGAAGGCGACGGCAGCATGCGCGACGCCCAGACGCTCGTCGAACAGATGCTCGCCTTCGGGGAGCGGACCATCACCGGCACGGTGGTGACGACCATCCTTGGCATCAGCGACCGCGCGCTCATCCGCGGGATCGTCGAAGCTGTCGCGCGCCGGGATGCCGACGCGGCGGTCACCAGGGTACGCGAGATATATGCGAGCGGCAAGGCACTCGAGAAGGCGGCACGCGATGTCCTCTTCACCCTGCACCAACTCGTGCTCGCCTCCTCGCTTTCGGATGACCGGTTCCTCGAGGCCTCCGACGAGGAGCGACGCTGGGTCCGCGAAAGTGCACGACTCCTTACCCCCGCCGACTGGCTCCGCCTGTTCGACCTCTGGTCCAAGGAGAGCGATCGTATCCTGCGGAGCGAATATCCCCTACTCCTGTTCGAGATATCGGTCGTGCTCGCCGCATCGCTCCCGGTGATGACCGACCTGCGTACACTGCTCGACACGCTCCGTGACGCACCGGTGCCGGCCGCCAGATCGCATGAGCCGGCCCCCGCGATACAAAACGAGCCGCCCCGGGGCGCGCCAAAGACCACGCAACCGACCGCGAGAACAGCGGAGCCGGTGCCGCCCCCCTCACCGACGACAACGCCGAAAGCCGAGCCGATCGCGCCACCCACCGTCACCGGCTGGCGCGATTTCGTGGAACGGCTGGCGCAGGAGGAACCGATGACCGGTGGCGCCCTGAAAACGGTGACGGCGCTCGAGAAGGCCGGCACGGTCACCGTGCAGATACCGCAGGCGACCAAGGCGCTACTCGACCCCAAGAAAGAGATGCTCACCGCCCGCTTCGCCGAACTTACCGGCGGCAGGAAACTGCGATTCGCCGACGAGATGTCGGAGGGGACCTCGGTCGCCCAACAGGAAACAAAAGAGGAGAAGGAGAAGAACGCGAAGATACGCGAAGAGGTACGGAACGACCCGACCGTCAAGAAGACCGAACAAGCCGGATTCGATTTTAAAAAGTCATCGCCGACATGATTCGCAGGATACCGCATGCGATCGTCGCGGTCGCTCTGTTCGGTCTTTTTTTCCTCTGGGGGACCCGCGGCAAACCGTGGCTCTTCTTCACCGCCTTCTGGCCGACGATCCACCTGTTGTACGGCGGCGTCGCCGCTGCGATCGCCCTCTGTTTGGCGCTCCGTCCCGACCTGATTCGTCTTTTGCGTGACCGGTTGGTCAGGCACCGTTACTTTATTTTCCCCCCGATCACTGCAGTTGCCACGGTGCTCATCTCGTGGCTCGTTTTCGATAACATCCCCCATGTCATAGATGCCGCCCATTTCCTCTGGTCCGCGCGGCTCATGCTCGACGGCTCGCTCTCGCTCCCGGCAGGCGACCTGTACGAATTCTTCGATGTCACCTTCATGGTGCGCGACGGCGGCCGGCACTACTCGCTGTTCCTCCCCGGATTCTCGCTCGCGCTCGCCCCGTTCGCGGCGCTGGGGATCTCGTGGCTCCTCGTCCCGCTCGCAAGCGGCCTTTCGGTCTGGCTGACCGGCCGTATCGCCGACCGGTTCTTCAACGGACGGGTGAGTTGCCTCGCGATGGCGCTCTGCACCTTTTCCTCCTTTTATCTCTTCATGGGCGCCAGTTTCATGACCCACAACTTCAATCTGCTCCTCCTCCTGACCGCCGTCTGGCTCGTGACGCGGGACCACCGTGACGGTCGCACGCTTTTTGCCGCATCGGCCGCCATAGCCCTGTCGCTGTTCATGCGACCGCAGAACGCCCTGTTCGCCTACCTGCCGCTCGGCATCTATCTTCTTCTCAAGCGGACGACGTTCCTCCGTCTTGCCCTCTTCGCGATACCGGCGCTTCTCGGCGGCGCGGCGCTCCTCGGCTACAACCATCTCATGACGGGGCACCTCTTTACTTTCCCGCAGGACATCTATTTCTCGGTCATCGAGCCGATCCCGTTCTGTCACCGCATCGGGCTCGGCACCGGCTGCCCCAACACCGAGGGCGAGTTCCTCCCGGCGGGCGGGCTCACTCTCGATTACGCCTACTGGGTCGCCTACACGCGGCTCACCCTCATGCTGTTCAATGTGGCGGGACACCCCTACCCGTTCCTCTTCCTCATCGTCGCCTTCTTTTTCGGACTCCGACGCAACCTATTCCTCTCCTCGTTTTTCCTTACATTTTTCATTGGCTATTTCTTTTTCTACCTGTCGGGCAACCTGTTCGGCCCGCGCTATTTCACTGAGGTGACGACGCTCCTGCTGATACCGGCCGCCGCCGGGGTCGTGTACGCCGCCCGCTCCTCCCCGCGTTGGTCGACCCCCTTCATTGCGGCGTTCCCGCTCGCCGGCATACTGTTCGTGAGCACGGTCATCCTGCCAGAACTGCTGTCGCGCTACAGCGACCGGTTCTGGGTCACCGACCGTTCGTTCGAGAAAGCGATCGAGGAACGGGACATCCGCGACAGCGTCGTGTTCGTCCCCGCTCCCTATCACTCGATGTTCCTCAACCTGCAGGAACGACCCCCGTTCGACCGGCGCGGCAACCTTATTCTCAAGGATCTCGGCCGCGAGAATCTTTATGGCGCCGCCTTCTTCATGGAGACTCTCGGGCTCAAGAACGCGTGGGCCATTGATTACTACCCCAAACTGCGCAACCTCGCCATCGTGGAGGAACTGCCCGATTTCCGCGTGAATGATATCTGGATAGAGTTCGAGCACAAGGGGCGTCCCGCGACCGGCAGACCGGCCTACGCGACGCCGGTGGCGGCGGGCGTTAAACTGACCTACCTCCCCTTCACGACGCTCGACGAGGACCTCAACTTCAGCAAGGATCAGGGCTACGCGGTGCTGTTCGGCGCACCCGCTCCCGACAGTTACTACGACTTCACCCACCCCATCCTCGACCCGGGCGATTACGAACTGACCATCGAACTGCTCGCGGCCCCGTGCGGCGGTGAAGGATCCTTCACGGTGAACGATGCGCCGGTCGCGACCTTCTCGGCCTACGACGACGGCTACCGCTTCAAAACACTGCGGCTCTCCGCGCCGCTCCGGGCCGGGACCAACCGGTTCGCCTTCATCCCGCAGGCCGGTCAGTCGTGTCTCATACTCGATTATATCCGGCTCAAGAAGAAAGATGCGGCACCGGCGCCGGAACAGTATCCCGACTACACGCCGCCTGAATGGAAAGAACTCAATAAATAAGACCTAGCGGCGCACCTTTTCATACCACGCGGCGACATCCTCGACGAACTTGTCGGGCTGGCTGACCGTCACCGAATGGCCCGCCGTCTCGTACGGAGGCCATGCCACGGTACGGGTCGTCCCTTCCGCCACCCCCTCGAACGAACCGGCAGCATAGGTCACCGTGAACGAATCGGTCGCGACGACGACATCGGTCACCTGCTCGAACATCCGCGCCGCCGCCGGGATGGCAGGTGAGAAGATGACGAGGTCGAGTGCCGCCTGCGTCATAAGGGTATCCACCACCAGCAGGTTCTCGAGGAACAATTCGCCGAACAGCGGGTTGAACGGGTGAAGCGAATGACGGTAGAAGGCATTGGTCACCTTCTCGTTGAGCGACGCGTAGTAGGTGTCGTAGTCGGAGAGCGTGCCGAATGTCTTCCGGAACTCCGCCTCTGGGTCGTCGGGATCGGCGTACAGCAGGCGCAGGAGATACACCTGCATCTCGGCCCGTTCCGACCACGCCGTCGACAGGGCATACGCACCACTCGGCGGCGCCGCTATCTTGTAGGCATCCTTCCGTTCCGATGCGTACATGTCCTCGATGAACACCGGATCGTGCCCCAACAGGGAAACATAATTATCGCGCACGAGCAGTTCGGGCACCACCGGGTCCATGAGCCCGTTCATCCAACCGCTCTGTTCATCGTACTTGTAGAGGTCGCGGCCGAGCGAATCGACGAAGAGTATCGCGTTGTAATACTTGTCGCAGTCGGCGTCATCCTCGGGACAGGGCTGGAAGGTCGCACCCTGCTCCTCCGCTATCTGGTAGACGACCGAGCCGGGCTCTTCGAGTATCTCACCCGACGCGAGGTTCTGCGGCTCGCCGAAGATGAGCGGCTGTATCAGCGCGGTATAGCCGAACTGTTCGGCTGCCTTCTCCGGCGTCACCTCCTCCCCGGGGAAGACCGCCGCGTAATGCGCCGCGATCTCGTCTGCAAGCGCGGTATCGGTGAAATAGCCCTCGTTCCCGGCATAGCGCGCGGGGTTCAGCAGGAGATTCTGCATCACGATGGTGCGGGTGCCGCCGTACGATTCGCCCGCGAAGATGACCGGATTGCCCCGCAGCGCGGGATGGGCCGCGAGGACACGCAGGAGCAGACGGACGAAGTCGGCGCCGTCGATGAACGGATTGAAATTACGGGTCGTGAACCCGGGCCGGTCGCCGACGATGCTGTAGGAGAAGCCGGTATTGCGGGCATCGATGTAGAGTATGTTGGCGAAGGAACTCCAGCGATGCGGATTGTCACCGACGATATCGCCGCCATTGAAGACGGGGTCCATGCTCCGGCGACCGGTATTGAAGGCGAGCAGGAGCCCCGACGCAGAGCCGGGACCGCCGTTGAAAAAGAGTGCGATCGGCTTTTTCTCCCACTCCTCGTCGGCCGGCTGGAATGAATACCACAACCGCGTTTCGTCGCTCAGGTATTTTACGCCGGCGGTGCCGCGTTCGGTCCGCAGATAGTAGGTCACCGGCTCGATGGCGATGAAGCCGGTCTCGCCGGCATAATCGCTCGCTATTGCTTCGACATCGGGGACGAATCCCGCGTCGGGCGGCTCGTTTTCGCCGGCAAGCAATTCGTCGCCGGTTGGACCATCCTCGTCAGCGACAGTGACCGTGTCGTTATCCGCGGGCGGCGTTCCGGAACCACCATCACACGACAGCAGACACAGCGCCGACAGCATGAAAAAGAAAGGTCTTCGCATCATCCGGAGCCTCCAGTATCGTCTCGTAGATAGATAATGTAGCCGAACGGGAAGCCAAAGCAAAAGAAATGGGAAAAAACTTTGCTTGCTATACTCTCTTGGGCTATAGTTGGTGTACCGTATGTTTGAGCGGGGCGACCGGTGCTCCATATCGCGAAAAAACGGGAGTTGACCGAATTCTTCCGGTCGATACCCCTTGAAAAGAAACAGCAGGTCTACCGCGGTGTCCGCGCGGTGATCGCCATGCTCGTGAAGATATCGAAAATGACCGAGTTGTACTCTATCCGCGACAAGATCTTCACCGAATTCACGGAAACGCTGATGCAGAATCTCGATGTGATCCACAACAACATCCCATGTGTCTCGGTCACCACCAAAAAGATCGGATTCTACTATCAGGAGCGGCGTATCAATCTGTTCGATGCGGGGGAACGGAAGTTCCGGAACATCTTCCTCGTCAACGAGATACGTGAACTTTATTTCGTCAAGGGCATCACCCCCGAGGAACTCCTCAACTTCTTCTCGGTCATACAGGAGACGATAAACTACACCTTGATAGATTACGATTTCAACACCCGCCTCTGGGACCGAGGTGTGACACATATCGGCACCCTGTCGGACCCCGACATGGGCGACCCCGAACCGTGGAGCGCTGAAGAATTCAAAGGGGAGTCCGAGCCCGTGGCGCCCGCCGCGCTGTGCGCCCTGACGCCTCGGAGTTTCCACGACCTCGCCGCCATCGTCAAGGAGTTCGAGACGGTCGGCGCGATAGGTCGCAGCGAATTCGACGCCTGGCGCAGGGAGCGCGGGAAGGCCTTTACCATCCAGCGGTACCTTGAAAAGGCGCGACTCCTCATCCTGCGCGACGGTATCGAGGCGAACCGGTCGATCATCGGCAAGATGTGCGAATACGCCCTGACCAATCTGCAGGAGGGCGATTTCATCTCGGGGATGGTCTACCTGACCAACCTGCAACAGTTGCGACGGTCGATGGAGGGGGCCGACGAGGCGCTTCTCGGATCGGTCGCCTCCGTGTTCGAGAAGATACGATCGGATCAGTTCATCAACAAGGTCTTCGAGGTCGCGGCGACCATCGCGCCGGAACACCTTCCCGCCTTCGGAGAATATCTGAAGATCGTCAGCGCCGAGGAACTTGAACCGGTCTTCCTCAAACTGGTCGAACTCGGCCAGAAAGAGGCGCGCCTCCACGGACTCGAGGCGATCGCGGGCAACCTCACCGACGATGAACTCGTCAAGCGGCTCGCGACGAATCCCGACTGGCATGTCGTCCGTAATCTTCTGTATATGCTCAGGTTCTCTTACCGTCCCTCCTTCCTGCCGACCGTCCGGGAGGCAATGCACCACCCGACCAAACAGGTGCGTATCGAGGCGGCGCATGTGCTCTCGAGATACGACGCCGACGAGAATGTCGAGTTCTGGCACAAGGCGGTGCTCTCCCCCGACGAGGAGGTGCGAGTGCTCGCGGTCGAGAACCTGCTCCGCATCAAAGGATTGGTGGCGAAACAGATACTCAACGAGATGTTCAAGCCGGCCCAACTCGTCCGGTTCAGCACGCTCGATCTCGAACAATATGTCGGCCGGATACTCGCATCGAAACGAGAGGAGTTCTTCGACCTGCCGGGCAATCTCATATTCAGCGACAACGCTCAGGTGCGGCTCATGGCGCTCAAGAGCCTCAACACTATCGAGGATCCCTCCGCGATATCGAGTCAGGTCATCCGACGGATCAAAAGCCCCGAGTTCGAGACGATCGAACAGCACGAGATGGAACTGCTCCTCGCCCTTCTCAAGGGGACGCAGTTGCCGAGCATGCTCGACGCCCTGACGCCGCTCTTGACCATGCAGGGGGGCCTGCTCAACCGCAAGAGGTACGCGCCGCTCAAAAAGAGGGTGTTCGGCTTCCTGCGCCGCCGGGCCGCCAAGTCGGGCACCATAACAAAGTGGCTTGAAAAGGCGAAAAAGGACGGCGATGCCGAGACCAAAGAGATACTGGCGGGACGGTAGGTGACCGATGGAAGAACGACGCAATCTGCCCGAGTTCGAGAATTCCCCGAAGAAATGGCGGTACAATTTCACCAAGTCGCTCTTCACTTTCTGGAAGAATGTCAAGATGTACGGTGTCGAGAACCAGCGTATCGACGAGGAGATCGCCTATTTCAAAAAGACACTGGACTTCTTTTTCGCCGAGAAGGATGAATTCTCGATACTATTCGACGGCATCGATGTGAAGGTCGACAAGGTACGCATCCGCGGCCAACGGCAGGATGACAAATATTTCGACGACATCTACGACCTGTTCCTCTCGCTGTGCCTCTCCGGGTTCGTGTTCAAGAAAGGGGTGGATGACAGACAGATACTCGGTTTCTTCGCGGTACTCGCTAAATATCCGGTCGGTCGCGAGCCCAAGATACAGGCCTACGAACGGGTACGGGCCGACCTGCCGCCGCTCACCCATATCGAGGTGTTCCCCTACGACCCCGAGGAGTCAGGCAATCTGCCGATATACACCGTTCCGCAGGCGATCCGGCGGGCGCACCGGAAACTGGCCGCCGAGTACCCCGATTACGCGAAGATGGTGAAGGCGGCGGAGAACATACCGCTCCGGACGGTTGAACGAAGCGTGCAGGACCTCATATCGATAGCGCAGAACCTTTCCGACCCGGGCAACTACGCGCTCCTGATGCTGCTGGCCGCCCTCCCCGCCTACCGGGGAAGCGTCGCGGGGGCCGCCGCCGCCGCGCGCACCATCTTTTCCATCCTCATCGCCCTGCGGCTCGGGCTTGAACCGTCCGAGGTCAAACGGACCGCCATCGCCGCCTATTTCCAGTATCTTTCCGACGATCCCGACACGGGCTACACGGTCCTTTCACGCATGGACGAGTTCAGTTACACCCGGATAGAGGCGGCGTTGAACGCCTCCGCGCGGCTCACCGATCTTTCGGAGGTGGGGCTCATGATGGAGGGGACCGCCTGCGGCACCGTCCCCAGCGAGATACTCAAGGTCGCCGCCTACTACGACCGGGTGACCCGGCGGTGGCACGACGGCCCGCTCCTTTCGCGACCCGAGGCGCTCCGCTCCATGCTGAAGAACGCCGGGGCGGGGGCGTTCCGCCGCGACATCGTCGATACCTTCGTGACGATCGCGGGGGTCTACCCCTGCGGCAGCGTGCTCCGCACGATATCGTCGAACGAACTCGTCGTCTCTTGCGGCCGGTTCAAGAATTTCACCGCCGAAGGGCCGGTGTTCGTGCTCAACCCCGACCTCTCGGTGCAGGAGCGGCGCATGGTCAAGGCGGAGAATCTCATCGATGTCCCCGACGCCGCCGGCGCGGTCCTGCCGCCCGCCACGCTGATACAGATGCTCGAGGCGTTCCTGAAGGAACAGTGATCCGGGCCGAGAAATAACCTCTTGACTTTTTTTCTGAAAAGCGTACAAGGGTAACCGCTTAATCCCGCCACCGGCGGGAACGGGGGACCCAATTTTCCCGGGGCGCATCGCCGTTATGGCGTAGGGCACTCTTCCGCCCGAGCCCGTCAGCTAACCTCGTAAGCGTGGGAAGAGGAAACCCCCCGACAGACGCCGGCCGGCTTCCTCTCGTTGACAAATTTTTTGTGAGGTACTGTGTCATGTCTGCGGTCCGCCTTCGTCTTTTCAAGAGAGGTCGCCTGATCCTCTCGCGCCTCCTGCGACGATTTCTATTCTTCACCGGCCGGGTCGACCCGGCGCGCGCCGTCTTCCTCGGCTATCTTTCGTATGTTCTCGTCGGTTGGGCGCTTCTCTCGCTTCCCATCGCCCGCACCGTCGATCACATCGCCCCGATCGACAACCTCTTCATCGCCGCCTCGGCGATGTCGACCACCGGGCTGGTCTCCATCAGCGTCTCCGACAATTACAGCCTTTTCGGTCAGTTGGTGATACTCGCCCTTATCCAGATATGCGGCGTCGGGTTCATGACCTTCGGGTCGTTCATCATTCTGTCGCGCCGTCCCGATCTGCCCCCGGCGCGTACCGAGGTGACGCACGCCGTCTTTTCTCTGCCGCGGTCGTTCGACGTGTTCCGCTTCATCAGAGGCGTCGTTCTGTTCACCGTCGTCATCGAGTCGGTCGGAACGCTCCTTTTGTGCTGGGCTTTCACGGCGGCCGGGACACCGCGTCCGTTCTACACTGCTTTTTTTCACAGTATTTCGGCCTTCTGTACCGCCGGATTCAGCACCTTCAACGACAGTTTTTCGGCTTTCTCCGGCAACTTCTGGATAAACGGGATCATCGCTCTCCTGAGTTATCTCGGCGCCATCGGGTTCATCGTGTTCATCGATTACTGGCGCCGGTTCCGGGGCGAGACCACGCAGGTGACGCTTACCAGCCGCATCATCCTCGGAGCGACCGTCTGGATGACGATCATCGGTACCTCTCTGCTGTTCCTCGCCGAACCGACGATAACGGCCCGCCCTCCGGTCGACCGGTTGCTCGCCGCCTTTTTCCAGTGCATGACGGCGATGACCACCGTCGGTTTCAACACCATCGATCTCGGCGCGCTTTCGAAAGGTTCGGTGCTGGTCCTCACGCTCCTGATGATCATCGGCGCCTCGCCGTCGGGGACCGGCGGCGGCGTCAAGAGCACCTCCTTCACGGCGATACTCGGCGTGGTCCGCAGCGCCCTGCGCGGCGAACAAAAAGCATCTTTCAGCGGGAAGGTCATCCCTTTCGAACGGATATGGCAGGCGATCGCCAATACCACGCTCTATCTCATACTGCTGACGGTCGGCGTCTATCTGCTCGATCTCACCGAAACGGCACCGTTCGACAAGATAATCTTCGAGGCGGCGTCGGCCATCGGGACGGTGGGGCTCAGCATGGGGGTCACCGGAACGCTTACCGATCTGGGGAAATTCATCGTCGTGCTTCTCATGATCGGCGGGCGCATCGGGCCGCTGACGGTCGGCATGGCGCTTTTCGTACGCAAACACGAAGAGCCCGCCGACAGCGATCTGGCGGTATAGCGAGGTATGACCTCTTTCCTCGATTTGACGCGCCCCTGTTTTTGACTATACTCCCCCCGTTTTTGTCAACCGGAGGAACTCATGCGGTATCTCGTCACCTCGGCGCTCCCGTACGCGAACGGCCCGATACACCTCGGCCACATCGCCGGCGCCTATCTTCCCGCCGACATCTACGTCCGTTTCCTGCGCAACAGCGGCCGCGAGGTCATCTACATCTGCGGCACCGATGAACACGGCGTCCCGATCACCATCAACGCCGAACAGAACGGCAAAACACCGCCCGAAGTGGTGGCCGAGAATCACAGGATAATAGAGGACGCATTCCGCCGCCTTGAGATGAGTTTTGACATCTTCTCGGGGACGAGCACCTGCCCCGACCACGCGAAACTGTCGCAGGATTTCTTCCTGACGCTCCGGAAGAACGGTTTCATCTCGGAGCGCGATGTCGACCAGTTCTACTGCGACCACGATGCGATGTTCCTTCCCGACCGCTATGTCGAAGGGGTCTGCCCCCATTGCGGCAAAGGGGCGCGCGGCGACCAGTGCGACTACTGCGGCAACGCCCTCAACTCGCTTGAACTGAAAGAGCCCAAATGCAAACTGTGCGCAAAGACGCCGGTGGTGAAAAGTTCGCGCCACTGGTTCCTCGATCTTGATAAGTTCCAGAAAGATCTCGATATCTGGCTCAAAGGGAAACCACACTGGAAGGCCAATGTCAAGGCCTTCTGCGAGCAGTGGTTCCAGCGCGGGCTTGAACCGCGCGGCATCACCCGCGATATCTCGTGGGGGGTACCGGTGCCCATCGAGGGGGCGAAAGGGAAAGTGCTCTATGTCTGGTTCGACGCCCCCATCGGCTACATCTCCTTTACCATCGAACTGTTCCGGAACCTCGGTCGCACCGAGGATTGGAAGAAATGGTGGCAGGGCGGAAAGGATGTTAAGTTGGTCCATTTCATCGGCAAGGACAACATCGTGTTCCACGCCATCATCTGGCCCGCGATGCTGATGGGACAGAAAGGCGACTGGAAACTGCCCGACGAGATACCGGCCAACGAGTTCCTCAACCTCGAGGGAGACAAGTTCTCCACCTCGAAGAACTACGCGATATGGCTGCATGAATTCCTGAACGATTTCAACAGCGATGTGATCCGTTACTACCTTGCGCAAATCGCTCCCGAGGCGAAGGACGCCGATTTCTCGCTCAAGGGTTTCCAGACCGCCAACAACTCCGAACTCGCCGACATCTACGGTAACTTCGTCAACCGTATCCTCTCATTCACCCGCAAGTTCTTCGACGGGACCCTCGGCGGCGATGTCACCTTTACCGATGCAGAGAAGGCACTGTGGGCTGAGGCGAAGAAAGAGTCCGATATCATTAAGGAATGCTACGATACCTTCAAGGTCCGCGACGCGGTCTTCCACCTGATGGAACTGGGCCGCATCGCTAATAAATACGTCGATACGAGCGCGCCGTGGTCACTCCGGAAGACCGACGAGAAACGGTGCAAGGCGGTGCTCCTCACCTGCCTCAACCTCATCGACACCCTCGCGACCGCCTTTGAGCCGATCACCCCGGCGGCGTCGCGCAAGGTGAAGAAGATGCTGAACCTTCCCGAGACCTTCGATCTCAACGCCCTCTGCAGTGAGCCGATGAAACCGGGACATACCATCGGCGAACCGGCCGTCCTCTACCCCAAGATCGAGGATGCGGCGATAGAAAAGTGGCGCGAAAAACTTGGCATAAATTCATAACCGATAAGGGAGTTACCGATGCTCGCGAACATCAGAAAAGACCTGTTCGAGGCAAAAAAAACTCACGATCTGGTGAGGTCGAATCTCCTCTCGACGCTCCTCGGCGAGGCGATGGCGGTCGGCAAGAACGCTGGCAACCGCGAAACGACCCCCGAAGAGGTGATGCAGATCATCCGCAAATTCATGAAGAACATCGACGAGACGATCGCCATCCTGACCGGCGATGGAAAGGCGTGCGACAAGGAAAAGGCGGAGCGGACGATACTCGAAGGATACCTGCCCAAGCAGTTGACCGCCGAAGAACTCGCTAAAGTCATTGACGATATCGTCGCGACCCTTCCCGAGAAGTCGCCCAAGGCAATGGGGCAGGTGATGGCGAAACTCAAGGAACTCTACGCCGGCCGTTACGACGGCAAACTGGCAAGTCAACTGGTCAAGGAAAAACTGGTGTGATCAGCGACCATATCCGCAGGGAGGGAACCATGAAAAGATCGATCATTATCGGTTTGTTGACGGGCTTTTTCGCTCTCGTTTCGTGCCAGACCGTGCCGGTGACCGCCGACTACGCGAAGACCTATGCCGAGGCCTATGCGAAGGGGTTCGAGGATGGCTTCAACAAGGCGGAGAAACTGGGCTTTGCGGGAGACAAATACCCCTATCAGGAACCCTACAACGACATCGGCGCGGTGGACAAGGATTCGGTCGCCTATCCGGTGCAAAAGAACGATCTCAAGAAGGTGAAGGAACTTCTCGAGACGGGGCGCCCCGCCGACGAGATGGACCCGAACGGCTACTCGCCGCTCCAACTCGCCGCGCGGCTCGGCTTTCTCCCGATCGCCGAATACCTCGTCTCAAAAGGGGCCGATGTCAACTTCCAGTCGAGCGACGGGTATACGCCGCTCAAGGAGGCGGTCACTTACCGTAAAACGCCGATGGCCGAATTCCTCATCAAGAAGGGGGCCGATGTCAACTTCACCGACTCTTCGGGAGCAAGCATCCTCTACTTTGCGGCGCAGGCGGGCGATCAGGCGCTCGTGAAACTGCTCATCGAGAAAAAGGCGACGCTCGAACAGAAACTCGTGTCGGGCGGCTGGACGGCGCTTCTTGTCGCCGCCTCCTACGGGTTCCACCCTATCGTGGCGTTGCTCACCGAAGCAGGGGCCGATGTGAACGCCCGCGAGACCACCTCGGGGAAGACCGCGCTCTTCTATGTCATCCCCTCCGGCAACGCGACCACCGTCAAGATGCTTCTTGAAAAAGGTGCGCGGACCGATGTCGCCGACAACAACGGCGACACCCCGCTCCTGCTCGCCAAACGGATGAACCTGCCGGCGATCATCGAACTGTTCGAAAAGAAAGCGACCCCGGGAACTTAAAACAGAAGGAGATACCATGCGCGCGGCACTTATCGGGCTTCCCGTTTCGGGCAAAACGACCGTCTTCGAGGCGCTTACCGGCATCGCGGAGGCGAAGAAGGAGGAGAACCTCGGGACGATAAAGGTCCCCGACACGCGGATAGACCGGCTCAACGAGATATACAAACCGAAGAAGAAGACCTACGCCGAATTCGTCCTGACCGATTTCAACATCGCGGCGACCAAGGACGCGCTCCTTCCGTCGCAGGTCAAGAATCTCATCCAAAAGGCCGATCTGCTCATCTTCGTCCTGCGCAATTTCGATTCGGTGATGACCGCCGAGCCGAAAGACCCGCTCGCCGAATACCGGAAACTCAAGGACGAACTCCTGCTCACCGACCTCATCACCGCCGAGAAGCGGATAGAGCGCGAGGCAAAAGAGAAGAAGAACCCGCCCGAGATGCCGGCGATAAAGAAACTCCACGCGATACTCGAAAAAAGCACCTTCCCGGCGCCCGACGCCTTCACTGCCGACGAACTCGCCCACATGGCCAACTATAATTTCCTGACGCTCAAGAAGCGGATCGCGCTCGTCAACGAACCGGAGGGGGGCGCGCCGCTCCCGGCGGGGCTCACCGAGGCGATCGCGGCCGACGGCGTGCTGTCGTTCGCCGTCTGCGCGACGCTCGAAAAGGATCTCGCCCAGATGGCCGCGGAGGAGCAGGCGGAATTCCTCAAGGGCTACGGGCTCACCGAACCGGCCCGCGCCCGGTTCATCCGGACCGCCTACGAAACGCTCGGGCTCATATCGTTCCTCACGGCGGGCGAGGACGAGGTGCGGGCGTGGCCGATCCGCAAGGGGACCCCGGCGGTCGAGGCGGCGGGGAAGATACACAGCGACATCCAGCGCGGCTTCATCCGCGCCGAGACGATACACTTCGACGACTTCAACAAGTACGGCTCAGAGGCCGAATGCAAGAAAGCGGGCCACTACCGTCTCGAAGGGAAGGAGTATGTCGTCAAGGACGGCGACATCATCAATTTCCGGTTCAATGTCTGACGGGGCGGCATGAGCCATGGCCACGACCACGGCGACACCGGCCACATCGGCGTCGCTTTTTTTCTCAATTTCTCGTTCGCACTGATAGAGATCGTCGGCGGCCTGCTGACCAACAGCATCGCGATACTTTCCGATGCGCTCCACGACCTCGGCGACAGCCTCGCACTCGCTCTGGCGTGGTATCTGCAGAAGGTGTCGGACCGCGGGCGCGACCGGCGTTATACCTACGGCTACAAGCGTTTCTCGCTTCTCGGGGCGCTCGCCGGGAGCGTGATCCTGATCGTCGGGTCGGTGGTCATCGTATTCGCCGCCGTGCCGCGGCTCCTTACGCCGCAACCGACCGTCACATGGGGCATGTTGGCGCTCGCGGTGCTCGGCATCATCGTCAACGGCGCGGCGGTCCTGCGCCTCAAAAAAGGGACCTCGCAGAACGCGAAAGTGGTGGCGCTCCACCTACTGGAAGATGTGCTCGGGTGGGCGGCGGTCCTCGTCGGGGCGGTCGTCATCCACTTCACCGGCTGGTACTGGATAGACCCGCTCCTGTCGCTCGGCATCGCCGCCTTCATACTCGTAACGGCGCTCGGAGCGCTCCGGTCATCGGCCAAGATACTTCTGCAGGGGATCCCGGAGGGTGTCGATCTCGCGGCTATCGAGGCGCGGCTCACGGCGATCGCGGGGGTCGCCTCGTTCCACGACCTGCATCTCTGGAGTCTTGACGGCGAACGGACCATACTGACGGTCCATCTGGTGCTCGACGGCCCGGTGACGCCGGAGACGGCCTGCCGCGTCAAACGGGAGACGACCGCCGCGATGGAAGAACTCGGCGTCGGCCATTGCACCCTCGAACTCGAGGGACCGGACGAGCCGTGCGCGCGGTGCTGTTCCTGACCCTGCCCTTTGCCTCACCTTGCGTCGTAAAAAAATTCTCTGACTTTCTTTTTTGTTTGGTATATAGTACCCCGTTCACCGGAGGCACCGGCACCATGAGAAAGAAAACGACCACGCAGGGACCGGCCGCGCGACGCGGCTCGGCCTTCGTCATATCGGCCCCGTCGGGCACGGGAAAAACGACGCTCGTCACGGCTCTCCGCAAACGGTTCCCCTTCCTCGAGCAGTCGGTCTCCTGCACCACCCGCCCGCCGCGCACCGGCGAGAAGAGCGGCCGCGACTACCTGTTCCTGACCGAGGAGGAGTTCCGGCGACGCATCGACGAGGGCGCCTTCCTCGAATGGGCGAAGGTGTACGGCCACTACTACGGGACGCCGAAGGATTGGCTCATCGATCGGATAGAGAGCGGGCGGCAGGTCGTCTGCGCAATCGATGTGCAGGGGGCGGTCGCCATCAAACAACTGCTCCCCGACGACGCCGTGCTCATATTCGTCCTTCCCCCGTCGCTCGAGGAGTTGCGGCGGCGCATCAAGAACCGCGCGCTCGACGACGAGGCGGCCATCGAGCGGCGGCTCGACGAGGCAAAGGCCGAGATACGACGCTATGTCCACTACGACCACATCGTCGTGAATGACGACCTCGAACGCGCCGCTTCGCTGCTCTCGGGCATCGTCGCGACCGAACTGTACTGCTCCACGCGCGGGAACCGCGAACTGATAGAGCGGATGCTGGGCTGAGACCATGGACCTGAAACTGTTCCAGCACATCGTCAAGAGATCTCCCCACTTCGACATCCTGCGGATCATCCGCCCCACCGACATCATCCGCGCCGTCATGGAAACGCACCCCTCCCTGACCGACGAAGAGCGGATGAGGGCGCGGGAAAAGATCAACAAGGCCATCGTCCTCGCGACCGCCGCGCATCAAGGGGTCCTGCGCGAGAGCGGCGAGCCCTACATCACCCATCCCTATGCCGTCGCCTATGTACTCGCCAAGATGGGGATGACCGTTGAATGCGTCATCGCCGGGTTCCTGCACGACACGGTAGAGGACGCGACCACCACCATCGAAGAGATCCGGCAGATGTTCGGCGACGCGGTCGCCAATCTGGTGGATGGCGTGACCAAACTGTCGCTCGCCAACATCGGCAAGGAGGAGAAAAAGGCACAGGCGTTCCAGAAACTCTTCGTCTACGCGGCGCGGGATGGCATCGGGATACTGTTCGTCAAACTGGCCGACCGCCTTCAGAACATGATGACGCTCGACGCGGTGAGCCCCGAGAAACAGCAACGGGTCGCGCGGGAGACCCTGCAACTGTACGCGCCGCTCGCCCATCGGCTCGGCGTTTACTGGATGAAAGAGGAGCTCGAGTCGCTCAGTTTCTACTACTGCTATCCCGAGGAATGGAAACAGATAGACGACTACATCACCACGCGGTTCCAGCAGGACCCGGCCAAGGCGCTCGAAACCCTGCAGAAGAAGGTGCGCGCGGTCATCGTCGAGCATTGTCCGCCCGTGGCGGGAAAGATAGAGAAGGTGTACGGCCGCATCAAGTCCTACCCGAGCATCTACCGTAAGACCATCAAACAGAACAAGACCATCGGATCCCTGCACGACATTGTCGGTATCCGCGTGATACTCGATTCGCCGAACCGCGACGACTGCTACCTCGCGATGGCGGCCATCCATTCGTTCCCCGAGTTCACCGTGATGAACGACCGATTTAAGGACTACATCGCGCGACCCAAGGCGAACGATTATCAGTCGATACACACGGTGGTCCGTTACCACGAATATTCGATGGAGGTGCAGATACGGACCCGCGGGATGCACCGTATCGCCGAGGAAGGTGACGCCTCCCACTGGGCTTACAAGAACGAGATCGCGGGCAACGACAAGGCGATGCTGTGGCTCAAGAAAGTGCTCGGCGACCTGCCCGATGTCACCGCGAACCCCATGGATTTCGTCCACGACATCGCCACGGCGATACCGCTCGAGAAGATATCGGTCTTTACCCCCAAGGGCGACCTCATCACGCTCCCCGAGGGTGCGACGGTGCTCGATTTCGCCTACGCGATACACGGCGATCTCGGCGACACCTGCGTCGGCGGGACGGTCAACGGTCGCAAGGTCCCCATCTATTACTGCCTCTCGAATAAGGACGAGGTGGCGATAGAGACATCGAAGAAACAGTTCCCGCGCCACGACTGGCTCACCTTCGTGGCGACCCACAAGGCAAAGACCTACATCCGCCGCCACCTGACCCAGCAGGAGCGCGAACAGCTTGTCGCGGCGGGGCGTGACACGGTCAAACAGCTCTTCGAGAAAGCGGGCCGCGTTCAAGATTTTAACCGTCTCGAATCGCTCGACGGTTTCGGCGAGATCGCGGATAAATACTCGCTACCCAAGGAACAGCGGCTGCAGGTGCTATTCTACAAACTGGCGACCGGTGAATTCAAACTGCGGGTGTTGCTGAAGAGTCTCTTCTCCGACGAAGAGGTGGAGAAACTCATAAAGGAATTGCCGCGCAAGGTGGGCATGCTCTTCCCGGAACGGCGCATCAAGCGCGACACCATTGAGGTCGTGCCCGGGTCGAAGTCGGTCTACCTCCGCGGGGTGGGCGAGGTGAAGGACTACGGCGCCGCCAAATGCTGCAGCCCCGAGGAGGGTGACCCCATCGTCGCCTACCTGTCACCGACACGCGGATACATCATCCATAAAAGCGGCTGCCCGACGCTTCAACGCATCAATGTCGAGCGGATCGAGAAGCATGTCTACTGGTTCAATTTCGCCCTCTACAAGGTCGAACTCATCATCGAGATAAAGAACACCCCCGGCGCGCTGCTCGATGTACTGCAGGAGGTGTCGAGCGCCGGGCTCAACATCGAGAGCCTGCACCTCGATCCTCGCGATGCCACCGAGAAGACGGGCCATGTCTATCTTTCCTTCAAGGGAACCGATATTCGTCAGATAGAACGGGTCAGTCAGGAGATGAAGAGTAAAAAATCGATACTATCTTACGACATCAGTAGCATCGCACGCATTTAGGAGGCGGGAATGAAGGGGGTTTACACGGCAATAGTGACGCCGTTCACGAAAAGCGGCGCGATCGACGAGGCGGCGCTGAAAAAACTCCTCACGGCCCAACGGAAGGGCGGGGTCACCGGCATCGTCGTCGCCGGGACGACCGGCGAAGCGGCGACCATCCCGTTCGAGGAGAAGCGCGACCTGTTCGCGTTCGTGAAGAAGGAGGCGACGGGGCTCGATCTTGTCGCCGGCACCGGCACCAACGACACCGCCGGCTCGGTGAAACTGACCGAGATGGCGCTTTCGCTCGGCTACACGCAGGTGCTCGCCGTCACCCCTTACTACAACAAACCCACCTGTCGCGGGCTCTTGGCCCACTATGGCGCCATCGCGGCGACCGGCGCAAAGATCGTCCTCTATAATGTGCCGGGACGCACCGGTCTTAACCTCCCGGCCGGGTGGCTGAAGGAACTCGCGGCGATACCGCAGATAACGGCGGTCAAGGAGGCGAGCGGGAACATGGCGCAGGCGGTCGATTATTTCGAACAGGTCGGGCCGGACCGGTTCGCGATGCTGTCGGGCGACGATTTCACGATAACGCCGTTCATCGCGCTCGGCGGCGCCGGGGTCATATCGGTGGTGTCGAACATCGCGCCCGCCGAGACGGTCGCGCTGACCGGGGCGGCGCTCGCGGGTGACTTCGGGAAGGCGACCTCTCTGCAGGTGCGGCTGAACGGTCTCATCCGTGCACTCTTCATGGAATCGAGCCCGATACCGGTCAAGACGGCGCTCCATCTCATGGGATTTTGCGAAGAGATCCTGCGATCACCGCTCGCGACCATGGAACCGCAGAACCGCGAAAAACTCGTCGAAACACTCAAAAGGTACCGGCTGGTCTGACCATTACGGTTTCGGGACGAGGTTCTCTCCGAAGAAATCGACCGCGGTCACCGTGTAGTTGGGAAAATCGTTGTCGGTCTCGTAGAGCGTGATGGTCACCGTGCCGACAAGATCGGCCTTGGGCATTCCCATCGCGTCAAGCCAGCGGACATAGTTCCCGGCACCGTCTATCGTCACCGCGTACGGCACATTCGCGGTGCGCGGCAGAGAGAGTTGGACCATGATGGCCTCCTCGCCCGGCATGCCACCGCCGTAGGTGACCTTCAGGAGGATGTTGGCAATGCCGGAATTGTCTTTTTCCACAACGCTCGCGCCGAAATATTCGGCCGTCTCGCCGACCGAGAGCGCGACGAAGATGTGGGCGGTCACCTCCGGGTCCTCGCCCTTCCGGTAGCTGTAGGTGAGAGAGGACTTAGGTATCGCATCCTCGCAGGCGCCGGTAAAGGCGATGTTCATTCCCGATATCCACGCGGAGCATTCGTCGGCATAGGTGACCCCGTCGCAGCCACAGACCGGCGCACCGACATCGAAGGAGAACGGGCAGGCCTCGGGACGCGCCTCGCAGGCTCCCGAACTCTGCCCGCACACCCCCTCGGCCTTGCGGCAGAACTCGGTCTGGCCGCACTCGTCGTTGTACAGGCAGATGTTCTCACCGTCACATTTCCCCGGATGGGCGACATTGACGCCGGCAGCGGCGGCGTGGCAGGGATGAAGGTAGGTCGCATCGTCACAGCCGCAGGCAAAGGCGAATTCGGTGATGAGATCACAATCTATCGGGCGCAGGTCGCAGAGCCCGGAGTCGTCGGCGTCACACACGCCGAGCGGTTTGGCGCAGTATTCGGTCTCGGTGCACTGCTTGTTGGCGGTGCAGGGTATCATCGAGCCACAGGGACCGCCGTGCCGGATGTTCATACCAGCCGCCCATGCCGAGCATTCGTTGGGGTAACTTTTGCCGTCACAACCGCAGACCGGCGCGTACTCCTCGCCGCAGGCGACGGGCTGTACCGCGCAGGCCCCGGAACCCTCGCAGAGAGTCGGCGCCTCGCGGAGGCAGAACAATCCGTCGGAGCAGTCGCCGTTCTCGATGCACACCGCCTCCAGCGTATCGCCGTCGGGCCGTTCCTCATCGCTCGCTTCGTCGGGGAGCGTCTCATCGGGGGTCCCGTCGGAAAGAAGGTCGTCGGTGTCGCCAGAGATATCGTCGGCTATCACCGTACCGTCGTCGGTGGCCGCCTGATCGGCATCGAGCGGCCGGCTCAGGGTGCGATTCTCGCATGCAGCGGCAAACAAGACCGCGACAAGGCAAAACGACCCGGTCACGAGTAGTCTCATATATACCCTCCACCGTCGGTTCGGTCGTCAGTATAGCGCACCACGACGAGTTCCGCAAGTCGGCGCAAAAAAAGAACGGTTTTTTCCGCTTGACTTCGGACGCCAATGTTCTACAATCTCTCCTGTTTCAAGCGTTCAACCACTACGAGGGAGGTAATCATGAGAGGGTTCCTGCTTTTTATCGCCTGTTTCGCGATCGTTCTGACGGCTGCGTGCGACAACGCGACGCGCACCTTGGTCGACAAGGACACGACGGTGACCGACACGACCGGCGACACCGACGCCGACACGGTCCAGACCGACGACATCCAGACCGACGATGTCCAGACCGAAGGCATCCAGACCGACGACATCCAGACCGATGATCTCCAGACCGACGATATCCTGCCCGACACGCAGGGCGACGGCGACACCGTCCAGAACGACCAGAATGTCCCCGACAACGATATGCCGCCGAAGACCTGCGCCGACATCACCTGCGACGACCCGAACAGCGCCTGCGTGGAAGGAACGGGCGGCGCCGATGCGAAGTGCGAGTGCAACGAGGGCTACCATTGGAATTCGGGTCAGTGCGTCAAGGACGAACTCACCAAGATCGGCGAGTTCTCGTTCGACTTCGAAGGGGCCATCAACGAAACCACCGACCCCGATCAATTGCAGGGGGGTGACGGCACCGCGACATTCTCGCACCTCGGCGAGGACTTCTCCTATGTCAAGATAACCGTCCCCTACGGCAACATCGGCTTCCCGCTCGCCAATCTGCAGGAGGGGACCACCATCACGACCATCTGGCTCGAGAAACTGGCCATGAGCGGATCGGTCAAGTTCTTCGCATTCTCGATGCCCGCCGCGCAGAACACCGCCGGCACCAAGCAGTTCGCGAACACCCAGTCGGTGGTGATGTACGGCGACATGACGATGTCGGGCGGCGCCATGAACATCGAGTGCGTCCGCGCCATGTCGGCCGACGGCTCCTACACCGTTGCCGGCGATTCGGGGAACGGCACACTCCATATCTCGACGGCGAGCGGGAACATGTACGATCCCAAGGTGGCCGAAGCCAACCTGCCCGCCCCCATCTGCGAGGAATAACTACTCCGCTTTCGCGTAGATCGCCGCCGACCGCGGCGGGAGCGTCAGGTCGATCGACCCCTCCTTCACCACTGTCGTCCCCTCAGACAGCGCATCGGTATAGCTTCCGTCCACAAGCGGCACCGCGAAGGTCCGTCCGACCGTCTCTTCTCCGCGGTTGAAGGCGATAAGCACCGTATCGTCCCCGTCGCTCATCGTGTAGAGCCAGACATCCTCCTCGACATGGACCGTCTCGCGCGTTCCGCGCCGCAGGGCGGGGTAGGCCGCGCGCGCGGCGGCAAGTTTTTTCACGACGGCGAGCGTATCTTGCTGGTGTTCGTTCAGGTCGTCGCCGAAGAGCATCATGCGGCGGTTGTCGGGGTCGTTCGCCCCCGGCATACCGAACTCGTCGCCCTGATAGATGGTCGGCACGCCGGGCGAGGTGAACAGGAACACCCACGCAAGCCGCATTCTTTCATACGGCACGGCGTCGGTCGGGGTCTCCGGCTCGTTCTCCCAGACCCGCTCATGGGCCGGAGCGCCCCCCTGTGAGGTGCCGTCGAAATCGCCGTTCGCGCTCGACAGGGCGCGGCACAGATCGTGGTTGCCGGGAAAGGTCGCCATGATCGCGCCGGGATGATAGTCGCGCTGATACCGGCCGTCGTGGGTGAGAAGGAATGCGGCGAGGTCCGACAGGCTTTCCGACCCGAGGAGAAAGGCGCGCACCAGATGGTGGAACAGTGGGAAATCGAACTGGCTGTCGAGTTTGTCGGGGCCGAGATAGTGACCGATCTCCTCCCAGCCGGTGTCGCCGGTGAAGGTCTCGCCGACCATGAAGAACGGGGTGCCTCCCGCCGCCGCCTCGCGCTCGATGAAGTAACGGAGCGTCACGGTGAGGTCGCGGTTCATCAGCCGTACCGCATCGACGCGGAACCCGTCTGCGTCGAAGGTCCGCGCGAGCCACAGGTAATGCTCGATGAGGGCGTCCTGCGCCGCCGCGTTGCGGTGGTCGATGTCGGGCAGATAGTCGGTGAACCAGCACTCCTCGGGCCGTTCCCAGCCGCAGGTATAGCCCCCCAGCGCGTTGCGCGGCAGACCGGCGGGCGCCTCGTTGAACCAATCGTCGTAGCGGTAGGTCTCCCAGAGCCAGCTTTCGGCGTGGACATGGTTGGGAACGATATCGAACAGTACGCGGATGCCGCGGTCGTGCGCCTTTTTCACCAGTTCGCGCAGGTCCGCTTCATCGCCGAAGTGCGGCTCGACGGGCGACGCCAGCCCCGGCAGAGGCGTAAGATCGCTCCATCCGGTCGCTACCGGCCAATAGGAATGATAGGCGGCGTAGAGCCGCGTGTCGCCTCCCATTCCCTTCCACGCCCCCTGCGTGTTGCGGAGCGGCGATGAAAGCCAAAGTGCGGTGACGCCCAGATCGGTGAAGTAGTTCTCCTCTATCTTTTCGATGATACCGCGCAGGTCGCCCCCCTGCCAGTTCGCCTTCTTGTCGACCCCGGCGACCGGGCCGTCGTTCACGGGATCGCCGTTCACGAAGCGGTCGGTCATGATCTGGTAGATCACCGCGTCGCGCCAGTCGAACGGCTCCTGTTCGACCCAGACAGGCACGAACAGCGGTGTCGCGGCGAACCCGTCGGTGTCGCGGATCGTGAACAGGGCGGTGTACTTCCCGGGCGCAAGACCGTTCGCGGCAAGGGTGAAAAGTTTCGCGGTGCCGTCATACGAAGGGGTGACCGCCTCCCCAGAAAGGATCACCATGCTCTTCTTCAGGTCAGGGCCCGCGCCACTCGCCCCGGGAAGGTAGCGGACCGTCAGCGAGAGCGACGAATCGTCGGCGACCGGACGATCGACCACCTCGAGGCGCGGGTAGCGGCAGTCGGGAACGATGAGCCGGCTGTATCGTTTGCCGTTGTCGTACCGGGCAAGCGGATTTTCTTCGTCGAGCCGCCACTCCTCCTTTTTCCGGTCGTAAAAAGCGTAGGCGTGGTCACCCGGCGGCAGGGACAGTTCGACCTCCCACCGACCAGCGCGGAAACTCATCGGCGTCGAGAGCGACCAGTTATTGAACGAGGCGCGCAGGTAGAGTTCCTCGGTGGCGTTCCCGTCGGTGGTGACGGATATCCCCGCGCAAACGGCGGAAGCGCTTTTCCCCCCGCAGGAAAAAAGCAACGGGATGACAAACAGCAGGGACCATGCGCGCATCGGGACCCTCCGATCGGACGATCGAGTATAACGATAAAATCTTGAAAAGCCAACCGACCCGCGATACGATGGGTCTTCTTTACGGGAGGGGACCCATGACCGCTCACGACGAAGGATCGATGCTGGAGACGATACTCGGCTACATGTCGAAGATAGAGGGGGTCCGCAAGATAGATGCGGTGCTCATACTTCTTTCGGAGATGGGACGCGTGCTCGTCAACGCCGACCGCTGTACGCTGTGGCTGCTCGACACGCAGAAGAAGGAACTCTGGACCAAGGTGGCGCACGGCATCGACCGCGTCCACATGCCGGCCGGCACCGGCATTGCCGGGGCCGCCGTCGGAAGCGGCGAAACGGTCATCGTCAATGACCCGTACCGCGACCCCCGCTTCAATCAGGAGATAGACCGGAAGACCGGCTACACCACCCGCAGCATCCTCGTGGTCCCGATAAAGAACAGCCGCGGCGAGGTGCTCGGCGCCTTCCAGACCATCAACAAGCAGACCGCCGCAGGCCGGTTCGAGGAAAGCGACATCAAGTACCTCAAACTTGCCTCGACCTACGCCGGCGAGGCGATAGAGGCGGCGAAACTCAACGAGGAGATAGAGGAGACCCAGCGCGATGTCATCTTCGCGCTCGCCGAGGCGGGAGAGACCCGGTCGAAGGAGACCGGCAACCATGTCCAACGGGTATCGGAATACTGCCGGTCGCTCGCGCTCCTCGCCTGTCTGCCCAAAAAGGAGGCCGAACTGCTCAAACTCGCCGCTCCCATGCACGACATCGGCAAGATCGCGATACCCGACGCGATACTGCTCAAGCCGGGACGGCTCGAACCGGAGGAATTCGCCGTCATGAAGACCCACGCCGAGAGCGGCTACACGATACTCAAAGGCTCGTCGCGCCCCATCCTGAAGGCGGCGGCGACCGTCGCCCGCGAACACCACGAACGGTACGACGGCACAGGGTACCCGCGCGGACTCAAAGGGAAGGAGATACACATATTCGGCCGCATCTGCGCCATCGCCGATGTGTTCGACGCGCTCGGCACCGACCGCGTTTATAAAAAGGCGTGGCCCATCGAGAAGATAGTCGAAGAATTCACGGCCCAGCGCGGCGCCCAGTTCGACCCGGCACTGATAGACCTCTTCCTCGGCCGCCTTGACGAGTTCACCGCCATCCGCGAACGGTTCCGCGACGAGGTCTGACCGGCCCGCGACGATCACCTCTTATTTTTTTGACATCCTCTCCCTCGGGGCATAGGCTTGAGGTGCCCGGACTCTTTGAAAGCAGTGTTCCTCAACTGTTCATAAAAGGAGACGCTCATGATCAAAGACCTTCAGAACATCCTCTCCCGCAGCGCGAAGAGCGCCAAGAAATCGGCCATCCGCGAACTGCTGAAACTGACCCAGCGCCCCGAGATCATCTCATTCGCCGGCGGGCTGCCCGCCCCCGAGTCGTTCCCGCTCGACATCCTCAAGAAACTCTCGGTCGAGGTGCTCGAAAAAGAGGGCGCCGCCGCGTGCCAGTACAGCATGACCGAAGGCGACAACGGCCTGCGCAAGGCGCTTATCGAGAAATACCGCAAGGACGAAGGGCTGGAACTGGCGATGGAGAACATCATCATCACGACCTCCTCCCAGCAGGCGCTCGACTTCCTCGGTCGCGTCCTTATCGACCCGGGCGACGCGATCGTTTGCGGGCTCCCCACCTATCTCGGCGGCCTGCAGGCCTTTTCGGCCTACGGGGCCGAGATGCACGGCATCAAACTCGACGAGAACGGTATGCGCACCGACCTTTTGAAGGCGAAACTCGAGGAACTGAAAAAGGCGGGGAAAAAGCCGAAATTCATCTATACCGTCCCCGATTTCCAGAACCCGGCCGGCATCACGATGCCCGAATCGCGACGCAAAGAGATACTGGCGCTCGCCCACGAGTACGATGTGCTCGTCGTCGAGGACAGCCCGTACCGCGAACTGCGCTTCGAGGGCAAGAACCCGCCGATGCTCTACAAACTCGACGGCAAAGAACAGGTCGTCGTGCTCGGCACCTTCTCGAAGATATTCGTCCCCGGCTTCCGCATCGGCTGGATCATCGGCAACAAGGACCTCCTCGACAAGTTCGTGACCGTCAAGCAGGCGGCCGACCTCTGCACCTCCTCGTTCGTCCAGAAGATCGGGGCGCTCTACTTGAATCAGGGACATTTCGACGCCAACCTCCAGCGGGTCATCGCGATGTACCGCGAGAAACGCGACGCGATGCTCGCCGCCCTCAAGGAACACATGCCGAAGGGGGTCTCGTGGACCTGCCCTGAGGGCGGGCTGTTCCTGTTCGTCACCCTGCCCAACGGAATGGACGCCGAGAAACTGTTCCCCAAGGCGATAGAGAAGAATGTCGCCTATGTGCTCGGCAGCGTTTTCCACTGCGACGGGTCGGGACGCGACACGATGCGGCTCAACTTCTCGTTCGCCTCGAAAGAGAAGAATGTCGAAGGCATCCGGCGTCTCGCCGAGGTCATAAAGGAAGCGATGAAGGGCTGACCGCCTCTTTTCCCCGGCCGGGGAGGTATCTTACTCGAAATAGAGCGCCCGCACGATCTCTTCGAACGATGTCGCGCCGCCCGCGAGTTTCCGTATCGCCGCGTCACGCAGGGTGACCATGCCGTCGAGCACCGCGTTCTGCCGTATCTCGTCGGTCGTCGCGCGGTTCGCGATGAGCCGCCCTATCTTGCCCGACACCGGCATGTACTCCATGATGGCGGTGCGCCCCTTGTAGCCGGTGTAACGGCACTTGACGCACCCCTCGGAGCCCTTGATGCGGTAACGGCTCTCGATGGGGAGTTTCAGGGCGATCTTCTCCTCTTCGGTCATGTCGCGGTCGAACGAACAGGCGGTGCAGAGTTTCCGCACCAGCCGCTGGGCGAGCACGCCGTTGAGCATCGAGGAGAGGAGGAACGGCTCGACGCCGAGGTCGATGAGCCGCTCCACCGTGCTCGCGGTGTCGTTGGTGTGGAGCGTCGAGAACACGAGGTGCCCGGTGAGCGCCGCCTGCACCGCGTTGTCGGCCGTCTCCTTGTCGCGTATCTCGCCGACCATGATGATGTCGGGGTCCTGACGCAGGATGTGGCGGAGCGCCGACGAGAAGGTGATACCCGCCTTGGTGTTCACCCCGATCTGGTTGATGTCCTCTATCACGATCTCGATGGGGTCCTCGATGGAGACGATGTTGACATCGGGCTTGGCGAGTTCCTTGAGCGTCGAGTAGAGCGTGGTCGACTTACCGCTCCCGGTCGGGCCGGTGACGAGTAGCATGCCGTACCCTTTCTGCATGCCGCCGCGCCACGCATCCAGTTGCGCCTCTTCGAACCCTATCTCTTCGAGCGGCCGCACGAAGTGGCCCGATTCGAGGATGCGCAGGACCATCTTCTCGCCGTACACGGCGGGCACGGTGCTCGCGCGCAGTTCGACCTCCTGCGCCTCGTCGAGCAGGAGTTTGATGCGGCCGTCCTGCGGGCGCCGCTTCTCGGCGATGTCCATGCGGGCGAGCATCTTGAGCCGCGACAGGAACGGGGCGTGCGCCTGTATCGGGAAGTTGTATATCGTCTGCATCACGCCGTCGAGCCGGAACCGGATGACGGTCTCGTCGCGCTTCGGCTCGATGTGGATGTCGCTCGCCCCCTGCTCCACGGCGTACCGGAGCATGTAGTCGACCGCGTTGACGATGTGTTTGTCGTCGAGTTGACCGCTCGCGACGATGCTCGTCAACTGCTCTATCGAGGCGTAGGCATCGCGGGTCCGCTCCTTGGCGGCCGCCTTGATGGACCGCTTGAAGCCGAACAGGTCGCCGAGTATCTTCTCTATGGACGACGGCGAAGCGACCACCGGCACGACCGGCCGACCGGCGGCCGACCGCAACTGATCGACGATCTCCATCCTGAACGGGTCGGCCATCGCGATGACGACGGCGCCATCCTCCTCATAGAGCGGGAGGACGAAATGGGAACGGCCGTAGGGCAGCGATATGATCGAGGTGACCAGTTGCGAATCTATCTTGAGCGGGTCGGGCACGACATAGTCGCAGCCGGCGCGGCCCGCGACGAGCCGCAGGAGCGTCTCCTCCTCGACCGTCACCCCCTCCTCGCGGCACATGAAGAGCACAAGGTCGGTCACGAACGGGTCTTTTTTGAAGCGGTCGCGATACTGGGCCTCGTAGTACCCGCGCTTGGCGACGAACAGTTCCGTCTTCTCGTGCGGCAGGATCCGATATTCCTCCAGAAGGCCGCACAGGAACTCGAGCGTCAGCG
>JAKQHE010000167.1 GCA_029573155.1 bacterium
TATCCGCTACATCCTGCCGTGGGTCAATCCGTGGCTCACCGTCGGCGTCGATGCGGCGTGGTATCGGCTCTCGGGAAAAGGGACCCAGACCGACCCGCAGATAGGCCTGTACGACTATTCGTGGGTCATCGACTCGGTACCCATCAATATCGGCATGGCGGTTGAGATAGACAAGCCGTTGAAATGGCTTGTCATGATAGCGGGCGGCGGCTTTTCGCTAGTATGGGCTCGCTCGAACGGCGACCTGTTCGAAGGCAATACCTTCGCCGAGGACCTCGCCTACGGCTACTATCTCCATGCCGGGGTCGAATTCCGCTTCCTTCCCTACGGCGGTGTGACGGTCGAGTACCGTCATTCCGGCTTCTTCCTTGATTTCAACTATCCGGAACTCAACGAGAAGGTCGGCGACATCGGCGGCGCCATGGTGCTGGTCGGCTACAAGTATGCATATTGAAGAGGGAGGATACCATGAAAAGCATGCTTCGCGTTCTGACGCTCGCCGCCCTGTTCGTCGCGGCGTTCCCTTTCACGGGATGCAGTGACAAGGATTTCGTCGTGGTGGCCGACAACCCGCTCCGGGTCGTCTACCTGTCGCCCAACGACGGCAGTTCCGACATCGCGCTCGACACCTCCGTCGTCGCCGTCTTTTCCGAGGATGTGGTCGCATCGACGGTGACCGACGGCAACGGGTTCTATGTCGAGAACATCGCCGACCCCGAGAATCCGGCAAAGGTCGCCGGGACCGTCACCTATGACGCGACCACCCGGGCGGCCACCTTCAAACCCGGGGCATCGCTCGGTTATTCGAGCGACTATCGCGTGGTCCTGAAGAAGACCATCCTCAAGAAGGATTCGGACAATTCGGAAGGCGGCGCGCTCGCCATCGAAGTGAACGCCAAGTTCCGCACCATAGACCCCGATGACCTCCTCGTGGTCCACGCCACCCCGGCGGCGGGCGCATGGGGCGTTCCCATCATGCACGACATCCGCATCGTGTTCAGTCATCCGGTCGCCCCCGCTTCGGTCATCGTGGGGGAGAGCCTCGTCGTTGAAGATATCACCGGCACCACCCCGATCGAGATAGAACCGGTCGAAGAGGGTCTTTCGTGGAACGAGGGGAACACCATACTCACCTTCACCGCCGCCGCGCCGTTCGGTTATTCGCGGACCATCCGCGTAACGCTGACAAGCGCCATCGCCACCCCCGATGCGTCGCTCGCCGACCCGACCGCCGACCCGCTCGTCGGTCATCTGCGGAACGGCTATGTCCTGCTGTACACCACCATCGATCCGCCGCCGCTCGCCATCGTGGCCGCCGGCACCGGCACCGGCGTTCTGCCGATGCCCCGCGCCGACACGCTTGTTTTCACCTTCTCCGAGGGTGTCGCACAGGCGAGCGTCCGGGAGGATGAGACCATCATCGTCGAAGATGTCACCGGTCTTGCCGATCCGCTGAACGACGAAGCCCACGGCATCATTGCCGGTACCGTCTCCTTCAACGCCGCTGA
>JAKQHE010000196.1 GCA_029573155.1 bacterium
GTTCATGCCGTTCTCGAGCAGGTGCGAGGCGAAGCTGTGGCGGAGCATGTGCGGGGAAACGTGCCGAAAGACCCCCGCCTCTTTCACCAGTTCTTCCATGAGGTATTCCACCGCGCGCGCCGTCAGCCGCTCTCCGCCGCGCAGGTTGAGGAACAGGCGCGCGGTCGGTTCTTTCGGTCCGCCGCGGAAGAGCAGGTAATCGTGGATGGCATTGGCCGCATCCACGGTGAGCGGGGTGAGTCGTTCCTTTTTCCCTTTGCCGAACACGCGCACCACTCCCTGCGCGATATCGACATCGCGGATACGAAGCGATACCAGTTCGCTGACGCGCAGGCCGGAACTGTAAAAAAGTTCCATGATCGCCTTGTCGCGCAGGCCTTTCTCGGTATGCGGATACGGATGGTTGAGGATCTTGTCCATCTCCTCGCGGGTCAGGCAGGTGGGAAGATATTTCTCCTTGCGAGGCGAGACGAGGGCGGCGGCGGGATTCTCCTCCAGTTCGCCTCGTTTGTGGAGAAAGGAATAAAAGTGGCGTATCGCCGATATCTTCCGGTGAAGAGAAGAGGCGGTCAGGTCACCGAACAGTTCGCCGAGATAGGATTTGAGGTCGTCGGTCGTTAGGGTAGAGAGGGGCATCTTTCGAGGAGAGAAGTGCTTCTGAAGCGACGCGATGTCGGCGCCGTAACTCTCCGCGGTATGAGATGAATAGCGTTTTTCGTACAACAGGTATTCTTTGAATGCCGCGATATGATCCATGACTTCTGCCTCAAATATCGACGATTCTTATATTTTTTTGTTACCAAATCAAGTTTTCATAAAAAATATGGTGTGTTATCGCACAGAGGTTTGATGGGGGAATATTAAACGATATCAGTGGGAAAGAAGGTCCTTGACCCGTTCGGCGACGGCGCCGGCGGTGAATCCGAAGTGGGCCATAACGGTGTCGCCGGGACCTGAGGCGCCGAAGCGATCGACGCCGATGGCGAGCCCGGTATCGCCGACATAGCGGTGCCACCCGGAGGTGCTCCCCGCCTCGATGGCTATCGTGGGCAGGTGTCGGGGCAGTATCCGTTCGCGGTAGGCGGTATCCTGCCGGTCGAAGAGGTCCTGCGAGGGCATACTGACGACGCGGACCGCGATGCCCTGTTCCGCGAGTAGTCGCCGGGCATCGAGCGCGAGCGCGACCTCGGAACCGGTCGCGATGAGGGTGGCGCGCGGGTCGATGGCGTCGGAAAGGAGATAGGCGCCGTGTTCGAGTTCCTCGGCCGGCGCGAGCGCCGTGCGGTCGAGCACCGGGAGCGCCTGCCGCGAAAGGATGAGCGCCACCGGGCCGCCGGTGTGACGCATGATGAGTTCCCACGCCGCGTTCACTTCGGTCGCGTCGGACGGCCGGATCACCGTGAGTCCCGGGATACAGCGGATGGAGGCGAGTTGTTCGACCGGCTGGTGGGTCGGGCCGTCCTCGCCGACCGCGAGACTGTCGTGAGTGAAGATGAAGATGACCGGAAGTTTACAGAGCGACGCGAGCCGGACAGCGGGGCGCATATAGTCGACGAAACTGAAAAAGGTCGCGGTGTAGGGGCGCAGGCCGCCGTGGCAGGCGATACCGTTGGCTATCGCGCCCATCGCATGCTCCCGGACGCCGAAACGGATGTTGCGGCCGGCGGGGTTGTCCTTCGAGAAGTCGCCGCCGTTCTCTATCGCGGTGAGCGTAGAGCAACTGAGGTCGGCGTCGCCGCCGACGAGCCAAGGGACATGCTTGGCGACCGCATTGAGGGCCATGCCGCTGGCCTTGCGCGTCGGTATCTTGTCGCCCGGTTTGAATGCGGGAAGCGCCTGCTCGAAAAGGGTGCCGGCGTCGAGATTGATGCCGTTGTTCCATTCTGTAGCCAATTCCGGGAAGGCCTTCGCCCATTTCTCGGCGGCGATCTTCCACGCGGCGTGCCTGGCTTTTCCCCGCTCGGCGATAACGGAAAAATGGTGGTAGACATCCTTCTCGACGGTGAAGGGCGGGGTGGTCGCGTGACCGAGCGCGGCGCGGGCAAGCGGTGCCTCCTTTTCGCCCAGCGGCGCGCCGTGGGCCGATTCTTTGCCTTGCTTGTTCGGGGCGCCGTAGCCGATGGTTGTCTTCACGACGATCAGCGAGGGGCGGCCCGCGTCCATTTTCGAGGCGGCGATGGCGCGGTCTATCGCCGATATGTCTGTGTCGCCGTTCTGGACGGTGCGCACCTGCCAGCCGCAGGCCTCGAACCGTTTGACGACATCTTCGGTGAAGGTGAGCGAGGTCGGACCGTCGAGCGATATGTCGTTCGAGTCGTAGAGCACGATCAGTTTTCCCAGACCGAGATGCCCCGCGAGCGCCGCCGCTTCGTAACTTATCCCCTCCATCAGATCGCCGTCGCCGCACAGGACATAGGTGCGGTGGTCGACCACGGTGTGGCCGGGGCGGTTGAACCGCGCCGCGAGCATCCGTTCTGCGATCGCCATGCCGACCGCGTTCGCGATGCCCTGCCCGAGCGGGCCGGTGGTCGTTTCGACACCCGCGGTGTGGCC
>JAKQHE010000203.1 GCA_029573155.1 bacterium
CAAGCACCACGAGCGGGTCGTCTACACTCACCGTCCAACGGGCATATTTAGCCGGCAGTTTCCAGATGCCATGACGGTCGCCGAAATAGATGAGATAGTGAAGGTTCTTGGGCAGTTTGGCGCGCAGCCGCTCGAGGAATATCGCCTCGCGGAGCATCGATATGGCAACCGCCGCGTTGGGATCGGTGACGCGGACGGTGCCGCCCTGCTCATCGATCTCTATCGCCGCGGGCTTCGCGTGCGGAAGGAACCCGGCGACCGCCTTCGGGTCGGGCAGGAACCGGTCCTTGGCCAGTATCCGTTCGAGCCGCGCCAACTCCTCGGTATGCTTCTTCCGTTCCTCTTCGGTCAGTTCGTTCTTTTTCATCTCGAGGAGTTGCGTCGTCGCGAAGTGGTGCTCCCGCGCCAACACCCAGTTATCGTAGCGACGCGCCGCGGTATCCCAGAAATCGAATATGTCGCCCGCCGCGATATTGAAAAGTGTTCTGCCGGAGAGATCCTTCCCCTCCTTGAGTATCGCGATGAGCATCGGCTCGTCGGCGATGTTCACCGCCGCGTGGTCGCCGTTGTCGTCGCGTTTGTTGATGGCCCGTTCGTAAGCGAGTATCCGGTCGGTCTCTTCGCGCGCCGCGCGCAGGAAGTTCGGGAAGGTCACGTTCCAGAATTCGGACCCGCGATCCTGCGCCCGGACGAGTATCGGGATATCGTAGACCTTGTATTTGACCGGTTCGGGGACGAAGAACTCCTTAAGCGATTCGGCGTACCGGTGAGCCCCCGCCAGACGGTCGGCATCATCGAACGCGCCATAGTTACGCAATATGACGAAGAGCACGGCGCCGAAGGCCAGCAGGGACAGAAGGAGGGTGAATGGAAGAAAAGAAAAGCCGCCCCCGCAACGGGAGGCGGCCCTGATGCGCATTCCAGCGGTCATGGCGCGGTCACTTCTCTTCGATGATCTCGAGGACCACCTTCTGCCCGTGGCGGCTGGCGACCGCCGAAAGGATGGTCCGCAACGCGTTGGCGGTGCGGCCACTTTTCCCGATGACCTTGCCGACATCCTCGCGCGCCACGCGCAACTCGATGATGGCGGTGCTTTTCCCCTCGATGAAATTGACCTCGACCTCGTCGGGACGATCGACCAGGTGTTTGGCGATCTCTGCGATGAACTCCTTCATCTCGTTCCTCCCTCAATGACCGTTGCTGTTACCGTTCGTTCCTGCGATGTTCCGTTACAATACGAACAACTATAAAGGTTGATTGTATCCATCGGGAACCGTTTTTCAATATAATTTTTGACTCCTGACCGCCTTTTTGCCATAGTCGCGTCTGAACCAAGGAGGCAGGGCGGACCATGCGGGACATCATCGTCGCGGCGATACTGGGCGTCATCGAGGGGATAACGGAGTTCCTCCCCGTTTCCTCGACCGGTCACCTCATACTCGCCAACGAGCTCTTCACCTTCAGGGACCCGGTCTTCGCCGCGATGTTCGACATCGTGATACAGTCGGGCGCCATCCTGTCGGTCCTCCTTTATTTCCGGCAGCGGCTCGTCCCGATCGGCGACCCGGCCCACCGGACCCGCGTCCTGATGCTCTGGCGGGCGGCCATCGTCGGAGTGATCCCGGCGCTCGTGCTCGGCGCGGCGCTGGGCGACCTCATCGAGGAACACCTCTTCAACCCGTTCGTCGTCGCCGGGTCGTTGCTGGTCGGCGGCATCGCGATACTTATCGTTGAGCGGCGCGCTTCGCCCGACGGCATCGCGACGGCCGAGGACATCCCGCTGAAGATCGCGTTCCTCATCGGGCTCATCCAGTGCCTCGCGATGGTCCCCGGCGTCTCGCGGTCGGCGGCGACCATCATCGGGGCGATGTTGTTGGGGGCCTCCCGCATCGCGGCGGCCGAGTTCTCGTTCTTCCTCGCCATCCCCACCCTTCTTGCGGCGACCGCCTACAGTCTGCTCAAACATTCGGCGCTGGTCACCGGCGAACAGGCGACGGCGCTCGCGGTCGGTTTTTCCGTTTCGTTCCTCACCGCCTACGCCGTCATCGCCCTCTTCATGCGCTGGATATCGACCCGCACCTTCGCCCCGTTCGGCTGGTATCGCATCGCCCTTGCCGCCGCGGTGGTCGCCTACTTCGCGGCATAACATCCCGTATAATTGTTGACTATCGCGCCTCTTTCCGGTAGTGTTCGCGTGCCTTTCTAGGGAGAATGGACGACCTGACATGCGTTTCGTGACCGCCTACATCGGCGAACTGCTTACCGTTTCGGGCAAATACGCCCTTTTTCTCCTCTCGACCATCGGCTGGACCTTCCGCCGCCCCTTCCGGTGGAAACTCCTGCTCGAACACATGGAGAAGATAGGTGTCAACTCGCTTCTCATCATATCGCTGTCGGCACTCACCGTCGGCATGATATTCTCCCTGCAGGTCACCTACATGATGCGCATCTTCCGCGGCGAGACCTTTGTCGGGGCGATGGTGGCGATGACGATGGGCCGCGAACTGGCGCCGGTCATGACCGCGCTCATGCTCATCGCGAAGAACGGCTCATCGATGGCGGCCGAACTGGGGACGATGAAGGTGACCGAGCAGATAGCGGCGATGGAGACGATGGCGGTCAACCCTATACACTATCTCGTCGTGCCACGGATGCTCGCCTCGATCGTGGTATATCCTCTGTTAACGGGGCTTGCCAACATCCTCGGAGTGGTCGGTTCCTATTTCGTCGCGGTGGTGCTCGAAGGGGTCGACGCGGCACGCTACTGGGACCGGCTCTATTTCTGGATAGACCCGAAGGATATCTATTCGGGGCTCATCAAGGCGGCGGTCTTCGCGATCATCGTGACGACGATATCGTGCTTCTACGGACTGACGACCCGCAACGGAGCCAAGGGGGTCGGCATCTCGACCACCCGCGCCGTCGTGTCGAGTTCGGTGGCGATACTGATAGCCGACTATGTGCTCGCCGACATACTGATAACCATGCTGTACAAGAACTGACATGACCGACCGCATCATCGACATACGGGATCTCCACAAGTCATTTTACGAACAACAGGTCCTGCGCGGGGTCACCATCGGCATCGAGCGGGGCCGGATAACGGTCATCATCGGCAAAAGCGGCATCGGCAAGTCGGTCCTGTTCAAGAACCTCATGGGACTCCAGAAACCCGATCGCGGCGAGATACTCTACGACGGACGGGATGTCGTGCAGATGAACGAGCGGGAACTTCTTGCCATGCGGCGCGATATCGGGTATCTTTTCCAGGAAGCGGCGCTGTTCGATTCCCTCACTGTCGAGGAGAATGTCGCCTTCCCGCTGGAGGAGATGCTCCGCTGGGACGACCGCCGCGCCGTCAAAGAGCGGGTGAACGAGATGCTGGAACTGGTCGATCTGCCCGAGGCACACCACAAATACCCCGCCGAACTCTCCGGCGGCATGCGTAAACGGGTCGGACTTGCCCGGGCGCTCGCCACCGGCCCCAAGATCGTGCTGTTCGACGAACCGACGACCGGGCTCGACCCGGTCCTCTCGCAGAGCATCGACGAACTCATCCTGAAGGTCAACCGCACGCTCGGGGTGACCTGCCTCATCATCAGCCACGACATACAGGCGGCGTTCCATATCGCCGACACGATAGCGTTCCTGCACGACGGGGTCATCGAGGCGTCGGGCACGCCCCGTGAGATGCGCGAGGCGCGGCATCCGGTACTGAGACTTTTCATGGAGAACGCGATGGACTGCCACGATAACGGCACGGCGGTGCGGTCATGATGACGCGGGTAGCGAAGATCGGTATCTTCTTCATCGTCATCACGGCGCTCACTTCCTACTACATGATGAAGAGCGCCGACTGGCTCATGAAGGGGGGCACCTACAGATTGCACGCCTATCTCGACGATGCGACCGGACTGCTGGAGGATTCCGAGATACTCATCGCCGGCGTTGCGGTCGGCAAGATACGCACCATAGAACTCGAGGGGAACCGCGCCAAGGTGACGCTCGAGATATACGACAAGGTGGCGCTCTACAAGGACGCGTTCCTTTACAAGGACATGCAGTCGATGCTCGGCACCGCCATGCTTCAACTCAGTGCCGGCGAGGACACAGCGAACCCCTTGAAGGATGGCGATTGGATAACGCATGTGGATAGTCAGACGGGACTCAACTACACCATAGGCAAGGCGAAATCCATCGCGAATCGCGCCGAAGGCATCGTCAACAACATCGGCGATTTCGTCGAACGCGAGGATTTCCAGAAGAAGATGACCGAACTCATCGATGTCCTGACCAAGGTATCCAGGTCGTCGGCCCAGAATGTCGAGGCGAACCTTGTGCTGATGCGCATCACACTCAAGAACATGGCCGATATCACCGGCAAAGTGAATGCGAACTTCGACCGCAATCTCGCCCAGATGGAACTGCTCATCAAGAACACCATCGCCATCACCGACAAGGCGAACAAACTGATAGGCGACAACGACCAGACCATCAGCGACTCGCTCGCCGCGGTGCGCGACAGCCTGCAGGCCCTTTCCGGGCAGATCAAGGACGCGCAGGAGACGCTTGAGAGCGCGAAGGCGACCATGAAGAACATGGAGGATATAACGGGGCGCGTCAAGGATGGCGAAGGGAACCTCGGCAAGGCGCTCAAGGACGAGAAACTTTACGACCACTTGACCAATATCGCCGAAAAGGCATCCGACTACGCCGACTCTACGCTCGGCATGAAGGTCCATGTCGATTTCCACAGCGAGTTCCGGACGCTCGACCAGAATTTCCAGAACCAGTTCGCGCTGAAACTCCAGCCGCGCGACGACCGGTACTACCTCATCGGCATCACCGACGACCCGGGCGGTCGCACCACCGAGAAGACGACCGTCACCGAGATCACCGACCCCGCAGAGACCCCGACCGTCCGCACCGTCACCGAGCACGAGACGACGACCGAGAAGAGCGGCATCAAGTTCGACCTGCAGATCGCCCGCATCTTCGGTGACTGGACGCTCCGCAGCGGCATCATAGAGAGTTCCGGCGGCGTCGGCGTGGATTACCTGCCGGTCAAGTATGTATCGCTCTCCTCCGAGATATTCGACCTCACGAGCGGCGACACCCCCAACCTGCGGCTGCTGACCAATGTCTACCCGTTCCGCTGGACAGAGAAGGAACCGTTCAACTGGCTCTACCTGACCGGCGGCGCGGACGATATCCTGCGCAACTCCCAGCGCGATTATTTCGTCGGCATCGGGCTCACCTTCACCGACAACGACCTCAAGGGGGTCATCGGCGCGGCGGGCGGCGCGGCGGGCGCGGTGAAATAACGAGGCGCGATGCTCGATTGGCTGACCCTGCGCGACCCTTACATCGGCGGCTACGGTTACAATGTGTTCATGTGGGGCGGGTTCGCGGTATGGATATGGCTGACGGTCCGCGAACTCAGTTTCTTAAAGGAATTCTGGAACCTGTTCCGCATCGTCTTCTTCTCATTCGTCGGCGCGGTGCTCATCCCGCTCTCGATACTGCTCATCCAGACGGCGCTGAACGGGCAACTGTTCAACTACACCTCGGGCGTTTCGCAACTCATTTTCGGCATCTACACCCCCGAGGGTTTCGTCAAATTCTTCAAGTTCGCCTTCAAGGGCTTTTCGATAACGGCGGGCATACTGACCCTCTCGGCGATACTCCTGTTCATCCGGAAGGATTGGCGGCGGTTCTTCTACCCCTTCGTCTACCCTTTCCCGCTCTTCTCGGCCATCATCCGGCTCGGCTGTCTGGCCGACGGCTGCTGTTTCGGCCGCCCCACCGACCTGCCGATCGGCATGGTGTTCCCGCCCGGCAGTTACGCGTCGGCGCTCCACTACAAATACGGCCAGATCGCCTCGCGCTACGCCCCGTCGCTCCCGGTCCATCCGGTGCAGGTATATATCTCGGCCTCCATGCTCCTGCTGTTCGTCGCCATCGTCGTCATGGAACGGCGCGGCATCCGGCGCGACATAATCGCCGGGGTCTGTCTCGTCGGTTACGGCGTCGCCAATTTCCTCATCGAGTTCGTTCGGCAGGAAAGCCGGATAGTCTTCAGTCTGCTCACCGCCGGTCAGGTCATCGAGATACTGGTAGCACTCATCGGGATATGGGTGATCCGTTCCGCTCTGCGACCGCCCCCCGGCTCCAGTGCCCCCGATAGTTCGGGAACAACCGCGTGATGATGCCGTCGGCGATGAGGTGGGCCCGCCAGAAGGTCACCGACGCGGCGCCGTGCGCGAGAACGGCGAACAGCGGCGGTTCCTGTCCCGTGTAGTATATCCAGCAGTGTCGGGTCGTCCCCCACAGTTCAAGGAACCAGCCGAGCGCCGACCCGACGACGAATATGACCACCGCGGTCCGTCGGTCGGCGGTGCCAGCCCAGAGGGAGACGATGACGAGCGCGATGACGGCGATGGAAAAGATCGTCATCGAATAGGACAGGTACGGCAGGGTGAACGGGATCATGAGGGCGAGGAACGACCCGAAGAACACCCACGCCGCGCCGTTCCACCATTTCGCGTCGATATGCGGTATCCGGCGATCTACGAGGCGCGACAGGGAATCTATCGTGAGCGCCGCGGTCGGCCACGCCGGGATTATCCAGAGCGGCGGCCGTTCGCGGGTGTAGTAACGCCAGAGTTCGGTCTGGGTCCCCCACCCCTCGATGCTGAGTCCCCCGAGCGCCGCGATGAGGAGTATCAGCAGGTTCTTCCGCAGATCTATCGTGAAGACGCAGATCGCCGTCATGAAGAAGAAGATGCCGATGAGCAGCCAGTCGAACTGCGCCGGGTGTATGTGCTCCCACCACGAGCCGCCGAGCAGGCGGTACCGGATGGCGTAATGGCGGATCATCGGTATCCAGAAGAAGGTCGCGATGGCGATAAAAAGCAGGATCCGCCCGACGAGGACGGTGGCGGATCGTTTCAGCAGGGACATCGGCGCGGTGAGGGCGCGGTCAGCGCGGCGTCTCGATGTGCGGCTCGGGACCGCCGGGGAAAGCGACGGCGTTCACGACAAAGGGCTTCCGCTTTTTGAATTCCTCCTGCTTGCCGCGGTTCCAGTTGCCGGTCGGGCGGTAATAGCCGACGACCCGGCTCCAGACCTCGCAGGACAGTTCGCATTTCTTACTGTTATCAGGCTGTTTTGTTCCTTCCACGGCGTACTCCTCCGGTTCGTGTCGAGCCATTGTACGCGAACGGGACGCCCCCGTCAAGCGTAACCGAAATGAAACTTGCTATTTGACGAACAATCGGCTACCGTTCAACGGTCATCGTCACGACACGGAGGGTCTTATACCGCCCATGCGCGCGTTGTTCCCGTCCTTCATACAGGAACGGTTCCTCGCGGGAGAACTGCACGGTGCGTTCCGCGGCGGCGCCATGTTCGTCGATGTTTCCGGCTTCACCTCGATGACCGAGAAACTCATGCAACACGGTAAAGTGGGCGCGGAGTTCATATCGGACATCCTCAATTCGACCTTCAGCCCGGTCATCGACGCGGTCTACCAGAGCGGCGGATTCATCACCGGCTTCGCTGGAGACGCCTTCACCGCGGTGTTCCCGGGCGAGGATATCCTCCGCCCCTGCCACGCCGGCCGCGAGATACAGCGTATTTTCGGTATCCGATCCTGCCACGAAACGCCATATGGCACCTTCACCATCAGCGCGAAGGTCGGCATATCGTTCGGGGATGTCCACTGGGGTATCCCCGGGACCGACTATCATCGCACCTTCTTCTTCCGCGGCGAGGCGATAGACGGCTGTGCCGCGGCCGAGCACCACGCCTGTTCCGGCGACGTCCTGCTCGACGATCGCGCCCTCGCGAAGTCTCCGGAAAAGGCCTTCTCTACCGGACCGACGCACGATGATGCCGCCGGATTCCACCGCATCGCATCGTGGACCGACGCCGTTTCCGCGCCGGTGTCCCGCCCCGAAGACCCGATACGGCCCGAGGTCGGTCGCGTCTTTTACCCCGAACAGATATATTCCCAGAAACTCTCCGGGGAATTCCGGGATATCGTCCCGGTATTCATATCGTTCCAGCAACCCGACGGCTTCGAGGCTCTCGACCGGTTCGCCGCGGCCGTCATCGAGACCTGCGACGCGTTCGGCGGCTATTTCAATCTGCTCGATTTCGGCGACAAGGGCGGCAACATGCTCGTACTGTTCGGCGCACCGGTCAGTTATGAGAACAATGTCCAACGGGCCGTCAGTTTCATACTCGCCGTCAAGGAACGGGGTGAACTGCCCTTCCGGTGCGGCATCACGCAGGGCGAGGTGTACGCCGGGTTCGTCGGAAGCGACCGCCGGTCGACCTACACGGTGCTCGGTGACCGGGTCAATCTATCGGCCCGGTTCATGATGAAGGCGGCGTGGGGCGACATCTGGCTTTCCCGGATGGTGGCCGACAAGATAGCCGACCAGTATGAGACCGGCCTCATCGGCGAGTTCCAGTTCAAGGGGAAGACCGAAAAGACCCCGGTGTTCTCTCTGCGCGGCCCCAAGGCGGCGGGCGACGAACTCGCCTTCGAACAGGCGATGATCGGTCGCGACGCCGAACTCGACCGCGCCACGACCGCGCTCGGCCCTCTCGCCGAGGGACGGAATGGCGGACTCCTCATGATCTGGGGCGATCCGGGCATCGGCAAGACCCGTTTCCTCGCCGCGGTGAAGGACCGGCTCGCCGGGACGGCCGAGGTCATCGTCCTTTCGGCAGACTCGATACTTCGCAAATCGATGAACCCCTTCGTGAACTTCTTCGAGCGGTTCTTCGATCAGGGCGACGCCGATTCGCCCGAAGAGAAAAAACGGCGCTTTGAGAAGCGTTGGGACGCCATCATCGCCAAGATACCGCCCTCGGCGCAGGAGGTCGTCGCCGAACTTTCCCGTACCCGCTCGTTCCTCGGTGCGCTCATAGGCATCGAGTGGAAGGACAGCCTGTACGAGAAACTCGACGCGAAAGGCCGGTTCGAGAACACCCTGTACGCCGTCAAGGAGTTCCTGAAGGCGCTGTCGCTCATCCACCCCGTCGCGATAGCGCTCGACGATGTGCAGTGGCTGGATAACGACTCGCGCGAGATCGTGAAGATCCTGTTCCGTCAGACCGACCGGTTCCCCTTCGCGCTCATCACGCTCGGCCGTTACGAGGACGACGGCACCAAAACGAACATCGAGACCGATCCGGGGATCGCCCGTACCGAGATCCCGCTCGACCGGCTGTCGCCCGATTCGGTCGCCCTGCTCGCCAAGACGGTGCTCGGCGCGCCGGTCGGCGATAATCTGCGATCGCTCATCATGCAGCGGAGCGAGGGCAACCCCTTCTTCGTAGAGCAGATCTGCTTCTATCTCAAGAACAACAACCTGCTGGAACTCCGCGACGATCATTTCGACGCCATCGGCGGCGATGTCGAGATACCGCAGGGGGTCAACGCCCTCCTGATAAGCCGCATCGACCGGCTCTCCCAGCGGCTCAAGGAAGGGGTGTTCACCGCATCGGTGCTCGGCCGCGAGGTCGATGTCAACATATTCGCGGCGCTTATGAGCGAACACGATGTCCCGACGCTACTCAACGAAGGCAAACTCGAACGCATCTGGGCGCCGCTCTCCGAACTGCTCTACTCCTTCCGCCACCTGCTCCTGCGCGAGGCAGCCTACGATATGCAGTTACGGAGCCGGCTCAAGACCATCCATCGCGTCGTCGCCGAGACGATGGAGCGTATCTACCCGGATGACGACAAGCATGCCTCGGAGATGGCGTTCCATTTCGAGCGGGCCGAGGAACGCGACAAGACCCGCCGCTACCTCGCCAAGGCGGCCGATCATGCCCGCGCCCACTACCAGAACGAGGATGCGATACGATTCTATACCAAACTGCTCGACTATGTCGAGACCCCGGCCGAGGAACTGGACATCCGCCACAAACTGGGCGGCGTCTACAAACTCATCGGCAAATGGAAGGAAGCCGAGGATTCGTACCGTGCCGCGCTCGACAAGGCGACCGCCCTGCAGGACAATGTCCGCGTCGCGGCCAACATGCAGGATCTCAGTTATCTCATGCTCGAAAAGGGCCGGTACGAAGAATCGCGCGAACTGCTCGACAAGGCGCTCGACCTCTACCGATCGCTCGGCGACCGGACCGGTGAATGCATGGTGCTCGGCTACATCGGGCTCATCCACTACTACAAAGGCGACCTCGACAAGGCGGTCGAGTTCTTCAACCGGCGGCTCACGATAGCCAAGGAACTGGGCGACCGCGCCAACATCATGCTTTCCTATCGTTACCTCGGCGGGGTCGGCTATTACCGTGCCGATTACCGCACCGCGCAGGAATATTACCGACAGGTGCTCACCTTCGCCGAGGAACTGGGCGCCGAACTCGACATGGCCATCGCCAAGACCAATCTCGGCCTCTCCTGCTCGTACCTCAACGACTTCGAGAACGCCCTGCGCTATTACCGCGAAAGTCTTGAGGTGTACCAGAAATTCGGTTCGAAATTCTACATCGCCTACACCCAGAACAACATGGGGGAACTGCTCTTCTGGATGGGCAAATATGAGGACGCGACAACCTCATTCAAAGAACAGCGCGATATTGCGGCCGAACTCGGCAGTTCGCGCCACATCGCGATGGCGAACAATATGCTCGGTAATGTGAGCAAGCGCCAGCGGCGCCACGACGACGCGGAGAAATACTACGACCGCGCCATCAAGATAGCGACCGATCTGTCGCTCAAGAATCTGCTCGGCGAGTTCTGCTTCGAGAAGGGCGAACTCCTCTTCGACATGGGGCGGATCGACGAGGCGGAAAAACTTACCCGTGAGGCGGTCGAGATAAGCGAAGCGGTCGGACGCAAAGATTTCCTCTTCAAGGCGCGCCTTCTCAAAGAGCGGATCCGGGCCCGCACAGACACCGCGGCGGCCATCGCGACGCTCGAAGAACTGCTCGGTGACTGCCAGACCGCCGATCAAAAGGCGATCGTGTACTACTATCTCTGCGAATTCACCGGCGACCGGGGACACTGCGAGAAGGCGCTCGCGCTGTACGAGGAGCTGTTCAAGGAAGCGCCGCGCGCCGACTACCGCGACCGCATCGACACCCTGCGGAAGAACTGATCCCACTGCGGTGTTCGGGGGGATGTTCCTATGACTGATCCATCCCTGAAGGAAAAGACGGTCACGGGCGCCACATGGGTCGCCGTCGAGAAATGGGGCCAACAGGCGGTCCAATTCGTCATCACCGTCCTCATCGCCCGGATACTCAGCCCCGCCGATTACGGTATCATCGGCATACTGCTCGTGTTCCTCATGCTGTCGAATGTCCTCATCGACAGCGGGTTCGGCGCCGCCCTCGTCCGGAAACAGGAGGCGACCGACGCCGATTATGCGACCGTATTCTACCTTAACCTGATCGTATCGGTCGCCTGTTACGGCCTGCTCTATCTGGCCGCGCCCTTCATCGCCGACTTCTTCAACGAACCGCAACTGACCGCCGTCGCCCGGGTGCTCGGTCTGACCGTCATACTCAACTCCTTCGCTCTCATTCAGATGACCATCCTGCAGAAACGGATGGATTTCCGTCCGCAGGCCGTCGTCGCGCTCGTCTCGGCTCTCGGGTCGGGTGCGGTCGGCGTCGCCATGGCCTACGGCGGGTTCGGGCTCTGGGCGCTCGTCGGGCAGTCGCTCGCCAGCGCCTCGTTGCAGGCGATGCTCTATTGGCTGTTCGGCTCGTGGCGACCGGCGCTCGTCTTTTCCCGCGCCTCGCTCGTATCCCTGTTCGCTTTCTCTTCAAACCTCCTCGTCTCCTCGCTTATCAATGTCCTGTTCAAAAGCGTCGTCCCGGTCATCATCGGCAAGTACTACTCGACCCGCGACCTCGGCTTCTACACGCAGAGCCGGCGGCTGAGCGACCTCCCCTCGGTCAACACCACGCTGATCGTGCAGAAGGTCTCGTACGCCGCGCTCGCGACGATACAGGATGACGACGCGCGGCTCAAGGCGGCCTATCGCCGGATCATCCAGAGCGTCGTATTCGTCGTGTTCCCCGCCATGCTCCTGCTCGCGGCGGTCGCGCACCCGGCGATACTGCTCCTGCTCACCGAAAAATGGCTCCCGGCGGTCCCCTATCTCCAGATACTCGTGTTCGGCGGCATGCTCTACCCGCTCCATTCGCTCACGCTCAACATCTGTCAGGTCAAGGGACGCTCCGACATATTCCTGCGACTCGAGGTGGCGAAAAAGACGATCGCCCTCATCCTCATCGTCGCGGCGATACCGTTCGGCGTCATCGCCCTCGTCATCGCCGAGACGGTCAACAGCGTCATAGGTTATTTCCTGAACGCGAAATTCAACGGCGACCTCATCGCCTATCCCCTGCGCGAACAGATCGCCGACATCGCCCCGATATTCCTCGCCGCCGCCGTGGCCGCGGGAGCAGCATGGACCTTCGGGACCTACGCTCTTCTACCGCTCCCGCTCCTGCTGGTCACGCAACTCTCGATCGGCGCGACGCTCTATCTTCTGCTGGCATGGCTCTTGCGGCTTCATGCACTCCTCGAGTGGCGGATGCTCCTGCGCGACCGGCTCGCGGCGAT
>JAKQHE010000209.1 GCA_029573155.1 bacterium
CTCCTCGGCCTTCCTGAGCGCCGCAAGTCGCGACTCCTCGGCCGCTCGTTTCTCTTCCGCCGCCTTCGCTTCGGCCAGCCGCTTCGCTTCAACCTCCACCGCCAGACGCTGCTCCTCCGCCGCCTTCGCTTCGGCGACCCGTTCCTCCTCCGCCGCCTTGGCATCGGCCAGCCGCTTCGCTTCGGCCTCCGCCACCAGACGCTTTTCCTCCGTCACCCGTTTTTCTTCGGCGATACGCTTTTCCTCGGCCGCCTTCGCTTCGGCCAGCCGTCTTTCCTCGGCCAGTCGCTTCTGTTCCACCTCGGCGCGCCGTTTCTCTTCGGCGGTCTTGGCGAGCCGCACCTGTTCGTCGGCACGCCGTTGTTCCTCGGCACGCTTCGCTTCGGCTATCTTCCGTTCCTCCTCGGCCTTGGCCAGACGCGCCTGCTCGGCCGCCGCCTCTTCCTGCCGTTTCTTCTCGATCGCGGCGACACGGGCCGCCTCCTCGCGCGCCTTCTTCTGCGCCTCGACACGCCGGGCCTCTTCCTGTCGCCGCTCCTTTTCCTGCGTCTGTTCGGCCGCGAGCATCGCGACGAGGTCGTCCTCTCCCTGCGTGACCGGCTTGGGCGCGGCCTTCTTCTCGGGGACCGTCACCATCGCGATCTTCTTCTCGGGTTGCGGAGCGACCGTACTCTTCTTCGCCTCGGCCTGCGCCGCCGCGAGCCGTTGCTCCTCGGCCCGCTTCGCCTCCTCCGCGGCGATCCGTTCCGCCTCGGCCGCCGCGAGCGCCGCAGTGCGGTCGGCGATCCGCGTCTCTATCGCGGCGAGCGTCGTCTCTATCGTTTCGTCGGTTATGAACAGGTCCTGCCGGAACCCGATGAGGAGCAGGTTCTTGCGGTGCAGTATCGTATAGGCGCTTCCCGGCGCGATGTGGAACACGAGCCGCGTTCGTTCACCGAGATCGTTGCGGTCGATACGGCCCACCGTCGCGCCGCCCCCGGGGAGCACGACCCCCGCCGCCGAACCGCTGACCTCGAGCACGATGCGCTCCGGCTCGTTCAGGCGGAACGAGGAGAAACTGATGTTCGCGCCGCCGGTATCGAGCAGGAGATAGTACTCGTCCCCGAGATCGTACGAGGTGAGTTTGAGCGCCGTCAGGAGCGCGAGTACGAGGGCCGACATGTCTTTTTTCCCCTCTGGTCGATCGACTATAGCCGAAAGCGGGCCGTTTGAGAAATTTTTCAGGAATTCCCGTCGATCCGCTCGGCGACGATGCGATCGATGACCAGACACCGATCGTCTTCCAGCGGTGCAAGCGTGAAGCGGTTGACCCCCTCGGTCAACGCGGTCTCGGCCACCAACTGCACCGACCGTTGCGGCACCGAAAAGGCGGGGAGCGACCCGAGCCGATGCCCGTTCACCGAAAAGACGGTCTCGCCGCCGCACGGGGTCGCGACCGCCTCGACGGTGAGCCGATACCGGCCCGTCGCCATGACATGCTGTTCGATGTCCCAGTACTGATCGCCGCCCGCCGCACCGAACCTGAGCGCATATCCGAAATAACCCGACAGCGGCGTCACCGCCCCCGTGAAGCCGAAATCGGGCTCGTCGCGGAAGTTCCCCACGAGGAACCCGTAGCGCGCCGACCCGGTGAGCGGCTTGAACTTGTACTCCGCCTCGATGACGACCCGGTCCGATGCCTGCGGTTCGAGCGGCGCTATCGTGAACTCACCGGCGTCGGCGGTGAGGCGCCACGCCGACCGGTAGCCGTTCGCGAGGAACCACGCGGCGCTCTGGGCGTCCTGCAGCGGTATAGAGTTGAGGTAGCGGTTGCCCGCCGCGTCGTGTGGCGGCGTATCCTGCAGGGAAAGGGTGTTCGCGAACCCGAACCCTATCCGGAACGGAAGGAACACCACGCCGTCGCGGATGCCCCGCGAGGCGACCAGTTCCTTCACCGCGCCCAACTCGCCGTACCAGTCGGGCGCCTGCTGGGCCGCTATCTGCGGGATGATGACCGCGCCGGTGAAGAGGGCGCCGGCGATGGGCAGGGCAAGGAGCGCCTGTCGCCCGATCCGCCCGAGGCGGTCGCGTAGCGCGACGAACCCGTCAGCCGCCATGAGAAGGAGGAGCGGCCCGACGCTGTAGTAGTAGCGCGCCCCGTAGAAGTTTCCGTCCTGATAAAAGAAAAGATAGCCGCCGACGAAGGCGGCGAA
>JAKQHE010000227.1 GCA_029573155.1 bacterium
CCGCCTCGACGCTGTCGGCGAGCATGATGAGCCCGACATCCTTTGCCTGCGGTTTGGGGCCGATGTAGCGGTAGTCGGCCTCGGGGGTACGAGGGTCCCGCTGGGTCGCCTTCTCGTAGAAGAACTTGACGAGCGAGGTGCCGTGGTGCTGGCGGATGGCCGCCTCTATCTTTTCCCCCAGTTTGTGGTAGCGGGCCAGTTCGAGTCCGTAGGCGATATGGCTTTTTATGATGCGCGCCGATTCTGCGGGTTCCAGAGTGTCGTGGATATTGAAGGAAGATTGGTTCTCGACATAGTAGTGAGGCCCGTGCAGTTTGCCGATATCGTGGTAGTAGGCCATCACCTTGCAGGCGAGCGGGTTGACCCGGATGCGTCGAGCCGCCTCCTCGACCATGACGCCCACCATGAGGCTGTGCTGGTAGGAACCGTTCGCCTCGGTGACGAGGCGGGCCATGAGGGGATGTTGCATCGAGGTGAGTTCAAGGTAGGAGATGTCGGTGGTGTAGGCGAACAGGCCCTCCCAGAGCGGGATGAGCCCGAGCAGAAGCAGGCCGGAGATGACGCCGCTCGAAAAGGCGACGATCATGCCGCGGAACAGATTCTCGTGGGGGAGCGTACTATCCATAAGGAAGATGAGTATCGTGAGCAGGACCTGCAAAGCGCCGAGCGAAAGACTTGCGCGGAGCACATGGGAACGGCGGTCAACATGCGTTATGAGGAAGAGGTAGAAGAGCGCCGATATGGTGTAGTAGGCCGGGAAATAATAGTTGTCCGGGAAGACATTGGCGAACAGGAGCATGATCGAGACGATGAAGAAGAGGGCTGTTTCGCTGTTGATGAGCAGCCGTACCGTTGCTGCGACGAAGGGGAAGGGGAGCAGGAAGTTGAAAATGCGCGGATCTATGTTGCCGATCCACTGCGAGAAGGGGACCGATATCGCCGCGATGCCATAGGTGAAACCGATGGAGACCGTTGCGAGGAGCGCCATCAGCAGGAGATCCTTGTTCTGCGTGCTGAATTTGCTGATGCTTCGCCGGAAGGATAGGAACCCGACGGAGAGGGTGAACGCGATGAAGAGCAGGTGTTCGATGAACAGGAGCGCGGTCGGTTGATCCTTTTTCTTTTCGGCTATCTCGCGGAATACGGCGATGTGCTGGCGGGTCACCGTATCGCCGGTCCGAGCGATGAGTTCGCCGTTCTTTACCTTTATAAGCACCGGTGGCGTGGCGGCCATCGTTTCTTCGCGGGCCTTTTGAGAACTCTCCTCGTCCGGCACAAGATTATCGGTGATGAGTGCGTGGGCGGTCGCCGCGATGAGCGCCATGCCCTTGGCGGAGAGTTCGTTCTCCTGCCGAAGCAGGCGCTGGGTGTTGGCTATCTCGGCCGGAAGGGACAGGTTGGTGATGACGCGATGGAGCGGACGGTTGATGAGATTGCTCCCCTTGCGAACCGCTATCCGATCGGGATGGTAGTCCCTGCCCGGGCCGGAGCGGAGGATGTAGAAATTGTCAAGTCGCTCTATGATGGCGAATACCGCCTCCTCTATGTCGAGAGAGAAGAATCCGGCGCGTAAAGCGGCGAAGAGGTCGCTGTCGATGGCCACCCCGAGCTGTTTTTCGAAATCCTTCCGGTGACCATCGAGGGCGAGATAGACGGTGCCGCGAAGGTTCTCCGGTACGATCAGGGGCAGGTTCACCTCGAGAGCGGCGCGGTTGAGCCGTTCCCATTCCTGAGGTGCCGGTATCCCGCCGGGGAGGCCCTTCTCGATGAGGACGCCGACCGCTTTCTGTCGCATGGCGGCGAAGGCTTTGCGCATCTTCTGGTAAGTCGCCGCGCGGTCCTGGTAGGTGTAGTGGCGGAGCACCTTGCGAAGCGCTTCCGCCTGTTTCTTTTCGGTCTGTTCGGTATCCGCCACTTCGTAATCGCGGTCGGCGCGCACGCTGAATTTCATGACCTTGCCGATGTCGGAGGTGGCGGTCGGCAGGAAACTCAACGCGGTGTCGGGGATCGTCAGGTAGGCCGCGACGACCGAGAGGGAGAGGAGTATGGCGATCGAGGTCTTACGATCGCTTTGTTTGATCCACTGATAGTAACGGTTCTTGAGATATTCCCAACGCCGGGAGAATTCACCGGTCTTCTTGCGCATCTCGGTCATCATGCTTTTTCGTATGCCTCAATGATCCTGCCGATGATGTCGGCTCTCACGATGTCGCTCGCGGTCAGCCGGGTGACCGCGACCCCGGGCACCATCGAGAGTCGCCGCATGGCGTCGGTGAAGCCGTTGTCGCGGTGTTCAATGTCGCGCTGAGAGGAGTCACCGGCGACCACCATGCGGCTTTTGTCGCCGAAGCGGGTCAGGAACATCTTCATCTGCGGCACCGTGGTGTTCTGGGCCTCGTCAAGGACCACAAAACTCTTTTTCAGCGTTCTGCCGCGCATGAAGGCGAGCGGTATCACCTCTATCTGGCGGTTCGATATGAGTCGCGCCGATTCCTCGAAGGTGAACAGGGTCTCGATGGCGTCGAAGAGCGGGCGCAGGTAGGGGTCGACCTTCTCTTCGAGCGAACCGGGGAGGAACCCCAGTTTTTCGCCCGCCTCGACCGCCGGACGGGTCAGCACCACCCGCTCGATGCGTCCCTCGCGCAGGAACTTCACGGCGAGCGCGGCGGCGAGGAAGGTCTTGCCGGTGCCGGCCGGGCCGTCCACGAACACGATGTCGTGGCGATCGACCGCCTCGACCAACTCGTTCTGGCCCGGGGTCAGCGGCTTCACGGCCGTCCGGTCCTTGTCGCGCAGGATGATGTCTATGGCGTCACTCCTTCAGTTCTCGGTACAGGGCGGTGGCGATGGCGATATCGGCCGGCCCTGTTATCTTGAGATTGGTAAGCGGCTCCTCGACGACGCGTACCATCTGGCCGATCGCCTGCACGAGTCGTGTGTCATCGGTCGTCGCGCCGCCCTTCTTTCGGAACTCTTCGTGGGCACGGCGCAGGATATCGTACCGGAACCCCTGCGGGGTCTGGGCATGCCACATCGTGCGGCGATCGGGTATCCCGGCGACGATGCCGTCGCGCACCTCGTAAAGCGTGTCGACCGCGCGGGCCGCCGCTGTCGCCGCGCCGTGTTCGGCGGCGACACGGGCCACTTCGGCCACCGTCCGTCCGCTCACAAAGGGGCGCACCGCGTCGTGCATCAGCACCACCGCAGGCGGGTCGTTCCTGAGCGCCTCAAGAGCGTTCCAGACCGAATCGTGTCGCTCGGCACCACCCGCGATGACCCAACGGACCTTCGGGATGCCCGCAAGCCCGGCCTTGTATGCGTCCAGCCGTTCGGCGGGGCAGACGAACATGATAGCATCAACGATGGTGAAGGAGGCGAACCGTTCGGCGGCGATGCGGTATATCTTCCTGCCGTCGAGTTCCAATTCCTGTTTGGGGACCTGCGCCCCCATGCGGGCGCCTCTGCCGCCGGCAAGAAGCACCGCCGTAACACCATTCATCATCGATCCATCAAAACGATTACCATTAAATTAAGGAACGGGCCCATTATAGCGGTAACGGGACCCAAAGCAAATTTTCGGCTAGTTAAAGAGAGCCGTTGCCTTCTCGACGACGAGTTCGATGACGAACATGTTGAACCGGTGCAGGTCGTCGGTAAGTTCGAATATCCACAGGAAAATGGTGGTGACGAGCGAGACGACGAGTAGTATGGCGAGCTTCTTCTTCACAGTTCGTTCTTTACGTATTCGACGGCATTGCGGAATATCTTGAGCCCCGCCCCGTGTTCCTCGAGATCGGGCAGGCGGGTCCAGTGGGGGTGCTGGGTCTTCGATATGAACACCTCGGGGTGCGGCATGAGGCCAAGGATGTTGCCGCGTTTGTTGGTGATGCCCGCTATCGCCTGTTCGGACCCGTTCGGGTTCTTCGGGTATTCCTGCGTCGGGATGCCCTTTTTATCCACATACTGGAAGGCGATCATGTTGTGTGCCTTCATCCGCGCCATCTCGTTGTCGAGCGCGAGGAATTTGCCCTCGCCGTGCCGGACCGCGCAGGAGATGGTGCCGACATCGCGCAGGAAGGGCGAGCGGCTTTTCGGATTGGCCTTCAGGAGCACCCAGCGGTCCTCGTAGCGGGCCGAGTCGTTGTGGGCGAGCGTCACCTTCTGCGGGGCGAACACCTGTTCGTCGTCGCCGGGGAGAAGCCCCGTTTTGACGAGTACCTGAAACCCGTTGCAGATGCCGAGCACCAACCGCCCTGACCGGACGAATTCGGTGAGGCGCGGCCCCAGTTCCTGTTTCACCTTGACCCCGAGCACCCGGCCCGATGCGATATGATCACCGAACGAGAAGCCGCCGGGGAATACGAGCACCTGAAAATCGTCGAGCGACACCTCGCCCGCTATGGCCCGGTTGATATGCGCTATCGTCACGCGGTCGGCGCCCGCCTTCTCGAACGCCCAGCCGGTCTCGACCTCGCAGTTGACGCCGTAGCCGCTGAGAATGAGTACCTGTGCCTTGCCCATGGGTATCCTCGTTACTTCAGTTTCTCAAGAGGCGACTTCCAGCGGCGCCATAACTCCTCGCACGGAAGGCTGATGAGCGCCCGGCCGGCGGTCCCGCTCACCTTCATGAACCCCGAGTCGTTCGCCTCGCCGATGAGGGCGCATTCGCTCCCCGCCATGACCTGTTCGAACTGTTCACGGTAGGCGGGGGACACTGACACGAGCAGACGGCCGTTCGATTCGGAGAACAGCACGAAGTCGTCGCGTTCGATGAAACCCTTGCGCGGCACCTTGGTCAGGTCTATCTTGACGCCGAGACCCCCGGCGAAGGCCGATTCGGCGATCGCCACCGCGAGTCCGCCGTCCGAAAGGTCGTGCGCCGAGGCGACGAGACCCTCTTTCATGGCGGCGTGTAATTTGCGGTAGGCGTCCATGAATTCGGCCGGACGCACCTTCGGAGCGTAGCCGCAGGCGCGGATGCCGTGGTAGGCGAAATATTCGGACGCGCCCATCTCGTCGGCGGTCGCACCGACGAGGTAGATGAGGTCGCCGGGGTTCTTGAGATCCATCGTCACCATCCGTTCGACATCCTCCATGCGGGACACGAGCGTGAACAGCAGGGTCGGCGGGACCGATATCTTGTCCTTGCCGCTCCCGTAGTCGTTCTTCATGCTGTCCTTGCCGGAGATGAGCGGGATGCGGTAGGGGAGACAGAGGTCGCGGAGCGCCATGTTGGCGCGGACGAGCGCCGCGAGTTTTTCCTTGCCGTCGGGGTTCTTCTCTTCATGGTATACCGGGTCGGGCCAGCAGAAGTTGTCGAGCCCCG
>JAKQHE010000236.1 GCA_029573155.1 bacterium
ACAGATAAGGATGGGTCCGCTTGATGACAGGCTCCTTCGGCGTCGGGATCGGCGCTAAAGGCGCCGCCGGAGCGGGCGCCAACTGCCGCACCACCTCGACGATGGCCGGCATCAGCGCCTCGGGGTTGTCGGGATCGTAGCGGAACTCGGCGCTCCCCCCGCGAATGGCCGCCTCTTTCGCGAGATCGACCAGTTCCGACGAGAGGACACAATTTTGATTGATGCAGGAGATGGACGATCGCAGTATCGTATCGGCGGCAAGCGCCTGCCCGAGCGGTATCTGGCATTTCTGATCGTAACATTCTTTATATGACTCGCGTTTTTCCTCTTTGATCAGGCTTTTCAGTTTTTCGTGTTGGCGCGACTTGTCGATGACGACGAAACGACCGGTCGCCGTGAGTTTCGACCGCAGTATCTCGGTGGCGTTCTCGATGAGCGCCGCGTCGAACCGTTGCGCGGTGTCCTCTATCTCCATGACGGCGATCTTTGGCTTGCGTACCTCGGTCGCCATCAGCAACGCACCCATAAGGAAGATGCCGAGAAAAACAAGTATGCCCCGTCCCATCTTTTGCTCCATACCAGCATTCGTGTCAAACAATAACAAAGAATATTAAAGTGAGTCAAGAAAAGCGATGGCGCGTTGCCGAACAAATACCTGACAAATTTCTTGACATGCCTTACAAGATACCGTACGGTAGTTCTGTTGTCACGGAGGACCGTCGGTGGATATCGAGAAGAAAATGCAGATACTCGGCGCGGCGGCCAAATACGATGTGTCGTGCTCGTCGAGCGGAAGCCGTCGCCCCACGCCGCAGGGGGGAAGCGGCAACGGCGTCTCAGCCGGCATCTGCCACTCATGGGCCGACGACGGCCGCTGCATCAGCCTTCTCAAAACGCTTTTCACCAATGTCTGCATCCACGACTGCGCCTACTGCGTGAACCGCCGGTCCAACGACATCCCCCGCGCCGCCTTCACCGTCGACGAGATCTGCGAACTCACGATGGAGTTCTACCGCCGCAACTACATCGAAGGGCTGTTCCTGAGTTCCGGCGTGATGCGGAACGCCGACTACACGATGGAGCGGTTGACGCTCGTCGCGAAGAAACTGCGCGATGAACACCGCTTCGGCGGCTACATCCACTTGAAGGCGATACCGGGGGCGAGCCGCGAACTGATACGGCAGGCGGGGCTCCACGCCGACCGTATATCGGTCAACATCGAACTGCCGACCGAAAAGTCGCTCCTCCTCCTTACCGATAAGAAAAAGGATGACATCATGCTTCCGATGGGCGAGATATCGACCGCCATCGTGGAGAACCGCGACGAACGGAAACATCTCCGCTCGGCGCCGCGTTTCGCCCCGGCGGGACAGTCCACCCAACTCATCGTCGGCGCGACCCCCGAGAACGACCATCAGATCGTCCGTCTGTCGGAGGGGCTGTACAACCACTACGGCCTCAAGCGGGTCTACTACTCGGCCTTTGTCCCGGTGTCGAGCGACAACCGTCTCCCGGCGCTTGCCACCCCGCCGCTCCTGCGTGAACACCGTCTCTATCAGGCCGACTGGCTCATGCGCTATTACGGTTTCGCGGCGGGAGAGATACTTGACGACCGGACGCCGTTCCTCGACGAGGAGATGGATCCGAAAAGCGCGTGGGCGCTCCGCAATATGCACCTGTTCCCCATAGATATCCAGACCGCGCCGTACGAATCGCTTCTGCGTGTCCCCGGCATTGGTGTCCGGAGCGCCCAGCGGATAGTCATCGCGCGGCGACATAGCCGCCTCGGCTACGGCGACCTCAAGAAGATCGGCGTCGTCATGAAGCGGGCGAAACATTTCCTCACCGTGGGCGGCCGGATGTTGTTACCGGGGTCCGGTCGCCCGCTTCGCCTCATCCGCCGCGATCTTGTTACCCGCGCTATGCTGGAGCCGTCGCGGCAGTTATCGCTATTCCCCGCATGAGCGTTCAGTACGCCTACGACGGCTCGTTCCCCGGGGTCCTCTGCGCCCTCTGCGCGTCGCTGGGCGGGAGAGAGCGGCCGTTCGACATCGTGAGCGAACGGGAGTTCCAGCCGGCCCTCCTTGCGCCGACCGTTCCGGTGACGACCGACGATGAGCGTGCCGGACGCTTCATGGAACGGATAGCGACGGTCATGGGGCGCCGTGTCCGGCGCACTCTTGTCCGCGCCTTTCTTTCCGATCTGCCGGGGCGCGAAATGCTCCTCTACGACTATCTTGCCTTCCTGCGCGACCGCGGCCCGCGGGGCGACGCCTGCCTTACCCATCCCGCCGTTGCGCCGGTCCGCGACCTTGCGCGGCAGGTGACGGTCGAGGCGCACCGGCTCACCGGTCTTGTCCGCTTCACCCGCGTCGGTGACGGACTCCTCCTTGCGGTCATGGAGCCGCGCCATCTGGTCCTGCCGCTCATCGCGCCGCACTTCACCCGCCGTTTCCCTGCCGAGCGATGGGTCATGCTCGATGTCGGGCGCGGCGTCGGGCTTTACTGGGACACGAAGGATCTGCATGAGGTCGAAAGCGGCCCCGAGGTGACGCGGCTCCTCAACAGGCCGCCCGATGACCCGCAGGGCGACCTCTACGAGAAGATGTGGCGACGCTATTTCAGGGACATCGCGATACCGGAACGGCGCAACCCGCACTGTCAGCGGCGATTCATGCCGGTGCGTTACTGGAAGTATCTGACGGAGAAACGGTAAGCACCTTTTCCAGTGTCCGCCCGATGTCGTCGACGGTAAAGGGTTTTGCGATGGCCGCCCGGAACCCGTACTCCAGCGGTCGATCGAGGATGGGGGAATCGGCATAGCCGCTCATGGCGATGGCGCGCACCGCCGGATCGGTCGCACGGATGGTCCTCAACGTCTCCTCGCCACCTTTACCGCCCGGTATAGTAAGATCGAGGATGAGCGCTGTGAAAGGAGTTCTTCCCTGTTTTTCCTCACGATGGCGGACGATCGCCTCGTCGCCGGTCGCGACCGTCACCGGGTCGTAGCCGAGAAAGCGGAGCGCCGACGCAAGCATTTCTCGGATCACCTCTTCGTCATCCATGATGAGGATGCGCCCGCCGTTCGAATGTGGTTTTGACTCCGCTGCGGTCGTTGACGGCCGTTTTTCGGGCGATACCGGTAGATAGAGAGTGAAGGTCGATCCGTGGCCGCTCTGCGAGGAAACAGTGATGCACCCGTCGTGACGCGTCGCGATGGAGTGAGCGACGGTGAGTCCGAGTCCGGTGCCGCTCGTCTTGGTGGTGAAGTAGGGGTCGAAAATATGGGGTAGATGTTCCGGTGCTATCCCTTTGCCGGTGTCGCTGACGGCGACCGTGACATAATCGCCGGGCGGGCAGGGGACACCGGCTGAGCGATCGACGGTCGCTTGGCCGACCCGCACGGTGACGGCGCCGCCGCTCGGCATAGCCTGTACCGCGTTCAGAAGGAGGTTGTTGAGCAGTTGCAGTATCTGTCCCTCGTCAGCCCATACCGGGGCGATGTCACCGTCGACGAGGACCGTCACCTTGATCGATGATCCGGCTGACGAGAATCCGACGCTTTCGCGAAGTGTCGCGAGGAGGTCGGTCGTACGGCGCACCGGATGGCCGCCTTTGGAGAAGGTGAGCAGTTGCGTTGTGAGGTGTTGAGCGCGGTGGCTTGACCTCTCAGCGAGTTGGAGCATCTCCTGAGCCTTGTGGTCGTCAGGCAGTAGCATGCGGGCGACGCTGATGCTCCCGAGCGTACCGGCGAGATAGTTGTTGAAATCGTGGGCGATGCCGCCGGCGAGCAGGCCGAGGGACTCGAGCCGTTGCATGCGTCGGGTCTGCTCCTCGAGGTTCTTTTTCAGGGTGCTGTCGCGGAACACGAGCACGACACCGATCATCTCGCCCTCCTCGTTCCGTATCGGCGCGGCGCTGTTCTCTATGACGACCTCGCGGCCGTCACGGGTCAGGAGTATGGAAGAAACATCAGTGGACTCTACATGACCGTGCAACAGCACTTTTCCGACCGGGTCCTCAGCCGGTCGCCGGGTCTGTTCCTGCACGATGAGGAACACGGCGCTTATCGGAAGTCCCACCGCCTCGGCGTCGCGCCAGCCGGTTATCTGCTCGGCCGCCGCGTTGAGGAGCGTGATGCGACCGTCGATGTCTGTCGTGATGACGCCGTCGCCGATGCTTTTGAGCGTCACCGCGAGTCGTTCGTGCTCGGCATGGGTCTGCTGTTCGGAGCGGATGCGTCCTTCCACCATGCGGTTCATGGCGGCGGCAAGGGTCCTCATCTCCTGAAAATAGAAACGGTCGGGTTCCAGGCGGATGTTCTCGGTGGCGGCTCTGTCGAAGAACGAAAGAAAGGTGGCAAGGGTGCGTGACGCTCCCTTCGAGAGGAAGACGAAGGCGATATGAAGAGAAAGGACGATGATGAGCATGATGGTGAAGAAGGCGATGAGATGCATCGTGATCATGGAGCGGAATTGGGCCTGTTTTGCCGAGATCTCGCGTTCTATCTCATCGAAGAAGGTCCCGGCGCCGACGATCCATCGCCAGCCGGGGACCATGCGGACATAACTCAGTTTGGCGGCGCGCCGTTCCCAGTCGCCGCGGTGCATCTCGTATTCGATGAAGCCGTCGCCGGTCTCGGCGGCCCGCTTGAGCGAGAGGAACAGTTCCTCCGCGGTATCGCCGGCGGCAAGCAGGTTGAGTCCTCGGTCGGGTCCGGCGAGCACCGAACCGTCCTCCGTTATGACGAAAAAATAGCCGGCGGTGCCGCTGGTGAGTTCCTGTATCCACAAGGCCATGTCCCGTTTCAGTTCGGTCGTGTCGGGGTGACGGTGCCCCTGTGCGAACTCTATCGTGTCCAGCAGGCGGGTCACTTCGCGTTTGAGAAGGTCGCGCTGGGTGGCTAATCCCTCCTCCCGTAGGCGGGTCGTCTCCTGTTCAAGCGCGTGTCGATCCAGGAGGAGAATGTAGCCGCCGAGGATGACCGTGAACGCTATCATCGTGAGCATCACGGCCATGACGGTAATGCGTACGAAACTGCGCTTGGGGTCGAGGATCATGCGCCGGTCTCATTCGTAAGTTCAAAGAAGTATATTCGGCATTCCATGTTATTGCAATCAAAATCTTAACGGGCAGGGAAGAGACAGTGCGGTCTACCCGCAGCAGGCCTCTTTGCCGGTGATGCGCGACCGGATGAGGGCGTAGGCGCAACCGACCCCCACCTTGACCGTTATCGCATCGACGGGACAGTTCTTCTGACACGCGCCGCATTCCATGCAGGCACCACGGTCGATCATTGCCGCCTTTCGGTCGGTCACCGTGAAGACGCGGTGCGGGCAGACCTCGGCGCATCGGCCGCAACCGATGCATTTTTCGGCGTCGAGGTTCAGCGTGACGACCGACTCGATATATCTCATCCGAGCCACCCCCGTATCAGTTCGGCGAAATATAAGATGACGCCGGCCGCGAACCAGAGGAGCAGCGGCCAGGTGAACCAACGTATCTCGGCCTTGACCCCCGACGGCGAGGTGAAAGCGGTCGAGCCGGTGAAGTTGAAGGCGAGATAGGCGACCACCGGCGGCAGAAGCGTCAGATGGCGCGCCGCCGTGAGGATATCGACCGGGAAGAGGGCGATCATCAGGAGCGCCCAGAGCAATCCCGCCGCCGCTCCTTTGAGAACGAACGAACGGAACGGAAAAAGCGGGAGCGCCAGCGGTACGACGACCGCCCCCATGAGGACCGCGCCGACAAGAGGTACGACGGCGGCTGGGAACGGTGCGGCATGAATGGCCCAGAGCCCTAGCCCTGCCAAGGCCGCCGCGAGGAAGAGTTGCCACGACAGCACCAGTTCTATCGGGGTCACGGAGATCCGGTCGGAAAGGGTGAACCGGACGTGCCGCATGTCGCTGGTCGCGTTCATGTCGGCGGCGAGGAAGTCCCGCAGGTCCGCTATCCGCACTGGTCCGTAGATGACCGTGAATCCGGTGATTTTTTTCACACGGTGTGCCGAAACGCCGGGGGCACCCAATTGCGGCAGGATGAGTCGGCGATGCTTCACGATGTCGGTAAGACGGCTTGTTCTCACCATCCGTTCGATCTCATCGGTACCGAAGGTTCCTTTTCCCGCAGCGCACCAGACATTGATGCCGCGCGTGTCGAGGACGAGCACCCAGAGGTCCATCCCGGCGCAGGCGGCGCGGACCGTGTCGACGGTCAGTTTGTAGTTGGCGGTCACGATGACGGGGCTATCGGGCATCGGTGATCCGATGCGGTAGAGCGCCGGTTCGACGATATATCTGCGGCGGCGCCAACCGATACGGACAAGGAGATGTTCCACCCGGTCACGAAACGAAAGGAGAGGTATGAGATCCTTAGGAGAACCCGGTAGCGTGATGGTGGCTATGGAGAAGGCGCGAGTTTTCTGCTTTTGGATGAGCACCATATCTTCTCGTTCCTCAATCGGTCGGGGGTCAGTGGCTCTCCTACGATCCTGAAAATCCGTACCAACGCCGCCTGAAATAGAAGGCGAGATTCACCAAGAGAATGAGCGCCGGCACCTCGATGAGCGGCCCGATGACCGCCGAGAAAGCGGCGCCGTGGTTGATACCGAAGGTGGCGACCGCGACCGCGATGGCCAGCTCGAAGTTGTTCGACGCGGCGGTGAACGACAGCGTCGCCGACTCCTCGTAGGTCGCGCCGACCGCCTTGGACATCCAGAACGAAACGACGAACATCACTGCGAAATAGATGGCGAGCGGTATCGCGATGCGGATGACATCGAACGGCAGATTGACGATGTATTCGCCCTTGAGCGAGAACATGACAAGGATGGTGAAGAGGAGCGCAATGAGCGTTATGGGGCCGATCTTCGGCGCATAAACGGAGTCGAACCACGCGCGTCCCTTCGCCGCGATGAGTCCGTAGCGGCTGAAAAGCCCCGCGAGGAACGGGATGCCGAGGAAGATGAAGACGGTGACCGCTATCTGCCCGATGGTGATATTGACGACCGCCCCGGCGAGACCGAGTTTCTGCGGGAGGAAGGTGATGAAGAACCACGCGTAGACCGAGAAGAGGAGCACCTGGAAGATCGAATTGAACGCGACCAGCGCCGCGCAGTATTCTCGGTCGCCCTTCGCGAGGTCGTTCCAGACGATGACCATCGCGATGCAGCGGGCAAGCCCGATCATGATGAGTCCGATCATGTATTCCGGCTTATCGGAAAGGAATAGCACCGCGAGCCCGAACATAAGCACCGGCCCGACGATCCAGTTCTGGATAAGCGACAGCACGAGAACTTTCCTGTTCTTCAGGATGTCGCCCATCCGTTCGTAGCGCACCTTGGCCAGCGGCGGATACATCATCAGGATGAGCCCCACCGCGATCGGGATGGAGGTGGTGCCGTAACTGAAATAGTTGATGAGATCGGCGACGCCGGGATAGGCCCAGCCGGCGAGGACGCCGACCCCCATCGCGAGGAAGATCCACAGCGTCAGGTAGCGGTCGAGGAAAGAAAGACTTTTCATGCCGGCCTCCGTTTAGGGGGCGTTCCGTTGGGACGCCCTTACCGTTAGGATGAATTCGGTTATTTTCTTTTTTATCGCGTCGCGCACGGCGATGGTCGCCGCCAGTTTCTCCTCGGGCGTCCCGCCGAACGCCGAGGGGTCGGAAAACCCGAAATGGAGCCGCTGTCCCGTGCCGGGGACGAAGGGACAACGATCGGCCGCCGTCTCATCGCAGACGGTGATAAGATAGTCGAACTTTTCACCGCGATCGATGAACTCCTTGACCGCCTTCACCCGGTTCTGTGAGATGTCGATACCGTCCAAGCGCATCGCCTCGACGACGACCGGGTTCAACTTCCCCGGCTCGATACCGGCGCTTTTCGCCTCGAATCGGCCACCCCCCAGCGCGTTGAGATAGGCCTTAGCCATCTGACTGCGGGCCGAATTATGGATGCAGACAAAGAGTACGCGGATCATGGTGACCTCCTAAAAGAGTGCGCCGTAGATCATGCCGGTCACGGTCGCCATCACGATGACGAGCGTGACGAACACGACGGTCATCTTCGTGCCAATGACGCTGCGGATGACCAGCATGTTGGGCAGAGAGAGCGCCGGACCGGCGAGAAGCAAAGAGAGCGCCGGCCCTTTCCCCATGCCGCTCCCCATGAGTCCCTGCACGATGGGGACCTCGGTCAGTGTCGCGAAATACATGAAGGCGCCAACGATCGAGGCGAAGAAGTTGGCGAAGAACGAGTTGCCGCCGACCACCGCCGCTACCCATTCGTTCGGGATGATCCCTTCGTTCCCCGGTCGGCCAAGGAAGAGCCCCGCCGCGAAGACCCCCATGAGGAGGAGCGGCAGGATCTGTTTGGCGAAGCCCCACGATGCCGACATCCACTCACCGCTTTCCCCGTCGGCGGTCGAGGCCGACCATGTCATGCCGATGAAGCCGGCGCTGAAGGCGAAGAGCGGTTCGTGCGGAAAAAGGAACGCGAAGAGCGCCGCAACGACGCCGGTCACGACGATCTTCCACGCCTTGAGGGCATACCAGACGACGAGCACGACGCCGAACAGCATGGCCGCGACGGCGGTGACGATCCATTTCATCTGGAATATCGCCCACCATGCCCCCTCCTGCACATCGGGCCGCCCCCAGTTGGCGAAAACGAGGATGGCGACCATGAGGAAAAAGTAAACGATGTTCTGGTAAAGCGGTCGCCGCGCCTCTTCGGGCGGCAGTTGTATCCCGGCGGTCCGTTCCGCCTCTTCTTTCCGGAAAAAGAATGCCATGATGAGTCCGATAACGATTGAGAAGCCGATCGCGCCGACCGCCCGCGCGACGCCGATCTCGAAGCCGAGGATGCGCGCCGTCAGGATGATCGACAGTACGCTGATCGCCGGGCCGGAATAGAGGAATGCGATGGCGGGGCCGAGTCCCGCGCCCCGTTTGTAGATGCCGGCGAAGAGCGGCAGTATCGTGCAGGAACAGACGGCAAGTATCGTCCCCGAGACCGACGCGACGAGATAGGCGACCCATTTTTTCGCCCCCGCGCCGAGATACTTCATCACCGCGTTCTGCGAGACGAAGACGCCGATGGCCCCGGCAATGAAAAAGGCGGGGACGAGGCAGAGGAGCACATGCTCCCGCGCATACCATTTCACCAGTTCGAGTGCCTCGGTAAGGGCGTTGTCGAACCGGTGGACGCCGACCGGCAGGAAAAAGGCGGCGAAGAACACCGCCAAGATGAGGCCGAACGGTTTGATTTCACTTTTCCAATTCATTATATCCGACCCCTTAGATGAACGGTATTCCAAACACATGAACGATGGTCAGATAGATGCCGACCACGATGATGATGACGCCGAAGGCGATCCGTAGCCGCTTCTCCCAGCGGGTGACGGCGTTGAATGCGGTCGCGAGCGCCGCGCTGCCCAGTGAGATCGCAACGGCGAAGGCGATGACCGGAAGCGCCGTTCCGATGCCGTATATGAGCGGCAATAGCACCGGCGACGACTGCTGGATCGCGAGCGGTATGAGCGACCCGAAAAAGAGCGCCGCCGAAACGGGGCAGAGCGCAAGGGCGAAGAGGAACCCCATCAGCACCGCGCCGGCAAGGCCGAATTTGGAGAGATCGCGCTGGCTTTTCGTCCCCGGCAGGTTCACCGAGATGAGTTCGACGAGGAACAGCCCGACCACGATAAGGAGCGGCCCCAGCAGTTTCGGCATGTAAATCTGAAGCCAGATCGACACCTTTGGTATCGAGAGGAGACTCTGCACCACGATAAAGGCGATCGCCAGATAGGCGAACATCCTGCCCAGCGTGTAGAGCGCCGCCGACAGATAGACCGACCGCTTGTCGCCGATGGTGCGCGAGATGTAGGAGACCGCCGCGATATTGGTGGCGAGTGGACAGGGGCTGATCGAGGTGAGTATCCCGAGCCACAGTGCTCCGAGTATCGTCGCGACGGTCATAACCCGTTCTCCGCGCGGAATTTCTTTATCTCGTCGGCGATGTAGAGTTTGAATCGCATCTCGTCGCGTTTGAGGTCCCATACCTCATCGAGGTTCTTCCACTTCACCTCTTTGCCCCCCTTCACCGCCGAAAGGATGACCTGTTTGGTGTAGAGTTTGTAGTCGTCGATGAAGTGCTCGTTCGCCGGTTCTTCGTAGTTCACCATCCGCCAGCGGATCGCGCCGCTTTTCTGTTCGACCGCGAACTGTTCGTTCAGCGTTTCATGGGTCAGCCGCTCGATGGTAAGGCAGGAATGACAGCGGAAGGTGGTGTGGAAATAATAGACGGTCAGCCCGTCGGATGCGGTGACCGCGCCCGGCGTTTCGGGCGGCGAGTCCTTTTGCACCGGCGCTTTTCCGCCGAAAATGGCATACCCGACCCCCGCCGCCGCGAACAGCACCAGCAGTATCGTCACGATCTTTTTCGCGTGCATCGGGAACCTTTCAGGCGATGAGTTTCTTCAGTTCGCCGACCGGCGGCACCTTCCCCGCCACCTTTACCACATCGTCCACGACGAGCGCCGGGGTCGACATCACGCCGAAATCAATGATCTCGTTGATGTCGGTCACCTTGATCAGTTCATACTCGATGCCGAGTTCCTTCGCCGCCTCTTCGGTCAGCATCGCCAGTTGCTTGCATTTCGGACAGCCGGTCCCGAGCACCTGCAGTTTCTTCATCGTCGCCTCCTACGGTGTTGTCAGTCTTTGCATAACGGCGAGCCGCCTTTTTTGGCAAGCCACACCTCCAGTTTCTTTTTCAGCGCGGCGTAGCCTTTCGAGTTGAAGTGGTTCTGCACATCCCGGATGATCCCCGCCTCTAGGGGCGACAGATCGGGAGAGATACGATAATAGACCCACACGGTGCGCCGTTCGTCATCGAGAATGCCCGACTGCGTGAGATACCGCAGGTGCCGCGACGCTTTCGACTGGGTGAGTTCGAGCACCGTCATGATGTCACAGACGCACAATTCCTCGCGCCACGAGAGAAGCGCGAGTATCGCGAGCCGCGTATCGTCGGCCAGTGCCTTGAAAAATCTCGCCTCTTTCTTCACGGGAAAAACCTCCGAGTATCAAATAACCGTTTATGCGAGTATAAGGTTGAGAAAAACAAAGTCAAGTTGCTTTTCCGTCCGTTCTCTGGTATCAGGGGGCGGTATTCGTGAATGGAGGGAGTTGATAGCAGACCGATGAGCGGATCGGGCGACCGGGCACGCGCACTTTTCCTCGTTCTTCTTTTGCTCTCATTCTCGATCTTTCTCTATCTCATCCATGTGCGTCGGCAAAGTGAGGCGGAGCCACGGAGAGGAGAAGCGTCATCTGTTTTTTGGGGCATCGGTAGATCCTTCGGCTCCGGCGCCACCGAGAACACCTCTTCGACCCCGGTCACGACCATCCCTCAGAATATCTTGGTGCGGAATGAAAAAGAACGGCTCCGGGCTCTGGGGTCGGTCAGGATCGGAGATGAACTCGTCGAGGGGGTCGAGTTCATTGTCCGGGAGGAGGAAAAGTGGTTGCGTATCGAAAAGGCTCTCTTCAGGGGAGGCGAGAGTCCCTGTCGCGGCATTATGCGTGAGGGAGCGACACATCTTCTCGTATGGGAATGTGGCGGGAAAAACAAAAAACAATGAAAGAATAAGGACAAAAACTTGAAAAAAGAATAAAAGCATATTTAATGGTCCAGACATTTTGTGAGATTTAGGTCAGGAGGAGCGGCTGTGAAAAGGCTTTTGATCGTCGGGCTGTGCGTACTCTTCACCCTACCGCTGTTCGGCAAGAAGATACTCTTCATGGAACCCATCATCAAGGATGTCGGCAGTGAGAGCAAGATAACCTCCGAGATAGAAAAGGTCTTCAAGAAGAAATACGACTATGTTTCCTATGAGGACGTCAAGTCCAAGTTGATGTCCAAACTCAAGAAATGCGGCAGCAAGACCGACTGTTGGGCCGAAGAGGCGGGTGATGCCGATTTTGATTACGCCGCCCTTTTCCTCATCAAGGACGACGACGGCGAGGTGCTGGTGCGGCTGATGGTCATCGATATCGATGGTGAGGATTCCGTCGCGGACGAGAAGGAGAATTTCGATTCGGCACGCGACATCACAGCGGGCAGTGTTTATAAGAAACTCATGAAGAAGGCTCTTTCCAAAATATCAAAAAGCATCAGCAAGTCGTCTTCCCGTGACGAGGACGAGGACGAGGATGATGGCGGCGCATCGGCAAAGGAAAGAGAGCGCGAGAAGAGGGAAGCGGCATTGCGCGAGAAGGAGCGCAAAGAGGAAGAACGCAAACAACGGCTTGAGGAAGAGCGTCAGCGCCGCGAGGAGGAATTGGAACGGAAACGCGAAGAGGAAGAGCGCAAACGCCGCATCGCTGAGGAAAAGCGGCGCGAAAAGGAAGAGCGCGAGCGGGCCCGCCTCGAAGAGGAGCGCCGTCGCCGCGAACAGGAACGGGAAGAGGAGAACGCCAAAAAGCGTGATCAATTGGAACGTAACGCCGAGAAACTCGAAAAGGCGCGCAATATAGTCCTCGACATGTGCAGCAAGGGCAAGTACAACGAGGCGATACAGGCGATACTCAAGGTCAGCCAGCTCAAGTGCGAGTGCGAGGAGGACGCCAAGGTCCTCGCGCTCAAGAGCCAACTGCTCAATTTCAACAAGATACGCGACAAGATACTCGAAGGCATCAACCTGCTCAACTACAGTCTCATTCTCGATAACCTCGAGGCGGCCAAGGCGCTCGACACCGAGATAACCCCCGGTGGCACCGAGTTCTCGCAGAAGATCGACCGCATCTACGCCATCGGCTACTATGCCAAGGCGCTCGACATGGAAAAGAAGGACAATTATGTCGTGGCGAACGAGAACTATGAGAAATGCCTCCAGAAGGATCCCGATAAGGCGGAGTGCAAGAAGTGGTTCGACGAGAAGGACAAGACCGTCAAGAAACTTTTCGATAAGGCCAAGGTCATGAAGAGTTTCAACCCGACGAAGGCCAAGGACCTGTTCCGGTCGATCCTGAAACTGGTCACGGCCGAGAATGAGTACTACAAACAGTCGGAACAAGAACTTAAGTCGATGGAATACTGAAGCACGCACGGTGCTTCGCCCCTTTCCCCGATATCTCCTTCTTCTCTTTTCTTTCGTAGCGCTTTTGGGGTCCTGTTCCGGAGAAAAGATATCCTGCGAGGAGGATTGTCAGATCATGACGCCCGGCGGTCCCTTCGTGCGGATCGACCGCGACGAAGAGGTGCGCTGGCATCGCTTTACGGGCGAAAAGGTGACGGACCTTCGGATGCGGTATCCCGGCAGCGTGCCGATAGTGTATCACGAACGATCCGACCTCCTTGTCGCGAAATCGCTTTCGGGCGACGGCATTCGCTTGACCATCTATCGCGGCGGCTCCGGTCCGGTGAAGGAGGAGGTCACCTATAATACGACAGCGGACGAGATATTGTCAGCCTGCATCACCGATGCGGAAGGCGTGTGGGTCCTCCATCAGGGGCGCTACGAGAGCGAAGCGGTACGCCAATTCATCGTGAGCCGGACGACCGCGCGTTTCTCCGAATGGGAAAACTATTTCCTTGCCGGCGTTGAGGTGTCGGAGCAGGGGACCGTCATCGAAAAGCCGGTGAATATCTTCTGTGGTCGGGACGATACCGAACTGTATCTTTCGACCGTTCTCTACGCCGGCAACGACCGGCGAAGCGTCCTGCGTCTCCCGACCCTTTCGGTCCTGCAGGCATATCTCTACCAGTTCGACCCGGTGGAGGGTCTCTTGTCGCCGGTCACCGCCGTCATCACGCGTGGGACGGGACGGATACGGGATCGATACGACGCCGTTTCTGGGCGGTACTACCTTTTTCAGGGAGGTCTTCTTACGATACAGGAGGGATGGGGATTTCCCGAGGAGCACCGTTACGAGGGAGCGGAAGATGCGTTGCTCGCCGTGAAAGAGGGGACGGTGCGGCTCATGCTCATCGAACGCTCCGGTAAAAAGGTGCGGGGACGGATAGCCCCCCTGTCGATGCGAGGGGATTAGGGGCTATTTCGCGGCGTAGAGTTCGACTATCTTGAGTATTACGGCGACCGCCTTTTCCATCGATCCGACCACCACATACTCGAGTTTCCCGTGGAAATTATGACCGCCGGCGAAGATATTGGGGCACGGGAGACCCATGTAGGAGAGGCGCGAACCATCGGTACCGCCTCGTATCGGGACGACATGCGGTTCGACGCCGCACAGTTCCATCGCTTTTTTCGCTGTTTCGACCACATGGAACACCGGCTCGACCTTTTCGCGCATGTTGAAGTACTGATCCTTGAGTTCGAGTTTGACGACGCCGGAGCCGTATTTCTGATCGAGGAATTCGACCGCGCGGGTGATGAACACCTTTTTCGCCTCGAATTTCGCCCGGTCATGGTCGCGGATGATGTATTTCACGGTGGCCTTCTCGACCGTCCCTTCGAATTTCATGATGTGATAGAACCCTTCATAGCCGACGGTGAACTCGGGTCGCTGGTCGACCGGCAGGAGATCGTTGAGTTCCATGCCGATGATGATGGCGTTCTTCATCTTGTCCTTGGCATAGCCGGGGTGGATGTTGCGTCCCTGAATGGTGATGCTCGCCATCGCCGCGTTGAAGTTCTCGTACTCGAGTTCGCCGATCATGCCGCCGTCCATGGTGTAGGCGAGGTCGGCGCCGAACTTCTTGACATCGAAATGATCGACGCCGCGCCCGACCTCTTCGTCGGGGGTGAAGCCGATCTTGATCGGCCCGTGTTTTATCTCGGGATGTTTCACGAGGTATTCCATGGCGGTCATGATCTCGGCGATGCCCGCCTTGTCGTCGGCGCCGAGAAGCGTCGTGCCGTCGGTCGTGATGAGCGTCTCCCTCTTGTACATCTTGAGTTCGGGGAATTCCTTGACCGACAGGGTGATGCCCAGCCCTTTATTGAGCGTGATGTCGCCACCGTCATAGTTCTTCAGTGTCTGCGGCTTGATGTTCGCCCCCGACATGTCTGGGCTCGTGTCCATGTGGGCGATGAACCCGATGGCCGGGACCTTCTTGTCGATGTTGGACGGCAGTTCCGCCATCACATAGCCATACTCGTCAAGAGAGACATTCTTCAGCCCCATCTCCTCCAGTTCTTTTTTCAGGAGTTTGGCGAGGTCGAATTGTTTAGCCGAGGAGGGGGAGGTCTCTGAATTTTCGTCGGACTGCGTGTCGATGGCGATGTAACGCAGGAACCTTTCAAGAACGCCGTGGTGCATGGAAGCCTCCGTCGAAGTGGTTTGTCGTCGTGCCGTTCCACCGTAGCAGAGCGAGCGGGGCAAGTCAATCAAAAACTGTTGCCCACCGCGACATAGACATTCCAGACGCCGCCCTCGGTAAGCCCGCGCGCGAGGCCGAGTTTGAACATGAGCGGGACATGATACCACCAGTGGGTGAGGAGTTTACCCTCTACGCCGAGCGATACGATGAAGGAGCGTTCACGCAGGGCGAGGTCCCCGGCGCCGGCGCCCAGATCGCAGAACACCGCTCCCTGCAGGTTCTTCACCATCAGCGGGAACAACCCGAGTCCCTCCTCGATACTGAGTACATGGAACCTTAGTTCGTTGTTGGTGAAATAGACGGTGCGCCCAGTGAGCGCGCCGGAGCGGTAGCCGCGCACCGTGACGGCGGACGAAGAGCCGTAGATGAAGGTGTCGAGATTGATGAGTTCCGGGTCCTTCTCCTCGCCGCCGAGACTGTAGCGCGCGTCGGTGAGGAAGGCGGCGTAGAGCGAATGGCGTGTTATGGCACCGATCTTCCCGTGTTCGTCGAGCAGGTGGGCATAGGTGAGCGACGGGGTGAGGGTCAGGAGGTTCTCGCCGGTCCAGAGATCGCGCGATATCGTCGCGGGGAGGCGGAGGATACTCTGGTCCATCGGCGAGAAGAGCAGGTAACTTCCCGGCGAGAAATTGAAATGGAAATTGTAGGAGGCGCCGCTCTGCACGCTGTAGCTCTTGCGCGGGTCGTAGGGAAGTATCGTCGGGTCGTCGCGGTCGTTCTCGACGGTCTCTTGACGGAACCGGAACCCGATGCTCGCCGAGACCGAATGGGTCGCCCGGTAGGCGTAGGATGGCGTCAGGAACCAGAGCGTATTGAACCGGGACGAGGTCGAAAGGTGGGTGCGGAGATCGTGGACGGCGCCGCGGTAGGTTATATGTTCCGGGTCTCCGAAGGTGGCGCGGTACCAGCCGTAGTAGGCCTGCCAGTAGAAGGACGGCATGATGTCGTCATCGCGATAGGTCAGCCGTGCCTCGTAGGTGTCGGTGTCGCCGAAGGCCTTGCCGAATGATATCTCGTAGCCGCGACGGCCGGTGTCCGACTCGGCGAACAGCGTGACGCCTATCTTCTGGAGGGACAGGCCGCCGTTGTAGTCGGGGATGAGCGCCGTCGGCCACGCCCCTTCCCACCCATGGGTCTCTTCGATTGCCGGGGCGACGCTGTCCGTTCCGGTGGCTGAAGCGGCGACGGTGGTCCGCTCCACGGTGATCGGCACGGCGGCGGTGGGACGCAGGGGGACCCACGCGGGAAAATAGCCGTCGTTGTCGAACCCGATAAAGAACAGGCGGTCGGCGAGTATCTTGGGGTAGATCGCGATCGATACCGGTTCGTACAGCCGTGAAAGGGAATCGGTACGCAGGTCGAGAAGGACCGGCACGATGCGACCGTCGTCCTCGGTACTGAAGAGAAGTTGGTGGGCGGAGGCAAACCCGGCGCCATACTGGTCGCCCGGCAGATGGAGGCGGGTGACCGCGCCGTCGTCGAGCGAAAGGAGGAAAATGTCCTTGTCGGCGCCGCGCAGATTGCCGGTGAACAACACCCGTTCGCCGGTCGGGTCGAACGAGGGGGTATAGACGGCGTCGAACGGCAGGAGGTCATAGGTGCGGAGCAGAGCACCTTTCCGGTCGTAGATGCGGAAGCGGTGCAGGCCGTCGGTGACGGTGAAACAGCCGATCCTCCCGTCGTGAAGGAATATCGGGTAGCGTGCCGACTCGCCGCGGGTGATCCGCGTGATGGCCTGTCGTTTCATGTCGAACAGGAACAGGTCGCTCCGTGTCCGGTCGTTGTCGACGGATACGGGGACCGTTGCGAGGAACTGGTCGTCACCGGCGGCGAAGGTGGATGCCGTGGGGAGCGTCATGAGGCGGGTCGCGGCGGTGCCATCGAACTCATAGACGGCGCGCCGTCCATTTGTCACGCCGTAGTACACATAGCGGTCGGGATGCGAGAGATCCACCATGATGTCGTGATATCGTTCGCCGATCTCGAAGGGGGCCTGCGCCGTCGCGTCGCGGTCGAAAAGCCGTTCGCGCTGTTTCTGGAGGAACTCCTGATACATGTGCCAGAAGCTCTCCCCGAACACCTTTTTCGCCTCGTATTCGGCGAGGAACGGTATCGCGTTATCCGACATCTCGTCGAAAAAGAGCGCCATCCGTTCCAGCCCGTGACGCCGGGTGACGAAATCGTAGAAGAAGGAGCCGTACAGGTAAGGGATATGGCCGCCCATCCAGTGGTCGTTCGACCCCGAAAGTTCGCCGAGCGTCAGTTCGTTGCCTTTGCGGAAAAAAGAGTCGAACCACGCCCGCCAGACCGGGGAGTGCCCCCGTCCGGTACCGTCGATGGCCGATTCGGAATAGACAGTGACCCCCTCGAGCATCCAGCCGGGCATGAGTTGCGAGGGGAAGAACAGATTGCCGAACACATAGTTGACCCATTTCGGAACGCCGTTCACCAGACCGATCTGGAGCGAGTGGGTGAGTTCGTGGACGGCGAGGTTGAGTACATAATCCTTGTGGTTCGCGAGGACCGAAAATTCCTCGGGAGGGTATATGAGGAGCCGGATGGCGTCCTTGAGGTAGACCGAGGACCAGCCATTCGCGTCGTCGGTCTCGCGGTCGAACACGATCGGGATGCGTCGGTCCGCCTTCCAGCCGTAGAGCGAGAAGAGGAACTGTTCGGCCATCTCGGTCTTTTCTATGAAGTAGGGGATGAGGCGGGGGTCGATGTCACTCGAGAAATAGAGGACAAGGTCACCGGTGCGGTGGACGAGATAGCGAGGTGTATCGGCGGCGGAGAGCAGAGAGAAGGCGCAAAGAAGCGAGAGTGCGGTAAAAAGTGACCTCAGGTCGACCTCCGTGTGCCATGGGCCGTCGCGAATATACCGTACGGGTCCGTTTTCGCAAAATTTTTCTTGTGCGCGGCTCATCCGGGGCCGGCAAAATAATTGACAAGAAAGCCCCGAAAAGTACCGTGAAGCGGTATGTTTCCTAGGGGTTCCGATGATCATCTATGTCGCCTTCGACGACACCGACACGCTCGACTGCGGGCGCGGCACCGGCAAACTGGCCCGCTGGTACGGCGGTGAACTTCCCGACGGGTGTCGCCTGCACGCCCTCGTTCGTCAGCAGCTACTCGTCGCCGCCGATATCCCGTACACCTCGCACAACAGTTCGCTCGTCTGCATGATCGAGGCGCCGGGACGCGAGGTGATACCGGAACTCATCCGGCGTGGCGCGGCCCACATCAAAAAACATTTCGTCGAAGGGAGCGACCCGGGGCTCTGTGTCGTCGCTGCGGACGATCCGGCGATCCGTTCGCTCAAGGAGTTCGGCAAACTCTGCCTCGTCCGCAAGGTGATGCAGGCCGAGGCGCATGCCGCCGTCGGGACGGCGCACCTGTCGGGCCACGGCGGCACCAATGACGGCGTCATCGGGGCGGCGGCGGGGGTGGGGCTCACGGCGCTCGGCGGATCGGGGCGGGTCAACGAATGGCATGAGGCGGGCTTCACGCGCACCGTGCCGCAGGAGACGACGGCCGGGTTCCTTCGTGAATACCGCATCGAGCCGCTGGCGATAGACAAGAACGCGGCGTGGATACCGAACGGCGA
>JAKQHE010000243.1 GCA_029573155.1 bacterium
GGTTGAGTGTGTCGGTGGTCCGGTCGTGTGTCGAAAGATGGCGTATCCGGAGCCGCAGATAGAGCCGGGTCATGAGAGAACAGGATACCAGGATGATGACCATCGCGATGAGCGCGGGGATCAGGAGATAGAAGAGTTTCATGCGCCGTTCGGTATCGCGCTGTACGATATGGAGCGTCTCGGCGGTGTTCGCCCAGAGCCGTTCGCCGATGATGATGATATTCTCGCGTATCTCCGGCGACGCCTCGGCGCGGTGGACGAGGAGCAACTCCTTCAGGCGCGCCCATTCCTTCTTGATCTCGTCGGTCGCTGCGGCGAGTTCGCCGTTGCCGGTCGACCGCGCATGATCGAACAGGAGGGTCAATGCTTTGTCGGTCTCGGCGAGGAGCGGGTCGGCGTTCCGGCCGCCGAGCTCGGTCCCGATGGCGCGCTGGATGCCGCCCATCACCGTTCCGGAGAGGTTGATTATCGAGGCGTCGTCTTTGATGAGATCAAGTCTGGAGAAGAAGATGATGTCCCCGGCGAGAAGGGCCAGCATGGCCACTACGCCCGCCGCGTAGAGGATCTTGTGTTTCATCTTCATGGCGCCACTCCCCTGATGAACCGCAAAAGGACCCGACGCATATTGTTAGCAAAGTTCCGGGGTCATGTCAACAAATTGTTCGGGGAATGAACGAGTTACCTTAACCGGGGAGTGAGCATCCGCACCCGTCGGCGGGCGGTGGGGGTACGGTCGTTCCGTCGGAGAGAGGTTCGTCGCCGGTCGTTGTCTCACTGTCGTCGGCCGTGTCCGATCCGGCGGGGAGGTCCGTATCGTTCGGCGTCGTGGCGTCGTCGGTCCCGAAACCGTCCGTCAAGAGTTCATCGGTGTCGTCGCCGTTGGGGGTATCGGTGTCGGGCATGCCGTCATCGGGTGTTTCGTCGGGAGAGAAGCTCAGCTCGACGCGGTAGGGGCCGCCCTTGCGAACACCGTCGGCAGTGACATACGAATCGACGACGAGGTAGTAGACGCCCGCCGGAAGGTGTTCGTTGAACGACACATGGGCGCGGGTGAGGCAGTCGCCGGAGGAGAGCGTCCACAGGAGATGCAGGTCGAGATCCTCGCGGTCGGTCGCGCCTTCGCCTGCTCTGGCGGTGAGCGTCGCGGTCAGCGTACCGGCGGTATCGATCGTCAGTTCGTAGACCGTTTCGGGGCCCTCCTCGTTTATCCCGGCGCTGTCCGGTTGGTTGTCGCAGATGTAGGCGTCGAACGAATCGGAACGGTAGCGGTAGGTGTTGCCGTCGTGGGCGAAGGGAAAGGCGGTCACGGTGATCGGGTCATCGGGCGGACCGGGAACATCATCGGTGAAAGCGCGGGCTATCTCGTGCCAGAACTCATCGCTCGCGCCATCGTAATTCAGCGCCCACATCCCGGCGCCGCCCGAAGGATTGTCGTTGACGAAGGCGAGTTTCTCGGCAAAGGTGGCGGGGGTGTCGAACCAGCGTTGATGCCAGCCGCCGTCCTGATAGGCGCGGTAGACCGTCCTCGACGCGGTATCGTAGATCGCGCCGTCCATGTCGATGTTCTCGTACAGCGCCGCGACCCCGTTGGCGGTCCTCGTCCCCGGCACCGCGTCGGAGGTCGTCGGCCAGTCGTACCCGTAGTAGGGGAACCCGAGGATCAATCGTTCGAGTCCCGTATCGCCCAGTTTTGCGGCGTAGTCGTCGTAGGACCGCGTCACACAAATGCCTCCCGTCGGCCACGGCGATTGCGATATCAAGGGGCTGACCGGTCCCGGATCGCCCCCCTTCCAGTGGTAATCGTAGGCCATGACGAAGAAAAGGTCCACCCCGGTCATCGAGCCGATGGAGAAGGTGTCCTGCCAGTCGACCGCCCAGAGAGCAGCCGACACCTCAAGTGATGCGTCGCGGCTGTGGAAATAGTCAGCGAGGTCGTTGAAGAACTGCGCGATGACGGTGCTGTCGTCGCCGCTCGATATCTCGAAGTCGATATTCAGTCCATCGGCCCCCGCATCGTGCACCTTGGCGTATGTCTCCGCGAAAAAGGTGTTCTTCTGCCCGTCGCTCTTCGCGAGGTCGAGTACGGTCGCCTTGTCGAACCCGGTCACGACGAGATGGACCTTTACGCCGTAGCCGTGCGCCTCGGCGATCGGGGCGGCGGCGGGCCAGCCGTGGCAGTCGCCGAGCGCGCCGTTCACGCCCAGTTCGCACGAGAAGAAGGCGATGTCGGAAAGAAGCGAATAGCGCAGGTGTCTCGTGTCGTTCGTCCAGTAGGGGAGATAGCCGAACATCCGCTTTGTCAGTATCGGGGCGGGCGTTCCGCGCGGGACGACGGCGGCATGGTCATGCAGAACGAGTGGTGGCAGGGGGCGGTGTGCGTCGAGCTCTCGTTCATGGACGCCGGTCGTCCCGGCTATCACGATCAGGGGGACGAAGATGAGGGGAAGAAGAAATGCGCCGGTACGCATCGATGACTAGATGAACAGTTTCGGCATCGAGGGGAGATTGCGACCGTAGAATATCTCGTTCATCTCGCGGGTGAGCCGCTGTTTGATCTTGCGTTTCTCCATAGAGTTTATCTGCCGCTTCGAGACGCCGAACAGATAGTTGTCGAGATCGAAATCGCGCAGGATCATCTTGGTGTGGAAGATGTTATCCTGATAGACATTGAGGTCGACACAATGGAAGGCGTCGAGCGTGTCGGGATGGATGAAGTTCTGTATCGAGTGTATCTTGTGGTCAATGAATATCTTGCGACCATCAAGGACCCGCGTGAACCCGCGGACCCGGTAATCTATGTTGATGATGTCCGACTCGAAGTTGTCGATGAGGAAGTTGAGCGCCTTCAGAGGAGATATCCGGCCGCAGGTCGACACGTCGATATCGACGCGGAAGGTCGATATGCCGCTGTCGGGGTGGCTTTCGGGGTAGGTGTGGACCGTGAGATGGCTCTTGTCGAGGTGCATCGTCACATCGCCGCCCTCACCGTTGTCGCCGTTATCGCCGCCTTCGCCGTTGTCGGCGCAGTCGGTCGTTCCTTCGTAGATGGAACCCTCTAGTTTCCCTCCCTGCACCACCTTTTCCTCCGAGATGAGCACCACGACGCTCGCCCCTTGCGGATCATAGTCCTGCTTCGAGATGTTGAGGACATTTGAGCCGATGATCTCGGATACCTGCTCGAGGATGCCGGTAAGGCGATCGGAGTTGTATTCCTCGTCGATGTACTGGATGTAGGCGCGGCGGTCCTCGCGGGTCATCGCGTAGCAGACATCGTATATGTTGAAGGAAAGAGTTTTGGTGAGGTTGTTGAAGCCGTAGAGTTTCATTTTTCTGTGGGGGGCGATCTTGTTGACCTTCACGGGACCCTCCTGTGTAGTGTCGAAAAAACGATCGATACCAGCGACAGCATAGACGGCGGCGCCTTTTTTTCAACAAAAAACGATTAAAAAAAACGATGTCGAAAAAGATTGAATTTTGTCTTTTTTCTGTTACAGTGCCTCTGAAATGTCGGCTTTATTGACCTAATGAGAGGTGTCTTATGAAAGCGATCTTCACCGCGTGCGCCCTGATCATCGGCGCGATGCTCATGACCGCGTGCGGCGGTTACGAGGACCAGTACCTGAACAAGCTTTATTCAAAAGAATCAAGAACTTGGGCGATCAACCAGATCATCAAGGAAAAGGATAAGATCGAAAACAAGGAGAAAGCCATCAAGAAACTCCTGAGTCTCGATCAGACCCCCGATATACCGATGGCGCTCGGCGCCGTCGGCGCGATCGGAGACCCGATCGCCGTCCCGCGCATCGGCGAGATCGTCGACGGGGCGCTCAAGGTGCTCAATGTGCGCAATCTCAAGACGCTTGAATCGGCCGCCATGGCGCTGGGCATGATCGGTGACCCGAGCGCCGCGCCGATACTCGGCAAGTATTTCACCATCCAGACCCCCGAAGGACTCGCCGCCGGCCAGCGTGAAAAGCCCGAGTCGGTCGCCAAGCGCGCCGCCATCGAAGCGCTCGCCAAGATGCCCGAGGCGGGCAAGCAGTTCCTGCCGCAGATACTGCAGGTCTTCGCCTCGAAGTACGAGGACTTCGGCACCAAATACACCACGGCGGGCGTCATCGGCGAGTTCGGCGATCCTTCCGCGGTCGCTCCGCTCGTCACCGCGTTGTTCTACGAGGAACAGGGCTACAGCCTGTTCCCCGAGGCGCGCAAGTCGATCATCCGGCTCGGCAAGTACGCTGAGAACGCCATCATGAAGGCTTACAAGAACGAGGATGTCTCGGTGAACGAGATACTCGACAAATACCGTGAAAAGGCGCTCAAGCAGTTCTGCCCCGAATATCTCGACCCTGAGAAAAAGAAGAAGGGCGAG
>JAKQHE010000246.1 GCA_029573155.1 bacterium
GCGCCGTGACGGCGTGCCCGTTCGACACGGCGAACGCGATGATATCGGTGAGATAGTATTCGCCCTTCCGATTGTCGTTCCTCATGCGCGGCAGAAAGGCGGCGAGCAGGGACCGCGACACCAGATAGATACCGCTGTTCACCTCCTTCAGTGCACGCTCCTCCTCGGTGGCGTCGCGGTATTCAACGATGCCCGTCACGCCGCCGTCGGACGACCGTCGGACGCGGCCGTACTGGGCGGGGTCATCCAGCAGGCAGGTAAGGAACGCCAACGCGGGCCGGCCAGCATCAAAGGTGGCGATAAGCCGCTCCAGCGTCTCCTTTTTCAGCAGCGGAGCATCGCCGGGCAATATCAGGAACCGGTCCGCCACCGGATCGGCCTCGGCAAAGGCGCACCGCACCGCGCCGCCGGTGCCGTCCTGCGTGGCCTGCACCGAGAAGCGGACCCCGGGATAGCGCGGTCGGACGAACGACTCGACCTGTTCGCGCAGGTGACCAACGACCACCTGTGCGGTGCCGAACGGCAGGACCGCATCCAGTATCCACGAGATGATGGGGCGTCCCGCGACCTGATGCATGACCTTGGAGAGGTCGTCCGAACGCATACGGGTCCCCTTGCCCGCCGCCAGTATGATGGAGGAAAGACTCATCCGATCTGCGCCGCCTCCCCGCGGTAGGCGGGCATCGTACAGGCGAAGGCGACCAGCCCGTCCTTCCCGCCCCGGTCCTTCAGGACGATATCACCCCCCATGCCGCGCATGATCTGCCGTACGGTGGCGAGCCCGAGTCCGGTGCCGCGCTCCTCGTTCTTGGTGGTGAAAAAGGAATCGAAGATGCTCTCGGAGAGTTCCTGCGGTATCGCAGGACCGTTGTTCGCAACGGTCATGACCAGCATGTCGCCCTGCCTCTCGATGGTGAGCGCGATACGCCGCTGGGCCACCGAACAGTTCTCGAATGCGTCGAGCGCATTATTGATGACATTGGTCAGCGCCTGCATGAGTTCCTGCTTATTGCCCCACACGAGGAGCGGGTCGGCCGGCGGGACATCGACCGTGAGAGCGACCTTCTCTTTCCTCAGGTGGTACGCGGTGAGTATCCGCACATCCTCGATGATGGCGTGGAGGTCTATCGCCATGACCGTTTTTTCCTGTTTATAGAAACGCCGGAACGAGTTGAGTAACTGCTCTATCTGCCGGACGCCGGCGACGGAGTCGGTGAGCGAGGGCATGACGAGTTCTTCGAGTATGCGGCGGATCTCCGGGTCGTCACACCGCTCAAGCACCTGCCGAATCGCGATAAGCGCCGTTTCCTGATTGGCCTTGATGAAGGTGAGCGGCGAATTCACTTCGTGCACGATGGAACTGACCATGGTGCCGACCGTAGCGAGCCGGTCGGCGTGCACGAGCAGTCGGGCCCGTTCCTCGAACTTCGCATCGCCCCGCTCCGGGGTCTTATTCCGCGCCACGATCCTGCGCCTCCGCGATCGCCAGGATGCGCCCGGCCAGCTGTTCGCCGAACAATGTGCGGGCATGCTCCCCGATACGCCGCCGCAGATCGGCGGACGCGCCGTCGTCGACGGTCAGACGCACGCCGACACCCTCTTTACCCTCGTCGTTCACGCCGTGATGCACGACGGTCCCGGACAGTTTCAGCGGCTCGTCCATGCCATTCACGCTCATGACAAAATGGAGGACCGTGCCGACCGGGTACTTGTGCTTCATCTTCATGAATATCCAGCCGCGGTTGAGTGACCGCAGGTAATCGAAGAGGAAGGTGTTGAATTTCTTGTATTCGAGTTTCAGTATCGTCTTGTCGGCCACGCGGGGATCCCTCGCGATATCGTAACAGGAACGGTCGAGCATACCCGCCCGGTCGGGCGCTGTCAATTTTCTCGCGGCGGCTAGTAAAGGTACGGGGTCCGGAGCCGATCGAGCCCCCACAGCCGCGTATCGTCGGCAAGACGATGCCCGTCGTAACGTGCGAAGCCGAATCGTTTCATGACCTGCTGCATGCGCACGACATACTCCTTGCCGATGCTCGCGTAGGTGGTGAACCCCTTCGTCTGCTGAAAGGTGTCGGCGGGCGCGATGTCGCGATACTTCCGGTAGCGCGCGTAGGCCCGATTGCTGTTGAGATTGAGCATGAAACGCCTGAGCGCGTCGGCGATGGTCTCGAACCGTTTTATGTTACGGGTCGTCCCGCGCCATTTCGCCGGTTGTATGCCGCGCCACGCAAGAAGCGCGGTGTGGCCAAACAGATTGTTCGCCTCGCGGGTGAAACGCGATGTCCCCCAACCCGATTCGAGCGCCGCGATGGTGAGGACGATCGAGGGGGCGACCGGCCTGATCCGGGACCGCAGCGCCTCGGTGACCGTTCCGAGTTCCCCCTCGTTCAGAGGACCGCCGCCCTCCTCCGCCACGCGGTATTTCACCGCAAGATCGTACACGAGCGCGGCATCTCCCGTGCCGGCGAACGACCGGGCGGCCGCCTCGTCGAGCCGGCGGGATTCCTGCTCTATCCTCTCGTTCTCGCGCAGGATGAGCGGCAACAGGGTCCGGATGAAGAGCGACACCCGCTCCCGATCGGACAGTTCCGTCATGTCCTCGGGCATATAGGCACAGAAAAGAGGCGGCACCGACGGCTCGTCGAGACGATAGGAAACGAGGTCGAACGCGGTTGACACCTCGGCGGCGCTTTTGACATAGAGTTCGGCACCATCCGATCGCGACGGCACGAAGAAGATGAGGAGGGAACAGAAAAGAAGATGGTAGGCGGAGCGGGGATCGAACCCACGACCTTTGGCTTCGGAGGCCAACACTCTATCCAACTGAGCTATCCGCCCAACTAACGACCGGAACTACCGCCCGCGGCGGTCGATCCTCTTCTCCTTGGACTTCTTAATCTGTTTGGAGATCTTGTCAACACAAAAATCTATCGACTGGTCGAACTCCTCGCTCGACTCAGCCGCGAAGTAATCTTCCCCCTTGTGGTTCAGTTTTATCTCGGTCTTCTTCTCGTTCCTGTCCTTGACGAAAAACACCTCCACCTGCGTATTCTGGGTGATGAGTCTCTCCAGTTTGGTCAGACGCCTCTCAGCATACTCCTTG
>JAKQHE010000008.1 GCA_029573155.1 bacterium
GAGGATTTCGTCGACGACTTCTGCATCGTGAACGGCGATTCGGTGGAACTCTCGATATTCTCGACCGACGACCTGTCGCGCCCCTATGTCTTCGACGAGACCCGCGTGCTTCCGGTGGGCGGCCTGACGGGCAGTTCCGACTTCAGTTCCCTCCGGAGCAACCGCTACTACCGGTTCTTCGTGAAGGTGACCAACACGCAGGAAAAGGTGAAGTTGACCGGCGGCGCCGAGGGCATCCTGTACGAGGACACCAAGAACTATGAGATAAACATCTTCCTCGGTCTTACCGGCGATTTCGTCCGCGTCGTGTCCGAACAGAGCGATAAGACCTCGCTTTCGACCTACTTCACCGAGGACGATGTTCCCTCCGGGTCCCGCGCAGTCGTCCTGAAGGACGGTCGCATCGTGCTCACCGGCGGTTCGATCTGGCGCGACAGCGGCTCAGAATCCTACCTGACGAGGACGAATTACATCGACATGGCGAAACTGACCGTGACCGACGGTCCCTCGCTCAGGATGGGCGTCAAGGATCATGTCGCGGCGCTTCTCGAGACGACCGATGCCAAAGGAGCTCTTTCGCCGAAGACCGGCAAGGTGGTCATCGCGTTCGGCAAGACACAGGACGGCTACAACGACAAGATATACCTCCTCGATCCCGAAAAGAACACGGTCGAACAGAAAGTGTCGTTCACCAACCGCGCCCATGCCCGCGCCCTCACCATCGGCGGCGAGGTATACATCAGCGGCGGGTGCGATTCGGGCTCGGCTTCGCGCGACATCATCAAGGTCGACAAGAAGGGCAACGCCTCTTCGTGGAAACTGATGGAACAGGGTCGCTGCCTCCACGGCATGATAGATGTTTCGTGGGTCACGACCGACGATGAGGGCGTGGAGACCCTGCATCCCGCCATACTCGTGTTCGGCGGCGCGAAGAAATACATCAACACCGATCAGGACAAGGAACTGATCGGGTACAGCGACGAAGCGTTCGCCGAGGTCATCGACGAGGGCGGCACGCAGAAGATCACGGTCGCGGGCGTCGAGTGCGTCACCACCGGCGCGCAGACCTCCTGCACCTCGCTGGCCGGTTTCGGTGCGGCGCGGGTGAAGTGGGACGATCCGAACAAGGGTCCGAACGAGGATATCGTGGTCGCGGCGTCGGGCGGTTTCACGCAGACCGCGAACGACCAGCCGCTTTCCTTCAGCATCGCCAACTACATCCTGCGGGGCACCGGTGACCTGACCAACCCCAAGGGGATGACCTGGGCGCTCTCTTCGTCCGGTACGGCGATACGGTGCGCCTACGCGACGATGGTCCCCATCAGTTCCCCCGACAGTTTCACGGTGCAGTACACCGCACTCAACTGCGGCACCGGTAAATCGATAGAACGCAATCATGACGCGCGGAACGAACAGTACATATACAGCCTCGAGGTCCGTGCCGCCGGTACCCCCGGTGACTTCGATCTTTCGGCCTCGGCGCGCGCCAGCGTCAACGACGGCTCCATAGACAACAGCAACTCCGGTTACTTCCTCGATGGCCCCACCGTGGTCAACGACTTCGGTCAGGCCTTCCTGTTCGGGACCCGGTACATCTATGTCATCAGCGGATTCTCCGACAGTCTCGACTGATCCCAGCCATCTCTCCGTTCCGGTGAGGACCTTTCACATCCATACCTTCGGATGCCAGATGAATGTCTACGACTCCGAACGGGTCGGCGCGCTTCTGACGGCACGCGGATGGGTGCCGGTCGACGATCCGGGGCAGGCGCAATTGCTCATCGTCAACACCTGTAGCGTGCGGGAGAAACCGGCGCAGAAGGTGTTCAGTTTCGTCGGCCGGTTCCTCGCGGAAAAGGAGCGGGGGGCCATGCGCATCTTCGTGATGGGGTGCGTCGCCCAGCAGTTGGGGGCGGACCTCCCGTCGCGGTCGCCGCTCATCGACGGCGTCTTCGGGCCGGGATGCGAGGCGGCCATTCCCGACGCCGCCGAGCGAGGGATATTCCCGGTGGTCATGACCGATCCGTCGGCGCTCACCGACCGTGAGCTGTTCCCGCCGGTGTACGATACGCTGTGGCACGGCGCCCGTTCGGCCTTCGTCACGGTGATGCACGGGTGCGACAACCACTGCAGTTACTGCATCGTCCCTTCGGTGCGCGGCGGCGAGGTGAGCCGGACGGCCGAGACGATACTGGAAGAGATCCGCGCGCTGGTCGCGTCCGGCATCCGTGAAGTGACGCTTCTCGGCCAGAATGTCAACAGTTACCACGACCCCGCCGCCGGTCTTGACTTCACCGGGCTGCTGTACCTTATCGCTGGGCGGTCGGGGCTTGACCGCCTCCGGTTCGTCACGAGCCACCCGCGCGACCTCACCCCGGCGCTTGCCGCGGCGTTCGCCGAGATACCGTCGCTCATGCCTTATCTGCACCTGCCGGCCCAATCGGGATCGGACCGGATACTGGCGCTCATGAACCGGGGGTACGGCGTGAACGAGTACCAGGAGAAGATAGCGTGGGTCCGCGAGCGGTGTCCTGACATCTCGCTGTCCAGTGACTTCATCGTAGGGTTCCCCGGAGAGACCGAAAGCGAATTCGAAGAGACGCTCTCCCTTATCGGAACGGTGCGCTACGACACCCTGTTCGCCTTCAAATACTCTCCCCGCCCCGGGACGGTCGCGGCGCGATGGCCCGAAACCTTGACGGATGCCGAGAGATCGGCGAGACTTGACCGGCTGTTGCATGCCCAGCGCGCCGTGATGACCGCGGTGCGACGGCGGTTCCTCGGCAGGACCGTGACGGTGCTGATAGAATCGCGCAGTCCGCGCGGCGACACCGTCATGGGGCGGAGCGAGCACAACCAGATCGTTCATGTGGCCGGCGATCCCCTGCCCGCCGAGGGTTCGCTGGTGCCGGTGCGTATCACCGAGGTGCTCGATAATACCCTGCGGGGCGACAGGATCGACGGCGTCAAGGAGGACGGATGATACGGGTTCGCAAGACCTTTTCGGCGCACGATTTCGCCATCGATGTCGCGCCGCTCGTCGATGTCCTGTTCACGCTCCTCATATTCTTCTCGCTCACCAGTTCCTTCAAACAGGAATCGGGGATCAAGGTCAACCTGCCGGAGGCGAGCGCGAGCGGCGCGGTGGAGCATATCCGCCGCATCGAGATCGTTATCCCCTCGGCGGGCGCGGTCCGTGTCGGTGACCGCGATATGCCCGTCGAAGAGGTCGCGGCGCATCTGGGAAAAATTGACACCGCGGAGCGGCAGGGCTACATTGTCGTGATAAAAGGGGACGCCGAGGCATCGCACGGGCGGGTGACGACGGTGCTCGATACGGTGCGAGGACTCGGTTTCAAGAATGTCGCCATAGCGACAAGGAGCAGACGATGAATCGGTGGCACCTGCTAGTTATCGGCGGGCTGTTCCTGATCGTGACCGGAGTGGTGCTGGTCGATATCCATCGCCTGCGAGGCGAGATAGCCCGCAACCGCGAGGTGATAGAGAAACTGACGATGGAGCGGTCCGCCGCGCAGCAACGGATGCGCGAACTCGAACTGCGCATCGAGCGTATGAAGAGCGACCGCCAGACCCGCGAGATGACGGCCCTGCGGAGATACAAGATGCTGCGCCCCGATCAGTACATACTCCATGATGCGGTTGATTAGGTCCCTCCCGTTCCTGTATGCGATCCCTATCGTTTTCATAGCGATATCATCCTCTTCTCGTCAGTCGCTGTCGGTCCAGATAGTCGTCTGGGGCCTGTTCGTGGTGCTCCACCTGTACCTCGCCCTCATCGAGCGGATCGCGCTCATACTGCCCGCCTTCCTCCCGGCGGTGGTCTATGTGGCCGACTTCGTCATACTGAGGTGGGGTAACCATTCCCCGCTCATCGCGCTCCTGTTCGCGGCGCTTCCGGTAGTGTATGCGCGGCGTCCGGCCCACTATGGCTGGTATGTCGCGGCCTCGGCCCTTTCGCTCGCCCTGCCGGGTTCACTGCGGGAGGCGCGCGACCTTACCGTCTATGTGCTGTTCCTGCTTACCGCAGGCGCCGTCTATCTGTTCAGCCGGGAAGAGATCGTCCGCTACCTCTGGGGCGGGGGCACGGCGCGTTCCGGCGATCACCGGTCCCCCGGGGCCTCGGATCACGCGCGGCAGGCGGTCGAGGACCCCTATCTCGCCCTTATGAAGTACTGCGAACGGACGACGCTCTGGGATCGCATACCGGTCGCCGTGAAAGTGGTGGAACTGCGGGGCGAGGAGGGCATCATCGTCGGCGCTCCGTCGCCGTTCCGCCTGACGGGGCTGATACTGCTCGCCATCAAGAACCGGTGCGTGCTCCCGTGCCATTCGATACTGGAGGAAAAGGAGTTCCTGCCGCTTATCCCGCCGTATAACAAGCGGGTCTATTTCCCGGTGGGGCTCTTCGATCCGGAAGGAGTGCCCGCCGTCCCCGAATATGTCATTGTGATAGACGCCGATTATCAGGGCGATAAGCAACTGCTCGTCGAGACCTTCGCGCCGATCAGGCAGGATGTGATCGAACTCCTGCGGATGGCGGCGACCTTCGATCGGGTGCTCACCGACCGGCGCCGGCAGGAGAAACTGTACCGCGGCGCGCGTGAGATGCTCGATTCGTTCAGCCGTGAGAAACTGTTCAACGCCTCGGCGTGGTCGGTGCTCAACTTCGTTCCCGACGCCGCGACCGTGCTCATCACCGAATGGCGGGACGGCGAGCACAAGGGCATCATCTACCGGCTCGAGGACGACGGGACGCCGCTTTCGCTCGAGAAGGTGGCGCCGCTCACCGCTACCGATATGACCGATCCCACGACGATACAGGCGATGATGCTCGAGGGTAAGGTCGGCAAGATGGCCGAGATCCGCGACATCAACCGGCGCCGCGACAAGAACCAACTGTTCGCCGAACTGGCATTCGCGGAACTGAATCGGCACGCGCAGATGCTCACCTTCCTGCTCCAACGCCACGAGACGCCGCAGGGGACGCTCTCGGTGTTCCTCGACTCGGACCGCGAGGTGGACACCCAGACCAAATCGGACCTGCTCCTGCTCTGTCGCATCCTGTCGTCGGCGCTCAACAACATCGAGATGTACGAAACGGTGCAGAACCTTTCCAACATCGATGCGCTGACCGGTCTTTACAACCGGCGTTACCTGCAGGAACGGACCGAGACCATGACCGGCGAGGCGGCCCGTTCCGGCATGCCGCTGTCGGCCATCATGCTCGACATCGATCATTTCAAGAAGGTCAACGACCGCTACGGCCACAAGGCGGGCGACGAGGTGATACGGTTCCTGTCGCGCATCATCAAGCGGTCGGTCCGCAAGGTCGATGTCGCGGCGCGCTACGGCGGCGAGGAGTTCGTACTTCTTCTGCACAACACCACCAAAGAGGGTGCGCTTAAGGTCGCCGAGAAGATACGCGAGACGGTGCAGGGTTCGGTCGTCCCGGCCGACGGCAACCAACTCACCATCACCTCGAGTTTCGGCGTCTCGTCGTTCCCCGAACTGGTCCAGCGCCCCGAGGACCTCGTCAAGTCGGCCGACGAGGCGCTGTACGAGTCGAAAGAGGGGGGGCGCAACCGCGTGACGCTCTATATGCCGAAGGGATCGTGAGCGGGAGGTCAGCATGAAGATACTCGTCACCGGCACCGCCGGGTTCATCGGGTCCCACACCGCCCGGCGGCTTATCGACCGCGGCGACACGGTGGTGGGACTCGACAGCGTCAACGACTACTACGATGTGACGCTCAAGTACGGGCGGCTCGCCGAGAGCGGCATCGCGCACGACGCGGTGAGACCCGGCGAGACCGTGCAGAGCGCGAAGTTCCCGAACTATCGCTTCATCCAGTTGAAACTTGAAGAGCGCGATGCCCTGACCGCCCTGTTCGAGCGCGAGAAGTTCGATGTCGTCTGCCACCTTGCGGCGCAGGCGGGGGTCCGCTATTCGCTGGAGAACCCGCACGCCTACATCTAGGCCAACCTCGTCGGCTTCATGAACATCCTCGAGAACTGCCGCCGCTAT
>JAKQHE010000025.1 GCA_029573155.1 bacterium
GTAGCGCGCCAGCGCCTCGGCGACCGTCGGGGCGTCGGTGGTGTACATCTTGACATTGCTTGCCCGCAGGGCGCGGAACGCCTTCGGTCCGATGTGTCCCGATATCAGCGCGACCGCGCCGGCCCGGACCACCGCCTCGGCCGCCTGAATGCCGGCCCCCTGCGCCGCCGAGACGCCGCCCGCATTGTCGATGACGGAAAACGCGTTGGTGTCGGTGTCGAAAATGATCAGTTTCTGCGCGCGGCCGAACCGCGGGTCAAGCGGCGCCTGCAGGTCGTTACCGGTCGTCGTACAAGCGATCTTCATTTCTTCTCCTCTGGTGTAATGGGTTGCGGGGTCATATTCGCCCGCATCCAGCGGGTCAGTCCGGTCGCACGGAACCAGTGACGGAACCCGCGACCGCCGCCGCTCATGCCCATCCCCGCACCGCGACCGCCGCCGCGACAGAAAGCCCCGCGGCCGAAGAAACCGCGTCCCGTACCTCTGCCGCTTCCGCACGGCCCGAAGCCGCCGCCCGTCATCGCACCCTGCCCCATGGGGCCCGTTCCATCTCTACCCGGCATAACAACACCTCCTGTGAAAGTTCGTTGGTCACGATTTGCATATTATGCACCTATGTTCATAATGTCAAGCCGTATCTCATCTTTTTTCTTCACTATTTGCCAAAAGAACTTACAATACACCTGCTTGTTTATTAATAATCTGTGGAGAAAAACTTCTGATTTTCGGGCAAATCAACAGCATCGCATGTCGTCCCGGCCCGCACATCTCGTATCGCACCTACCCCGACCGGACGATACTCATCGATCACCGCACCGCTACGACCTATGAACTGAACGACGCGGCGGGAGCGACGCTCGACCGGCTCGAACGGGGCGAAGCGCCGCTGGCCGATGAAACGGAGTTCGTCGCCGAACTGCGCGAACTCGGCATCTTCGACCCGGCGCCGGGAACGCTTGCGTCACCAGCCCCGAGCGGGACGGGACAACCGGCGACCGACGAGATATTCACCGCACTCAAACGCTACGGCGAACAGCACTGCATCCCGGTCGCCGCCACCTTCTCGGTCACCTACCGCTGTCCGCTCGCCTGCCACCACTGCTTTTTCGATAAAAAACCGGCGACCGCCGAGGGCGAACTGACACTCCCCGAGATAGAACGCATCTTTGACCAACTGCGTGATGCCGGGACGCTGTATCTCACGCTCACCGGCGGCGAGCCCTTCCTGCGCGACGACCTCCTCGACATCGTCGCGGCGGCCCGGGAACGGCGTTTCGCCGTATCGCTACTCACTTCTGGCTATCTCTGCGACGACCGGACGCTCGATGCGCTCGCGGCGCTCTGGCCCGAAAGTGTACAGGTGTCGCTCTACGGCCCGAGCGGCGCAACGCACGACGATTTCACCAAGGTCTCCGGCTCGTTCGACCGCGCCATCGGCACTCTTCGCGGCCTGCGCGACCGTGGCGTCGCCGTCACGGCGGCGGTATCGCTCAACACCGTGACCGCACCGACAGTGCGCGAACTGGCCGCCCTTATGGCGACCGAACGGATACCGCTCTCCTGCAACCTCACGATGCTTCCAGCGCGGAGCGGCACCACCGACCCGACGGCGCTCAACCTGCCCGAAGAAGAATTGGCCACGCTCATCGCCGATCTCGCCATCCCGCACGGTGACCGTCTGGCCGGAAAACTGCCCGACGATCCTCCCTGCGCCGCCGCGAGGTCGATCGTCGCGCTGGACCCCTACGGCACGATACTCCCCTGCCACGAACTCGATATCCCCGCCGGTTCCCTGCGCGAAAAACCCTTCGCCGAACTGTGGCGCACCGAATCGTTCGAGAACCTGCGGCGCATCCGCTTCGGCGATCTCACCGACTGTCCCGACTGTCCCTACCGCGCCGTGTGCGGTCGCTGTCCCGCCCTCGCCCTGCGAACGGGTGGCACGATCACCGACCACGCCGCACTCGACTGCCGGACTGCCCGAGTTTTCAAAAAAGTGTTTGACTTATAAAAGGATGACGTCTATACTGGGTCCGTTGATGTTCATCTACGCGGAGGAACCTCATGGCTAAGAAACCGGTGATCGTGAAGAAAGAAACGGTCAAACCGACCGCGAACACCAACCAGTGCCAGTACTGCACCGGCAAGCAGATCTGCTGAAGGTCACTCGACCAGTTCGACCACATTCACCGCAGGACGCAGTTTCTTGAAGCGCGCGATCTCTTTCTTGCTCACCTTGGTCTCGGCGACGATAAGCGTTTCGATTTTTTCTAGTTTTTCCAATGGCTTGAGTGAAGAGACCGGCGTATTGCGCAGGTCGAGATAGCGGAGATCTTTCATCTCCGAGAACAACTTCGCGTCCTTTATCGGAAGCCCCCAGAGTTTCAGTTTCTGGGCGTTCTTGAATTTCTTCAGGATCGTGACATCGGGGATCAAAGTGTTGCACAGGTCGAGGTAGGTTATCCGCTCGGCATAGCCGTAGAGTGGTGCGACATCGGGCACTTTGGTCGAGCAGAGGACCACCTCGGCGAGCGCCGGATGATCGGCAAGCGGCGCGATATCGGTGACCGGCGCCATGAGGACATCGAGCGCAAAAAGACTTTTCATCGCGGCGACCGGCTTCAGGTCGCTTATCTGCGTCATCTTGGCATCGATGCGGCGCAGTTTCGGCAGGTCTTTCAACGGCGTCAGATCGGTCACGCCGGTACCCCAGATGGTGAGTTCTTCAAGATCCTTCAGCCCCGAAAGCGGCGTCAGATCCTTTATCCCGGCCGAAAAACGGAGATCGAGTTTCCGGAGATTGGGCATCTTGGCGAACGGCGCAAGGGTGTCGAGTTTCGAGAAACCGACGAAGATATTGTCGAGATGGGCGCACTTCTCGATGTCGGCGACCGTGATATTCTTCATCACCGGCATCGTGGCCATATACCACTTCTCGAACTGCTCTCCATGCGCCTTGCCCCAATCCTCCCAGTACTCGTCGCCCCACGGCGGCATGAATTTCCTGCAGTCGACGGGCGGAACAGATTCCTTTGCGGGAGTCGACTCGGTCTGCACAACGGGCGGCTGCTCTTTCGTACAACCGAACAACGCGATCAGAAGGATCGGGAACAGGATAAAACGCATCATGGTATCCTCCTTTTCTTTATAGGAACACGAGCCATTCGGGCTTGAAGACAAGGAACAGGCCCAGCACAAGCATAAGTATCCCGCTGATGAGTTTGAGCACCCGGGCGTGGCGCTCATCGAGGCGGAACTTCTGCATCGAGAACATGAAGAGGGCGACGATAAGGACGAGCGGGATAACGTAATAGATGTTGTAGAGCGCCATGTAACCGTATTTCGCCGCCGTACCGATCTTCTGTATCGACAGGACGCGGGTATATATCGCCGGCAGACCGATGGTGCAGCCGAGTTCGATGAGGTTGACGAAAAAGGCGAGCGCGACGGTCCCGGCGAAGGCAAGGAAGGTGTTCTTCGAGCCGAGGATACGCCGCATCCGGTCGTAGAGTTTCCCTTTGGCCGATTCGGGGATCATAAGACTGACGCCTTTCTTGAAGAAAAAGTAATCCTTGATGTTGATGAGTCCCATGACGAGG
>JAKQHE010000032.1 GCA_029573155.1 bacterium
CGACGAATACGACACCGCCTTTTTCGACAAGGGGCCCAAGTTCCTCCATTACCGTCCCGACATCGGCATCATCACCTCCATCGAATACGACCACGCCGACATCTACGCGTCGCTCGAGGCGATATTCGAAAGTTTCCGGAAGTTCACCGCCATCATAACGAAACGGTGCATCCTCAATATCGATTTCCCGAACAACAAGAAACTGCTGACCCTCTTCCCGCGCGAACTTTTCTTCACCTACTCGGTGACCGACCCGTCGGCCGACCTGTTCGCCCGCCGCACCGGTTCCGAGGGGCGTCTGATGAAATTCCGCGTGACGGTGAACGGCAGGGAAGGGGAGGAGTTCAAGAGTCCGCTTTTCGGCGACCAGAACCTCATGAATCTCGCGGCGCTCATGGCCTTTATCCACAACGAACTGTCCGCCCTTGACCATGCGACGGTCGCCGGTGCCATCGCCGGGATGAAAGGGGTGAAGCGGCGGCAGGAATTCCTCGGCCACCTCAACGGTGCGCCGGTCTACAGCGATTTCGCCCACCATCCGACGGCGGTCCGCTATACCTTCGATTCGTTCCGCAGTCTTTTCGGTCACAAACGATATATCGTCGTGTTCGATCCGGCGACCAATTCGAACGCCCGCAACATCTTCGAGGCCGAATATGCGAAACTCTTCGCCGACGCCGACCTTTTCTTCATCGGGAAACCGGCCAAGGCGACGGGACTCAGCGAGGAGGAGCGGTTCAATCCCGAACGGCTCTGCGACGCCATCAACCGCGTGAAGGGCTATCCGGCGGCGCGGTTCATGCCCGAGGCCGACCAGATAGTCGAGGCGCTGAGGGCAGAGGCCGATAAGGAGAGCGTCGTCATCGCGATGTCCAACGGCGGGTTCGGCGGCTTTTTCGGGAAGTTGGCACCGTATCTGTCGTAGAGACGCCCCGATCTCTTCCTCGCCCTGTGAAGGGAGAGGATCGAGGTGAGGGTGTTCTGAAAACCCTCATCCGGCCTGACGGCCACCTTCTCCCTCGATAGGTAGAAGGTTCTGGCCGCCGCATGTTTTCTTGATATCTTATTTCGCCTACGCTACAATCGGCGTGTTTTAGGGTCGGTTAGGGGAGTTCTTATGCGAAAGGTTCTGATTCTTCTTGCGTTGGTGGTCGTCAGTCTCGCACTGTCTGCCGAAGAGAAAAAGGCGAAACTTGCCGTCTTCGATACAACCGACAAATCAAAGAAGTTCAGCAAGGAACGGCTGATCGCGTCGGCCGAGTTCATCCGTGGAGAGATAATCGCATCCAATCAGTTCATCGTCATCCCGAAAGAGCGGCAAGACAAGATACTTATAAAGGAACAGAAAAAAGAATCGTACAAGGAATGCTACGACCAAAAGTGTCAGATACCGCTCGGTCAGGCGCTGTCGGCCGACACGATAGTCGTTCCGACGATAACGCTGTTCGACGGCATCTACACGCTCCGGCTTGAGATGATAGACCTCGCCAAAGAGGCAACGGTGAATGGCGCCACCGTCGACTTCACCGACCAGAAGAATTTCCGGGACTCGGCGCGAAAGGCGGTACAAAAACTCCTCGGACTCGAAGTGACGGAAACGGTAAAGGAAGAAGTGCGTCCGAAAGAGGAAGAGACAAGACCCGTCAGAGAAGACAACCGCTATCCCGGCGAGAACTTCGACGCCAGCAAATTCTCAGAACCCATCCTCGACGACTGGGTGTTTTTCTTCCAGGACAAGAAAGGGAAATATTATTATAATAGGAGAACAATCCTTATACATGAGCGCCGCTCTCTATTATTAGATCCTAAAGAGAGAATAGAAGAGGTCAGTGCTTGGGTCAGAATTGTGAATTCGAGCAAAGTAAAAGAAGAAAAGAGATACTCTATAGCATGCGAGAGTAGAGAGGTGCATCCCGATGGGTATGGCTATGCTTCTCATGACATCCCGATAACACCAGAGAGTTTTTTGGATTATCTGCATTCAAAAATATGCTCTGAAGAAAAACAAGAGAGGGGAGATTTTGAATGACAATAACTCTTAGCGGCGATCTTTCTTCTTTGGCAGCATGGTATGCTGCAATTATAGCTACTTTGGCGTTGCTGGTTCAAATCGTTCAACACATTATCAATGAACGCGTCAGAGTGAAGGTGATGTATGGGGTTAATTATGTTCTCTCAACGAACCCCTCTCAGAAACTTGTCCGCATTGACATTCTGAACATTGGGAGAAGGCCGGTAACTATTTCTGCCGTGTCTGCCTTTCCCAAAGAAAGAACCGATAAAATTATCGTTTTGCCCGAATCGCTTGACCCTTTAGAATTGCTTGAAGGAAAAAGCAAATCATATTATTTCCCACAGGAAGACGGCCTTCTTGATAAGGTAGATTGCTTCATCGTTAATGACATGATAGGAAAGAGTTTCAAGGTTAAGTACCGGGGTGATCATCGTGACCAGAAGGTGAGAGGCATGCATTCATAGATACTGACGGAGGCTGGGTCGCACTACAGTTTCTTGCCTCTTTTTTAATGTATCATCCTGTTAATTCTGGGTTCTTATTTTTTTACAGCATCTCGATAAAGGCCTCTAGCCGCGTCCGGGTCCTGCCGTCAAGCACTCGTTGCGGCTTGTCGCCCTCCAGCGTCAGCACCGGTATCTTCATTCCCGCCTCCTCCAGCATCCGTCGGAGTATGATATCCTCCAGTTGCCGGTGGCAGAACGACTGAACATAGTGGATGACGCCCTTAACGCCGCGCCGTCGTATCTCATTGATGGCTTTGGAGAAGCGGTACTCGGCGGCGTAGGGGTAGGTGTAGGCGGCGTACTGTTCCGCGAGGCCGGGGAATTCGCCCGGCATCGAGAATTCCCGTTGCATCTCGTTGAAGACGACGATCGCCCCCTTTTCCTCGATAAAAGGATAGAGATCGACGATAGGGGGAACGCCGAGATAGGCAAGCGGTAGAAGATCGCGCCTTTTTTCAGGGGTCTTTGCCTTCTTGTCCGCGAGTAGCGCATGCAGTTCCTTTTCGAATGCGGCGGGGTCCCCGTTGAAATCGGATGCGCTCACCAGCCAGCGGTGATTGTCGGCGCCGGTGACGAGCCCCGGATACCGCCACGAGAGTTCGTCGAGTTCTTCCAGCGACCTGCGGATCGGCCGGAGCGCCTGTCGGGACTTTTCGGCATCGGCGGGCGTCGTGCCGAGGAAGGCGGCGAGTTTTTCCATCTCGCTTTTGAGCGCCGCCACGGATCGGTCCTGCGGGAACGAAAAGAAGGTCGATGGGAGCCCGACCTCCCGTTCGATGAGTTCCTTGAGCACCTTCGCGTTGGAACAATCGCCCTCGGTCACCGCGACAAAGGCGGTGATGCCGAGTTCACGGTGACGGTCGCGCAGGACCGAGAACAGACCCTTTATCCACGCACAGCAACTGCGGGGAAATCCGGCGGCCTCCGCCTTTTCGACAAGTTCGGCGGCGCGGGGATCCGATATGAAGATATTGTTGAGATCGAGCGGGCGGCGACCGGCGGCGAGTATCACCTCGACCGGGATGGTGGTGGTAAAGGCGACCGTTCCGGCGGCACGGCTCATCCGGTGACCCCGCCGAAGAGCCGCTCGAAGCATTGCTGGGCCCGTTCTTCCCATACCGGCAACGGCAGGCCGGTCAGTTGGGCCGCGAACCGGTATATATCGGTGACATGGGCGGGGGTGTTGACCTTGCCCCGGTGGGGGACCGGCGCGAGATAGGGGGAATCGGTCTCGAAACAGATCTGACCTGCGGGGGCCATCATGAGCACCTCGCGCATCTCCTCGGCGTCGGGGAAGGTCAGTATGCCGGGGAGACTGATCGACCAGTTGCGGTCGAATATACGGCGCGCCGTCGCGACATCGCCGGTATAACAGTGGAAAAGAACGCGATCATCCATTTCCTCGTATTCACTGAGCATATCGAATATCCGGCCCTCCGCCTTGCGCCCGTGGATGACCAGCGGCTTGCGCAGTTCGATGGCCAGTTCGACCATCCGGCGGAATACCTTTTCCTGCCGGTCGGGCGGGGAGAAGTCGTAATGGAGGTCCATGCCGACCTCGCCGATGGCGACTACGGTAGCGGCGATGTCCCGTATCCACGAGTCGTCGCCGTCCCATTTCGCCGCGTCGTGAGGGTGGACGCCGGCGATGTGAAAGAGCGATATGCCGGTGTCGCGACAGGCGGCGTCGAGCATGGCGCGGCCACGGGCCTCTTCGGGCGAAAGTATGACATTGACGCAAACGGTGACGCCGTTATAGAGCATGTCGCCGAACAGGGTATCCGCCGGTATCTTTTTCTCGGTGATCAGCGTCAGAAGATGCGCGTGGCTGTCAATTCTTGTCATCGGCCTGCCGGGGCGGCTGTTGCTGCTGTTGCTGTTGTTGTGCGGGACGATCTCCGCCACCCGCCGGACGGGGGCGGTGGCGGTTCCGGCCGCCGCGGCGGGAACGGTGGTCCCCCTGCCGTTGCGGCTGTTCTCCGCCGGGTCGGTCGGCGGTAGGGGCCGGCCGGTCCTTCTGGTCACCCGATGATGCCGGTGCCGGCGGGCGGTTGTTATCGCGAGGGTGATTGTCGCGGGGACGATCATTCCGGGGCCGTTCGTCACGATCGTTCCGGCGCGGCCGGTCATCCCGGCGGGGACGATCTTCGCCCGCAGGGGTCGATGCGGCGGGCCGCGACTGTTGCGGCGGTCTCGATTCGGCCAACGATTCGACCTTGAGCGACGGAGCGGGCGGGACTATCTCCCAGCGGCGGTCCTCACGGCGCAACTGCGATTTCTGGATGAGCCGTTCCTCATAATTCTCCTTTTCAGTGGAGGGGAACACCACCGATATGGTACCGTTCAACACATTGACCTTTTTGACGAATCCGCGTCGACCGCTCGGGGCGGCCTCGAATATCTCGCTCTCCTCGAGCGGCAGTTCCCGGCGCAGTTCGGTGTAGAGGGGGTCCTCGTAACCTAGACAACAGAACAGGCGACCGCAACACCCCGATATCTTGTTGGGATTGAGCGAAAGATTCTGGTCCTTGGCCATCTTGACCGAGACCGGCACAAAGTTGTGCAGGTAGCGGCGGCAGCAGAGTTCCTGCCCGCAGGGGCCGATGCCACCCAGCATCTTGGTGGTGTCGCGGACACCGATCTGTCGCATCTCGATGCGGCGGTGGAGACTCGATGCAAGCCGCTTGATGAGTTCGCGGAAATCGACCCGGCCGGGGGCGGTGAAGTAGAATATGACCTTCGATTCATCCAGCGTATACTTGACCTTACGAAGTTTCATGTTGATGCCGAGGTCGCGGTTGTGCTGTTCGCAGATCTTCTGGGCCTCCAGCGCCTTCTTGCGGAGATTCTCGTCCTTTTTCATGTCTTCGGGGGTCGCCTTACGAATGACGCCGTGTTTGATGAAATCGACCTTGTTCTGGGAGTTATAGTCGCTTATCGACTTTTTGAGGACCTCCGCGATCTCAACGCCGCGTTCGCTATAGGCGACCAAATGATCGCCTTCCTGTATCTGGTGATCTCCCGAAAGGGTCGGTAGCGGAGGGTAATGGTACCAGAAGACCTTGCCGGCGGGTTGGAACTGAAGCGGGAGGACCTCCTCAAAAGGGGGATGCGGGTCGGAGTGGTCGAGATAATAGGCATGGCTGCCGCCCAACGGGGCTATCGGGGCGCCCGCCTTTTTGTTCTTGGTGATGGCCTCCTCGTCAACAAACCCCTCATTCTTAGTCTTTTCAAGCAGTTCCAGTTCTCTTTGTTCGTCAAAATTGAGGTGATGATGATTCTTTCTTTCGCTCATCTATGGGTACTCCTTTAGGTTACCATTGCTTGAGATATATAATAGAATACTGAATCCATTGATGTTTTCTGCGGATTTTCGTTGAAAACGATCAGATCGTGCGCCACCTGAGGGGCGCGTTCCTTCAGAAAAAGGGCCAGCACGAGAATTTTCTCCCGGTCGGAGAGGGTCGATCCGGCGGCGAGAAGTGAGCGGATATCGCTGAGCGCACTCACGCTATTAAGAGGATTGTTTTCAAAAACGACGCTGATATCTGACACGAGTTTCCTTGCTTCTTCGTTATTCGAAAACCAATGAAGATGGTCTTCGAATGTTATGTCAGGTTCTTTTTTTGCCCTCGGAAGGTAGACTGAGAGGCACCGGGAGATGATCGTTTTCAGCAAAAGATGGGGCTTCGCGACATCCATGATGATGAAATTGTTCGCGGGTGGCTCCTCAAGTTTCTTCAAAAGGGTGTTCTGGGCCGGCACCGTCATACAGCCGGCGGACGGGATATAGATGATGCGGTTGGCGCTCTCGAACGGGTAGAGCATCATCTCTTCTGCAAGACGCTCGATCTGATCGACCGATACCGTTTCACGCTCCGAATCCTTACCCTTATCTGGAGTTATCATCTTGAAATCAGGCAACATTCCATCAACAGAGCGACTCGAATACTCATCGAGTGACAGTGGGCGCTTCAGTCCCTGAAGTCGATGAGAGAGCCTCAGGACGACCGCGGTCTTTTCCGCCTGCGACAGCGGACCCCAAAAAAGAATAGCGTGGGGCAGAACGCTTCGAGCGGCAGCTCTTATAATAATATCAGATACTTCCATAACTTCTGCCGATCGGGCCTGTTAAGTTTACATAATATATGTTATGCGAAGTTGTCGCCGGATGAGCGATACTATCCAAGCGGTTGCCCCATCGAGTCATCATCATCATATCCGGTTCCCTAGAGTTTCCTCTGTTTGATATCGATCATGTCGGCTACCTTGTTGATGATGCCGTTCACGAACGACGACGATTCTTTGTTCCCGAATTTCTTAGCGATATCGACCGCCTCGTTAATGGTCGCTTTGAACGGGATACCGTTCCCCTCGTCCAGCAGCTCGGCCACCGAGAGTCTGAGTATATTCCGCTCGATGAACGCTATCCGGTCTATCCGCCAGTTAATGGCCGCCTTTTCGATGAGCGACTCTATCCGGGCCCGATTGTCGAACACGGTCGCCAGCAGATATGTGATGAATTGACGCTCCTCCTCGTCCGATACGGCATCGGGACAAGCGGCCGGGATATTGTAGTAGATATAATATTCCTCCACCGCCTCTTCGTAGGATCCCTTTTTATTGAAATCCATCCCGTAAAGGATCTGGAGTGTTTTCTCGCGCGAGCGTCTTCTCAGTCCCATCTGCTGTAACCCTATCTGTCAGATCTTATTGGTGTTCTCCACAAGGTTGGCCATTTCGATGGCGGCAAGCGCCGCGTCGAAGCCTTTGTTGCCGCCCTTGGTGCCCGCCCGCTCTATCGCCTGCTCAAGCGTATCGGCGGTGATGATACCGAAGGCGCAGTACACACCCGTTTCCAGAGCGACCTGCGCGATCCCCTTGGCCGCCTCGGCGGCGATGAACTGAAAATGCGGGGTCTCCCCCTGAATGAGCGCTCCGAGGCAGATGATGGCATCGTACTTCTTCTTCGATGCCGCGAGCCGTTTGGCCGCGAACGGCACCTCGAATGAGCCCGGGACCCGGACGATGTCGACATCGGTCGCCTCGTGCCGGTCAAGGCAGTCAAGCGCCCCCTTGAGGAGCGATTCACTCAGGAAACTGTTGAATCGTGACAGCACGATGGCGAATTTCTTTCCCTTTCCGGTCAGTTCGCCATGGAATTCGTTCGTCTTCATTGTTTTTCCCCTTTTTGCGGTTGATCGGTAAATATAGTGTGCCCCATCTTCTTCTGTTTCGTCTGGAGGTACCGTTCGTTCTGCGGCGTGACCACCGCACGGCTCGACACCTGTTCGACTATCTCTAGCCCGTAGCCGCTTAAGCTTATGAATTTCTTTGGATTATTCGTTATGAGCCGTATCCGGCGCAGGCCGATAGCCTTGAGTATCTGCGCCCCGATGCCGAAATCGCGCAGATCCGGCGGGAAACCGAGCGCGATGTTCGCCTCCACGGTGTCCATACCCTCGTCCTGCAGGTGGTATGCCTTTATCTTGTTGCCGAGACCGATACCGCGCCCCTCCTGCCGCAGATAGAGGACGACCCCGCGCCCCGCATCCCGTATCATCGCCATCGCATTCTCGAGTTGAGACCCGCAGTCGCACCGGATCGACCCGAGCGCGTCGCCGGTCAGGCATTCACTGTGGACCCGCACGAGGGCCGGGGCCCCTTTCGCTATGTCGCCTTTTATGAGAGCGATATGTTCGGCCCCGTCTATCCGGTTGCGGTAGACCCGTATCGCGAAATCGCCGCCGGCGCGCGTCGGCAGGACCGACTCGGCGACGAGATCTATGAGCGATTCGCTGGCGAGCCGGTAGGCGATGATGTCGGCTACCGACACGATGGGGATATCGAATTCTTTTGAGAACACTTCAAGTTGCGGACGGCGGGCCATCGTGCCGTCTTCGTCCATCACCTCGCAGATGACGGCGGCCGGCTTGAGTCGCGCTATCCGGGCGAGGTCGACCGATCCTTCGGTCTGCCCCGAACGAACGAGCACCCCGCCGTCGCGCGCCCGGAGCGGGAAAACATGACCGGGACGGACAAGGTCCGACGGCTTCGCGTCGTCCCTCACGGCGGTCAGTATCGTGTGCGACCGGTCGTGGGCCGATATGCCGGTGGTAACCCCCTCCGCCGCCTCGACCGACACGGTGAAGCCGGTGCCGAAACGGGAATGATTGTTGCGGTCGCTCACCATGAGCGGCAGGTCGAGCCTATCGGCTATCGCCCCGTCGAGCGAGAGACAGATGAGCCCCCTACCATGTTTTGCCATGAAATTTATCGTTTCGGGGGTCGCGAACTGCGCCGCGATGGTCAGGTCCCCTTCGTTCT
>JAKQHE010000039.1 GCA_029573155.1 bacterium
CGACGAAGGCGGCGAACAGAAGCAACGACACCGCGTGCCGCCGCGGGAAGAGCCACGCCGCCGCGACGGCGAACAGGAACATGAGCGGGTGGAGCGTCGTCTTGTAGAGGAGCATCGAGAGCCGCGTCATCGTCACGAAAAAGGCATACTTCACCGTGAGCCCCTCAGGCGGGAGGAACAGGCCGTTCAAGTGGCGGCACCCGGTCCCGAGACCGATGCGGTGGCAGCGCGCCGACTCCTCGGTCACCGCGAAATAGATATCCTGCGGGAAAACGAACCACTCGCCGGTCACCGCGCGGTTGTAACCGAGAAGCATGAGCGCGCCCAACGCAAGCGGCGCAAGGAAGGCGAGCATCGTCGCGGGCGTGATACGCATCCCCCGCAGGAGCAGAAAGACCCCGAACGCCGCCGCAGTGAACAGGCCGTCCTGCGGCCGTACCGGCGCGATGAGCCCGATGATGATCGCGACCGCCGCGACGCGACCGGCCGAAAGTTCGCCGCGCAAGGCGACAAAAAGCGCAAGGAGCGTCAGCACGAGTATCGCCGGGTGGGGAAAGAGGGTCGCCGAAAGGAAAAGATGAAAGGATGACACGGTCGTGAGGAGCATCGTAAGCACCGCGACCCGCCGGTCACCGGTCAGTTCCTCGGCCACCCGCCCGGTCAGGTAGACCGCAACGCCGTTGAGTATCGGGTTGAGCCAGAAGGCGAGACCGAGCGCGGCGAACGGCGCGAGGAGCGCAGGGAAACCGGGGGGGAAGAGCGAATAGTACCGGCCGTCGTGCACGACCATGAACCCCTCGTAGGCATGCTCGTAGAACGGCGGGAGCGGCAGATACAGTTGCCCGGAAAGGAACAGTTTCGCGGTCCAGAGATAATGGGCCGCATCCATCGGGTGCGCCGTCTCATTGAAAAAGAAAAGGGCGAGAACGAGCGGCGCGAGGAAGGCCACCGGCGGAAACATGAAATTGCGCCGCGCCATCACCGTTTCGCAGACGGCCCGCCATAGACCGTACCCTTTCAGCGCCATACCGACGCAGAGGAGGAGCGTCGCCAGCACGAGCAGATGGAACTGCGGGAAAAAGGCGGTCAGCGGCGTCCAGAACAGGCCCCGTGTCGCCCACAGGAACAGCACCCCGAACAGTGCCGCCGCCAGAAAGATCTTACCGTACCTTCGCATGATCCCGCACGCTGACAGTTACTACGATAGACCGCCCCGGGAAGAAGAAGGTTCCGCCGCTAGCCGGTACCGAAGAACTGGCCGACGCGCATCACCGTCCGTTTCAGCGGCGCGGTCATGAACATCATCCCGTCGGGGAGCGCGAGTCTATTGATTGAAGAAGTGTTGCGGATACTTCCCTTCTCTTTCTTAGGGCATACATATCGTGGGGAAAGACGCCCACTTAGTGTTGCTCCAAGCACCATACGAAGGCAAATAAATAGTTACCCACTGTCGCAGGGCAGGGTTCCATATCTGCGTAGGCACATAGTCTATCGCTCTAGCCCGTCCCGCCTTGGCCGTTGTACTGCCCGTCATGGTCATTTCGGGATCAATGAAATCCGTTTCGGACGACGGAACGGTATCCGTATTGGTAAGGCAAGACGTTGTGGACCCCGGATACCACTGGTCGCAAGGGAAGCCGGTCCAACCGTTGGTGTAGGCCTCCCACTCATATTGATCGGCGCCGGACACGGCCGACCATCCACAACTGAACCATTGACAGGCCAAAAGACCCCAGCTCGACCCAGGGATGAAACAACTGTTCACCGTAGGCGTCCCTACCGCGAAAAGAAATTGGGCCGTCAAGAACACCACCATGAAGATCATACCTTTTCTCATGTTCTCCTCCATTACTTTTTTAGTTATGTCGTAAAAAAGCACCCGCAACAAAGCTGAAATAATTGAAAAAAAAAAATTGCAAGTAAAAATTACAAGCATGGGTTCTTTACGGAGGGAAGATATGCGACATTTTCTTTTCGTTCCGTTGATCTCGGCCCTTCTTTCGTATTTTCTCGCTGCCTGCGATAAAAAGAATACCGCACAGGCAGAAGGGTCCCTCGCCACGGACGATTCTCATATCACCGATCACGAGTATCTTCAGGGCGATGATCGGGGGGATATATCTTCCGACATTGATGTCCCCGCGGTGAATGGTCCGGTCTGGACCATCACCGAAAGTGATATCTCGTGGCACAAACAAGACAATGTCTTTTTCCATCAGTGGGGCACTGCGGCGATAGATGCAGCAATGAAAATATACAAGTTCGGCGACCAAGTGGCGGTCCTCAGTCGCTACAATATCAGCCAGGAATACCACGATCAGATGATGCTATCTCTCATAACGGGAGGAAATCACATAAAGAATTATCTACTAGGGAGCACTTTCCCGGCGCGCCTCTTCGCCAACGAGGCCACTCAGGGGAAAGACGGGAGAATATTCATCACCGCCATAAGCAGCGCCGATCTCGGAAAAACCTTCGAAAAGAACGATAAACAGAAATACGATGCCTGCGTCATAGTCATTGACCCGAAAGATGATTCTTTTTCCTTCTTCCAGTGGGGGAACGAGGGGTACGCACATCCGGAAACCATACTGATAAACGATGACGGTTCTCTGACGGTCGCCGGTTTTACCGACGGCGCTTTTCCGGGGCAGGAACTGAAGGGCAAAAGCGATATTTTCATTTCACGCATAGAGACAAAGACCGGTCGTATTTCAACGGTACAATACGGTAACGGCACCCCGACCATTCCCAGTACTCCCAGACTGATTGGAATGGATAAAAACTATTGGCACTTCGCCCTCATGCCGGAAACGGCGCTACCGGGGCAAACCTTCTTTGGGGGGCCCTGGGACGCCGGCATCATCGCTATCGATCGCAAGATAGGATTCCAACGATACTGGCAGTTCGGAACCGACAATATGGATTTTTTCGGATCGACCATCCTCGACGAAAAAGAAAGAATGCATTTCATCGGAACAACCTTCGGGACCTTCGCGGGACAAAAGCACATCGGAGATTCGAATTACAGCGATCTTTTCTACGGGTACTTCGAGAACGGAAAAGTTGCTATCGTTATGCAGTACGGGACCGATCTCGATGAAATGAACGGCGCTTTGCGTCTACACAAAGGAACATTGTACCACACGGGGAGCACAAGTGGTGCTTGCGAGAACGCCTATGCCGCCCCCAAAAAAGACATTCTTTTCGCAAAAATAGACCCGGCCACCAAGAAAATGACCTGCGTAAAATTCGGCGATGTCGCGGAAGACGATCTGGGGTATGACCTTCTTGTCGAGGATGACGGCACGGTTTACATCGCGGGCAACACTCAAGGGGCGGTAGGAAAAAACAGTTATCATTTGGATGAAAAGAATGCTCCGCGTTCCGACGCTTTCCTGATGAAAACGACTCTCAAAGACCTCGGTTTCGAGTAATCCGCCGAAACGATTTTTCCCGATTATCCGTGACCGAAGAACTGGCCGACCCGCCCCACCACCCGTTTCAGCGGCGCGGTCATGAACATCATCCCCTCGGGGAGCGCGTCGAGGAACGACCGGCCGTACCCCTTCCGGGTGAGTCGCCGGTCGAACACCACCGCCACGCCCCGGTCGTTCTTCGTGCGGATGAGCCGCCCGATCCCCTGCTTGAACTTGAGGACCGCGTGCGGCAGGGTAAAGACGGAGAACCCGTCCTGCCCGGTCTGCTCCTCGAGCCGCTTCATGAACCGCAGGATGAACGGGTGGGACGGATACCGGAACGGCAGGCGCACCATGATGAGATTGCGCAGGGCGTCCCCTTTGATGTCCACCCCCTCCCAAAAGGTATCGGTGGCAAGGAGCGACGAATCGACCTCGCCGCGGAACCGCCGCATCACCACCCCCATCGCCGAATCGCTCTGCGTGATTATCGGAAGCGGGAACCCCGCGAGCATCTTCTTTGCCGCCTCGCGGTGCCTGACCGAGGTGAACAGCACGAGCGCGCCGCCGTTCGAGGCGCGGATGAGGTCGGCCACCGCCGTGACGCTCGCCTCCTCGAAATCGGCCTCGTTCGGCTCCGGCAGGTCCGACACCACGAAGCCCTGCAGGGCGGTCCGGTAATCGAAGCAACTGGGGAGAAGCAGGTAGCGCGTCGGGCGTTGGACCGCGTCGAGACCCGTTTCGCGCTTAAAAAAATCGAACCCCTCCGGTCCCGGCCCGGTGGCGATGGTCGCCGAGGTGAAGAGGACGCTCCGCACCTTCTCGTAGATGCTCCTGACGAATATCCGCTGGATGTCGAGCGGCGTGACCGACAGCCGCAGGTTGGTCGCCGAGACCTTTTCTCCCCAGAAGACGGCGCCGTCGGTGTCGGCGCTCGTGAAGAACAGGTCGAGGAACTCCTTCGCGTTCTCGAGACGGCGCAGGGTGCCACGCGTCTCGGTGAGAAGCGACGCTATCATGTCCTCCTCGCGCGACCGGCTGAGAGGATCGTCGGAAAGTCTCGTCCCGATGCGGTCGAGCACCGGCCCGAGCCGTTCGCAGAACGCGCCGAGGAACTGCGTCACGCGGAGGAACTGTTCACGCATCTCGCCGCGCATCGCAAGATCGTCGAGCGAAAGATAGTTCTCCTTGGCCCCCTTGAACCGCTCCATGCATTCGGGGACGATCGAGTGGATGTAGAACGGGACGAACGCGGCGATCTCGCCGGCCAGCCGTTCGAGGTCGCGGACCGTATCGGGCTCGGCATAGGCGTCGATGAGTCGCGCGAGGAGCCCGGTGCCCCGATCGTTGCTGAAGAGCCGTTTCAGCGACCGCAGTATACCCGACAGACTCGCCGACTCGCCGAGGAAACTGACCGCCGCCTTGAAGAGGTTGTGCGCCTCGTCTATCACCAGTATGTCGTAGGGCGGTATGATGCCCGCAGCATGCTCCTCCTCGTCGCGGAGCGCGATGTCGGCCATCAGGAGGTGGTGGTTGACGAGCAGTATCTGCGCGAAGTTCGCCTGCCGGCGCGACCGGAAGAAGAAGCATTTGGAGAAGAACCGGCACTTGGCGCGGTCGCACGAATGCTCGTCACAGCAGATCTCGCCCCACACCTCGCTCTCTATCGCGGTGTTCATGGCGCTCTTCGACCCGTCGTGCGGCAGGCCGATCCACGCGTCGAGGTCATCCAGCGATGCGCTGCGACCGTTCCTGCCGTCGAAGGGCAGTTCGAGCGTCCCGCGCCGGTAGAGGTCGTATTTGCGGAGGCACAGATAGTTCTGCCGTCCCTTGAGGACCGCGACCGGGATATGCGAGAGCCCGAGATGCTCCTGCAGGAACGGGATGTCCTTGCCCGACAACTGCTCCTCGAGCGCGATGGTCGAGGTGCTCACGACCGCCTTGCGCCCCTCGTTCATCGCCACATAGAGCAGGAGCGGCACGAGATAGGAGAAACTCTTGCCGGTGCCGGTCCCCGCCTCGACGACGAGCATGCTCCCGCCGTTGACCGCCTCGGTCGCCGCGAGCGCCATTTCGGACTGCGGCGGGCGGAACTCGAATTCGGGGTAGGATGCGGCTATCCGCCCCTTCTCGGCGAATACCGCGGCGACCTCCTCCGGCGCGACCGGGTGGAACTCCTCGTCGCGGACCGGCATCCACCGCACGATGGGAAAGATGCGGGTGACCCCGTTGTCGACGATGTAGGAGCCGACACCTTTTTCGGCCGCCTCGGAGGCGATGCCGATGTCGGCATCGGAGGGGCGGATGTCGCCGCCCGGGTGATTGTGGATGAGCACATCACCGGCCCGCGCCGCCTTGAGCACCGCCGGGACCGCCCCGTCGGTCCCCATGCCGAACAGTTCGACCTTGTGGACGAACCCGTCCCCGTTCACCGACCCGACCGCGAGTATCTCGTTGCCGTCATTGGAGTTTATGTAATGTCTCAGCAATTCTATCGCCGAGGGGAGCAGGAAGTCCTCTGGCGAAAAAGAAGGCATGGGGCGTTAGATGTTGACCCTCTGCAGGAGGTCCTTGCCCGCCTTGAAGAAGGGAAGCCGTTTGCCGGCGATGTGTATCTTCTGGCCGGTCCGCGGGTTACGACCCTCGTACTGATCGTAATGACGGATGACGAAACTGCCGAAACCACGGATCTCTATGCGCTCTTCCTTGCGCATCGCGTCGATCATCGCATCCACCATAAGGTTGACGAATTGTTCGGCGTTCCGCTTGGAAAGGTTCGCCCGCTGGGTCAGCACATTGATAAGGTCCGATTTGTTCATCCACTCCTCCAGTCGTCTTTACTTGGTTCGTGAACTGTCGCCTTTCATATCCGGTTCTGCGCTTTTTTCAAGTATTTTTTGGTCTTTTTCTTTTTTCACCACCCCGAACGAATAGAGCGTCCCCATGTCGGAGAGGAGGTAGAAGGCACCGTCCCCCCACACCCCGCCGTTCGAAACGCCCTGCGGGATCCTGACCGTGGCGAGTTTCCGAGAAAGATCGGCAAGATACAGTGAAACGACCCCGTGCATCTCGGTAACGAGCGCGTAGGACCCCGCCTCGACGATGCCGGTGACGAATGAGGGACTTGAGAACAGCCGACGCTCCACGGTGCCGTCCTTGGCGAGTACGAGCGCCCCCGCTTCGCCATACGCAAGGACCGTCCCGTCGGCCCGTTCCTTCAGCGTGAGATTACGCAGTTCGCCCGTCTTGGTCACCGCGCCGTTGCTGACCCGTATCGATCCGCCCGCCTCGCCGTTCGAGAAGAGGAGCATCCCCTCCGATCCGGGCAGGAGCGAGAATATGTCGTAAAAATCGCGTTTTTCGGCGCCGACCTGTATCTCGCCGGTCTGATACTTGTAGAAGGGCAGTATCTCGTCCACCCCGTAGGAGTCCTTGCGGTACAGGAAAAAGAACACCTGACCGTTGGAAAAGCCGAACACCCGCTTGTCCTCGTAGGCGACCGGCTGGGAAAGCATCAGGTAGGAAAGTTGGCTTTCGCCGTAGAAAGTGTAGTTCGCCTTCACCGCCCCATCGGCCGGGTCGACCAGATAGACCGTATGTTCGAGGAACTGCAGGTAGAGCCCCTCGGGCTGGGAGATGGGCCGGGCGACCACCGGCGAACGCCCCGCCACGGCCCAACGGTCGCGCAGGGAGCCGTTCTCGAGCAGGTGCGCCGTATGCGATTCGCAGACGAGCACCCCGCCGGCGATCTCGACCGGAGGAACGACGAACCCGCCGGTGAAGCGGCGCTCGCCCGCCTTACGGCCGTCGCGCCCGAAGACCATGAGCCGGCCGTCGCGCAGAGCGACATAGATGAGCCCGTCGCGGTACAGCGGCGCGGCGAATTCACGCTTCTTTATCGAGGCGAACTCGTTTTTCAGCGGGACCGCCCAGTTGATGACCAACTCCTCGGCGCCGAGCGATGCGGCGACGAGCAGAAGAAAGATGGCGAGGAGCGGGATTCGTATCATCGAGCGGCCGTCACGAGGGCTTCCGGTCTTCCGGAAGACGGTCGGCCACCTTGGAGACGAGCGGGCTTTCGGGGAACTCCGCCTTGAGTCGCTTGAAATACTCGACCGCCTTGGCCGCGTCGTTCATCTTCTCGTACGCGGTGCCGATGTAATACAGCGCGAAATCGCGGTAGAGCGGCGCGTTCTTCAGCGCGTAGTAACGCTCCCATACCGCGACGGCGCTCGCCGGGTCGTCACGGTCGAGGTGGCAGTAGGCCTCCCCCTCGTAGGCGCCGAACCGGATATCGGTCGGTATCTTCGACGAATCCTGCAGGCGCTGGAACAGTTTTATCGCCGAGTCGAACTCCTTGAGCCGGTAGTGTATCTTGGCCTGATAGAAGGCGGCGGTGTCGCCCATGAAGGAGCCTTGCAGGGTCTTTTCCGCCTCGGCGAACTTCGCCAACGCCTCCTTGAGCCGGGCCGTTTCGTCCTTCGGGGCCGTCCCTTCCGTCCCTTTCCCTTCCCAGAGCGCCATCGCGTCGACGAAGGACCGCGCCTTCGCGCTCCGCGATTCCGACCACTTGTCGGCCACCAGTATCGCGATCACGACCGTGACGATGACCGCCGCGACCGTGCCGATGATGAAATAGGGGTGCGAGGCAAGCCGGTCTATCAGCCGCTGCCCCTGCTCCTGAAAGGCGTCCTTTTCGGCGATATTCTTTTCCTCGGGCTCATTCTTGGCCGGTCTGAAGCCACGCGATTTGAGATAAGACATGCAACACCTCCATGCTCAACGAACGCGATCGATATCACGACGAACGAACCCCTATATAAAGAATAAGGCCATTCTTGTCAATTATTTATACTGCATCTTTCTCCTTGCCTTCCGCTCTCATTGTCCGTATACTCGTTGTCGTATCCGGACCTAACGGCCCACTGGGAGGAGGACCCCGCATGACGAAGTTCCTTGCGATCGCCGTGACGGCGCTCATGGCGCTCACCCTTTCCTGCTCGCAGGAGAACACGAACGCCCCGAATGACGAACTGGCGACCGGCGACAACGGGACGGGCGACAGCGACCACCCGTCGCTCCCCGACACCGACACCGACACCGGCGCTGACGACTCACCGGTGATGACCGACGATCCGACGACACCGGACGAGAAGCCCGATGCCGACAGCGACGCGTGGGAGGATCAGGACGATGACGGCGACGGCATCCCGAACGGCGTCGAGACGCCCGGCGGGGTCAAGGTCGACACCGACAACGACGACACCCCCGACTATCTCGATGACGACTCGGACGGTGACGGCATCCCCGACAGCGTCGAGGGATCCGGCGACGCCGACGGGGACGGCGTCCCCAACTACCGCGACACCGAAAGTGACGGCGACAATATCCTCGACGCGACGGAATGTCCCGGTCAGCCCTGTCTCGACACCGACAGCGACGGCACACCCGATTTCCTCGATACCGACGCCGACGGCGACTGTCTTGACGATCTCTACGAAGGCGTCAAGGACCCCGACGGCGATGATAGCCCCAACTATCTCGACGACGACTCGGACGGCGACGGGATACTCGACGAGGACGAGGGCTGTTTCGGCGGTTCCCCTCTCGACAGCGATGATGACGGCTACCCGAACTATCTCGACCACGACAGCGACAACGACGGCCTCTCCGACGCGAAGGAGCAGGAACTCGGCACCGATCACACGCTACCTGACACCGACGGCGACGGTTTCGACGATAACACCGAGGTCGCGGCCGGATCCGACCCGCTCGTGAAGGACCCCGAATTCTACGAGGGTCAGTTCTATGTGGTGCTCCCCTATCAGGACCCCGAGAAGAACGACGCGCTGAAATTCAGCACCCAGATAAAGAAGGTCGATCTCGTGATAACGCTCGACCTGTCGGGATCGATGAGTTACGCCCGCGACAACCTCAAGACCGGCATCAACACCACCGTGGTCCCCGGGGTCGCCGCGGCGGTCCCCGACCCCGCGTTCGGGCTTTCGTCGTTCGCCGGCATCGAGGACGCCGCCTTCTTCCTCAACCAGCCGGTCACCAAGGACGCGAACGCGATGACCACCGCGGTCGAGAATCTCGGCGGTGCGGGAGGGGGCAAGGTCGAGGCCCAGTATGAGAACCTTTACCAGATAGCGACCGGCACGGGCTTCAACGGAGAACTGCTCGAGGTGTCGCTCGATTTCAGCGAATGGGTGGAGGATTGGTATGAACACTATGCCGATGTCGTCATACCGGCGGTCGACTGCACCGGGCAGTTAGGCTCCATCGGTGGCGCCTGTTTCCGCCCCGCGGCGCTTCCGATCGTCATGATGATCACCGACGAGAACCTCTACGACATCAACGACGACTGGGTGAGCGACGGCGGTGTCCTGCGCATACGCTACAAATGGCGCGACAGCAAGGATCAGGGACATTACGCGAGCGAGGTCATCGCCGCGATGAACGCGAAAAAGGCGAAGTTCATCGGCGTGGTAGGCGAGGGGGTCGGCGACCTGCTGTTCGACATCACCGAACAGTATGAGGAGATAGCAGACGGCACCGGATCAAAGGGTACCAACGGCCAGTACTTCATCTTCCAGACCGGTTATTCGGGCAACGGCCTCTCCTCCGAAATAGCGGCGGCGGTCAAGGAACTCGTCGAGAACATCGCGATGGATGTCACCACCACCCGCACCTCGGTCGGCAACCCCTACAGCATAGATACGACCCAGTTCATCGTGGACATCATCCCCTCCTACAGCGACCCGGCCGACAGTTACGCGAGTAAGGACCCGACGACCTTCTATCAAGTGAAACCGGGGATCAACATCTTCTTCGATGTCACCTTCAAGAACGATATCTTCGAGCCGACCACCACCGAGAACACGCTGTTCCGGGCACACATTCAGGTGCTCGGCGAAGGGGCACTCCTCGACGAGCGCGATGTTTTCATCATCGTCCCGGGCATCAAGGACGACGGCGGCATCGAATCGTAACCATTCCCCCGTATCCACTGACATTTCTTGTTGCAATACCGCCCCGAATGTGGTATAAACCATCGGTTCATCCATCGCCGAGGGAGAGGCCCATGTCCCGTTATCCCTTTCTTTTGCTGTGCGCGGTCGTCTTTTTGATAGCCTGTGACGGGACGGAAAAGGTACCATTGAAGGATACCGACGCCGGCTCTGATGTCGACATCGATGCCGACGGTGCGACCGAGGGGCAACTCCCCGAATCGGACACGCCTCTGCCGAACGACAAGGATATCGACGACACTGCGGATGATGTCGAGACCGACGGAACGGACGAGGGTCTCGACGACGGGGAGACCGATACGGATGACGCGACCGGCGACGGACTCCCCATCGACGACGACATCGACGATACCCCGACCGATGACAATAAGAGCGATGAAGATGGCGATGCGGATATCGCCGGGGACGGGGACGGACCGATCGGTCCCGACCAAGATATCGACACGCCCGACGATACGCTCGACGACACGGTGACCGACATACTACCCGATACGGACACCGAAGTGGACATCGCGCCCGACATCGATGCTGATACGGATGCCCATATATGCGACCCGGAGACCACGGTCGAGTGTCCCTACTCCGGACCTTCGGGCACCAAGAATGTCGGCGAATGCAAGGCGGGGACCAAGACCTGCGATCTCGACGGCAAGGGATGGAGCGAATGCGCGGGCGAGGTGGTCCCTATCGCCGAGATCTGCGACAACGGCAAGAACGACGATTGCGACGGCGGCACCGACGAACAGGTGGACGAGGACGGCGATGGCTGGTTCTCCTGCGTCGACGACTGCTGTGACAGCGTGCTCGCCTGCACCTATCCGAAAAAGGTCAACCCCGGCGCGATCGAGGTGCCCGAGGACGGCATCGACAACGACTGCAACGGCGAGACCGACGAGAACCCGCGCACGGCCTGCTCTTCCGCCGCGAAGTTCAGCGGCACCACCGCGCTCGATCTGATCAATGCGATCGATATCTGCAAGACCTCGACGGGCGGCTCGTGGGGTATCGTCGGCACCCCGACCCTCACCCGCGCGAGTGGCTCCGGGACCATAGACGCCAGCAACCGACAGGTCGCGGTGATGACCCAGTTGGGCACCCACGACTCAAATGTCGCCATATTCCCCCCGACCGACGACTTTATTAACGGCACCATGGCTGCGCTTTCTTCGGGGCGCGCCCGCGATGCGAACGACCCCGATCCGACCGCCGAGAACACATACGAATACTACGACGGTA
>JAKQHE010000044.1 GCA_029573155.1 bacterium
CCTGCTCGTCCCCGACCTCGCGCTCGCGGTCGCCGAACAGTTCTCGGTGCAGAACAAGAATGTCCTGTGCCTGCTGACCGACATGACCGCCTTTTCGGACGCGCTCAAGGAGATATCGATATCGATGGAAAAGGTCCCGTCGAACCGCGGGTATCCCGGCTCGCTTTATTCCGATCTCGCCGCCCGTTATGAGAAGGCGGTCGACATCGAGGGAAGCGGGTCGATCACCATCATCGCCGTCACGACGATGCCGGGCAACGATGTCACCCACCCGGTCCCTGACAACACCGGCTACATCACCGAAGGTCAGTTCTACCTGCACGGCGGCATCATCAACCCCTTCGGATCGCTCTCGCGGCTCAAACAGCAGGTCATGGGCAAGGTCACCCGCAAGGACCATTCCGACCTCGCCAACGCCATGATACGGCTTTACGCCGACGCGAAAAAGGCGCGCGACCGTGAATCGATGGGATTCCGCCTCTCGAACTGGGACCAGAAACTTCTCGCCTACGCGAAAAAGTTCGAGACCCGGATGATGGATCTCGAGGTCAACCTCGACATCGAACAGCAACTGGACCTCGGCTGGACGATACTCGCCGAATGCTTCGAGAAGCACGAGGTCGGTCTCAAGGGGGAATGGATAACCAAGTACGGCAAATGGGGTAAATAGGGTCCGACGATGGCGCAGATAAAGCTCAACAAGACCGAGCTCAAGAATCAAAAGAACCTGCTCGACCAGTTGACCAAGTACCTGCCCACCCTGCAACTCAAGAAACAGCAGTTGCAGGCCGAGGTCGAGACCTCGCGTGCCCAGATACAGCGCGCCGAGGAGGACCTCGCGGCGCGCCGCTCAGCGCTTGCAAAGTGGTCCATCCTTTTTTCCCAGCGGCTCACCGTCGACATGTTCGACTACCTTGAGATCGACGCGGTGACCCGCGACAAGGAGAACATCGCCGGCATCGATGTGCCGGTCTTCACCGGCATCACTTTCCGGACCCGCCCTTACAGTTTCTTCGTCATGCCGGTCTGGCTCGACCGCGCGCTCAAGGAATTGAGAGAACTCATTGCGCTCCGCGAGAAAGTGAAGATCATGCGCGAGAAACAGGCGCTCCTCGCCGAGGAACTGCGCCAGACGAACATCAAAGTGAACCTCTTTGAAAAACGGATGATCCCCGACTGCCGTGAGAACATCCGGCGCATCAAGATATTCCTCGGCGATCAGGAGATCGCGGCCATCTGTAACGCGAAGATCGCCAAAGATAAACTCAAGCGCAGGGACTCATCGGAACGGCGTGAAGAGGTGGCAGCGGCATGATAGAACGGATGCGCAAGATACTCATCCTCGGGCCGCGGCCGCATCAGGAAGAACTCCTGCGCCATCTGCAGGATGCGGGCATCGTGCAGGTGGAGGCCTACCATGGCGACGCCTATCCCATCGACGGCCGTCATGTGACCCCGCTCGGCGCCGACCTCGCGCTGTCGGCCTACCGTACGCTCCAGAAATACGAACGGCAGATGCGTATCGATAAAGTGACCGCACCGACCGAACGGTCCGGCCTGCCGCCGGAACGGATCGTCGAGGAACTACCGCTCCTCGAGGACCGGGTCCGTATCCTGCGCGACAAGATACAGCAACTGTCGAATAAACTCGATTCCATCGAGCCGTGGGGCATCTTCGATCTCGCGATGCTCCGCGATATCTGCGAGAAGGGGGATCTCACCATCCAGCTCTGGGAGGTCGCCCACGACTACGCCGACGACGTTTCCATCGATGGGGCCATCGCCGTCATGGAGGTGAATGTGGACCCCGAACGACATTATTTCCTCACTTTTTCTGACCACACGCTTCATTTCACCGATTGCCTCGAGATACGCTATGACGAGGACCATCCGACCCTCGCGCGCCGCATCGAGGCGCTCAAAAGGGAATTGGCCCAAACCTATGAGACCATTCACCGCATGGTGAACGACCGTGACGATGTGTTCCGTCACTACCTGCGCGAGCTCGACAAGTTTCACTACGGTTCCGCCGCGTGGGGCGTCATCCGCCTGATGGACGACGCGCTGTTCGTCCTGCAGGCCTGGTGCCCCGACCGCTCGTTACCCCGACTCTCCGAGATAGCCAAGGAGATACCGATACAGATCGAAGAGGTCGATCCCGACGAACGGGAGCGGGTGCCGACCCTGATGGTCAACGAGGGCTCCGCTGCGCTCGGCGAGGATCTCGTGAAGATATACGACACGCCGTCGTATCAGGACTGGGACCCGAGTTCGTGGATATTCTTCTCATTCATGCTGTTCTACTCGATGATCTTCGGCGACGCCGGGTACGCATTGACCATCATCGCGGCGCTCCTGTACGCGAGACACCGGTTGCCGAACCCCGCTCCGGGCATCCGGCGGTTCCTCAACCTTTCGCTCGCCCTTTCGGGGGGCGCGGTGGTCTACGGCATTATCACGGGCGGTTTCTACGGCCTTTCGAGCCAGAATCCGTTGTTCGGCTGGGTGGTGCGGCTGGCCCTCATAGATACCGATATCTCCCACCCCGGGGTGCTTTCCAAGATGATGACCATATCCATCGTCATCGGACTCATCCACATCACCATCTCAATCCTCCTCAAGGCGGGACGCGCCATCTTTTCGCTGAAACAACCGATCGCGGCCGTCCCGCTCCTCGCGTGGCTCCCCGGCATCTGGGGTTTCTATTTCTGGGCCAGCCTCAAGGACAGCGACCCGGCAACGGCCGCCATCTGCCTGAAGATATTCATCGCCGCGATCATCGCCGTCTTCCTGACGAGCGCCGGGACCTGGCGCCCGTTTAAATTCCTGTTCGGCGGCTTCCTCGGCGTCTACAACGGCGTCCAGTTCTTCGCTGATGTCCTGAGTTACCTCCGTTTGTTCGCGCTCGGCCTTTCGGGCTCCCTCATCGCGCAGAATTTCAATATGCTCGCGATGATGGTCTGGGACGCCGGCCCACTCTACTTCACGATACTCCCGGCGGCCCTCATCTTCGTCGCCGGGCATGCCCTCAATATCGCGCTCTGCGTCATGGGCGGCGTCATTCACGGCCTTCGGCTCAATTTCCTTGAATGGTACCGCTGGTCCTTCGACGGCGGCGGACGGCCGTTCAAGGCGTTCCGGAACCTTTTGGCTGACCGGTGAACCTTCCCCCCGATAAGGTTGATTTTTCTCCTCCGACTGGTATGCTGACCCGCGATTGATAAGGTACCTGTGGGAGACTGCCATGTCGAACCTCTGGAAGGCGCTCTACGGCCTGACCGAGAAACATCCCTATATCGTGCTGACGATCCTGTCGGCCGCCCTGTTCATCCCGCTGCTGGGAAGTTATCCGCTTCTCGGTCAGTGGGAGACGCACTATGGTCGCGTCGCGATGGAGATGCTGCTCAACAAGAACGGCATCTGGGATTGGTTCCTCGATCCCATTTACCTTGACCAGTACAATTTCTGGAGCAAGCCGATATTCTGTTTCTGGATGGTGCTCCCCTTCTACGCGGTGCTCGGACCGACCGAGTGGGCGACCCGCCTGCCCTTCGCCATCAACGGCATCCTCTGTCTGCTGCTTGTCTACTGGACCATCAAGCGCTTTTTCCACGGCGACCACTCCCGCGCCTTTGTCACCGCGCTCGTCCTGATGCTCACCCCCTTCTACTACCTCATCACCAAGCAGTTCATGTGGGATATCACGGCGGTGACCTTCATCTACGGCGGCGTCATGTTCCTCTTCCTCGGCATGCGCGACGATGACCGCCGACTGGTGCGGCTCGCCTATGTGTTCTGGGGACTCGCCATGCTCGCCAAAGGACTGCTCGCGGTCGTCATACCGGGCGGCATATTCTTCCTCTGGATGCTCGCGACCGCCGACTACGGCCTCCTTGCCGAGAAGGGCGGCGTTAAAAAGGTCTTCCAGCAGTACGGCGACTTCCTGAAAAAGGCCCGCATCCTCGAGGGGATCGGCCTGTTCCTGATCGTCTCGGCGTGGTGGTACCTCTACATGTACGCCAAGCACGGTCTCCCGTTCCTCAAGGAGTTCTTTGTCGAGAACCACTTCGGTCGCATGGAAGGGCTCATCGACAAGCCCGACGGCCCGTTCGAGTTCTATCTGTGGCAGATAGCGATCGGCGCCTTCCCGTGGTTCGCGCTATTCATTCCCGGGCTCATCTTCGCCGGCGACCATAAAGAGCACAAGCGCGAAGAGGGCTTCATCATCCTCTCGTTCTTCTTCGTCTTCCTGTTCTTCACCCTCTCGGCGACGAAGTTCCCCCATTACATCTTCCCGGCGATGCCCTTCTTCGCCGCCATCGTCGCCATTCCCATCATCGAGTTCTTCCGGGGCGAGCGACGCACCCTCTACCCGCTCGCGGCAGTGCTTGGCGCCCTCATCCTCGGGGTGACCGGTAAGGATCTCGGGACCGGCATCAACTACCGCGAACTGCTCTACATCATCACGACCCACCGGATACAGGACTGGTTCGGTCGCGTCTACGACATGCTCCCGTGGCTCTACGCGCTCGTGCCGCCGATGGTCTTTTTCCTGCTCCTGCCGCTCGTCCGTTTGAAAAGCCTCCTGCTCATGCGGATATCGCTCGTGGGCTTTTCGCTCGTTGCGGTCGCCTTCGCCTCCTATATCAACTTCTACTGGGTCCCGAAGGTGCTCTGGGTATTCACCCCCAAGCAACTGGTCGAGAAGTATCTCGAGGTGAAGGAGCCGGGCGACCTCATCGTCGACTACGACAACTGGAAGAATCGTTGTCTCTATTTCTACCTCGGCCCCGACGAGCAACTCATCCGGGCCAACACACCGGCGGCGGTCAAGAAACTCATAGAGGACAACCCGACCCACGCCGTCTACATCACCACCAAGAAGAACAAGGTCCCCGAACTGCGATCGGTGCTCATGGCATCGGGCGTGCCGCTCACCAAGATCATGGACGACGCGGTCGACACCTACATGGAGGTGGAGATGTACCGCGCCTCGATGAAGGAGAAGGGCTCGTCCGACGACAGTTGGAAAAAGGATCTCATCACCGAAGACAAGATACCGAACAACATCCAGCGGACCGGGTCGACGCTCGATGACAAAACGGTCGAGATCATCGGCTATAAACTCAACAAGAACTACTTCGAACAGGGAGAGAAGATCGTCATCGACATGTATTACCGCGTGCTCAAGACCACCGAGAAGAACTGGCAGATATTCTTCCATCTCGATGTCTTCGAGGGGGCGTTGCCGCACAGCATCAAGATAGACGAATACCCGCTCAAGGGTTTCTACCCGACCGACAAATGGCAGGTCGGCGACATCATCCACGACCAGTTCGAGGCGACCGTCGCGCGCGGCCACCCCGGCGGCGGTATCAAGATATACACCGGCTTCTACATCGGCAACGACCGCATGAAGGTCGACGAACAGAAGTTCAACGACGGCGTCAACCGTTTCATCCTCGGTACCTTCAACATCAAGGTCAAGTAGCCCCGTGCGCCTCCTTTCCTTCCTCCTTTTCACCGCTATCGCTGTTTCCTGCGGGGATAACGGTCGCGGGACACCGCTCAACACCGACGACCTTCCGGCCGAAGAGGACCTGTTCGATCTATCGGACGGGTCTGATCTACCGGACCTTTCCGATCTGCCGGATCAGACCGACCAGTCCGAACCGGAGGAACAGGATGATCTGATGGAACTTCCCGACGAAGACGAGGGACCTGATCTCACGGTGAACGACATAGACCATTCGCTCTTCGGACAGGCGGGCGCCTGCGGCACGGTCCCGGCGACGCCCGGCGTGACGACCGACGCCTGCGGCTTCATCGTGAACGGCGCCTACCGGCTCCTGCGCGGCGGCACGATCCAGTGGTTCCGACTTCCGCCTTCGGCCTGGCGCGACCGTTTGGAAAAATTCCGTGACGCCGGGTTCAACACCGTCGATATCTATGTCGCGTGGAACCGCATTGAACCGAGGGAAGGAGAGTTCGTGTTCAACGATCCCGACATCACCGGCTTTCTCGACCTGTGCACCGAACTCGGGCTCATGGTCTATTTCCGTCCCGGCCCCTACATCTGCAACGAACTCGACGGCGGCGGCCTGCCCGCATGGCTGTTCACAAAAACCACCAAGAAGAACAAAAATGACGATGACCGCCCCAATCTGCGGACCGACGATCCCGACTATCTCTTCTACGCGACCCGCTACCTGACCGAACTGAACAAGAAGATACTTCCCTACCTCGCCTCGAACGGCGGCCCGGTGGTCCTATACGGCATCGAGAACGAATACAATTGGTTCGAGACCTTCTTCGAGGTGGACAAATTGTTCGCCTACGATGGCGGCACCGAGCGGGGACTCACGCAGGCGACCGGCGTGAAAAAGATGTTCGAATCGCTCCGCGACGCGGTCATCGCCAGCGGGGTGGACGTCCCGATAACGACCTGCCCCGGCGACGCGACGGTGTCGGGAATGGGCGATGTCACCGGCGTCATCCCGATGCCGAACATCTACAAGAACGAAACGACCGAGAGATATGCCTACGACACCCTCATATCAATGCATGACCCGACGAAGTTCGGCGGTGCCTACACGAACTATCCGAGCGGGTCGACCGAGACCGACCGGAGCCCGGGCCGGATGATGCGGCTCTTCCTCGGCGGGATGGACGGTTACTTCGGCTTCAACATCGCCGGCTTCCATCAGGAGGGACGGCAGAACGCCCTCACGCTCGACAACAGCGGGCTCGAGACCATCGTGGACCTATCGCCCCAGAATGTGCTTTCGCTCTTCGTTTCGCCCACCGTCAACTACTTCTCGGGCGTCATCGATTTCTACGGACCCATCGGCGCCGCCGGCACGCTGCGCGAGAAATATTTCGAGTTCCGCCGATTCAACATGTTCCTCGACGACGTCGAGCCGCTCCTCGCGGGGCTTCTGCTTCCCGCGGTCGTGACGACCGGCCCCTGCGCCGACTGTCCCGTCGCGGTACTGAACGGCTCTCTGGGCGCGCTGGAAGGCCAGACGCGCCGGCACTACTACTTCACTGCCGCCGACGGCGCGATCTTCCTCGGGCTCACCAACGAAAGCGACGCGCCGATAACGGTCGCCCCCGGCGAGATAACGGTCGGGGAACGGAGCATACCGCGCTTCGTTCCGCTGACGGTGCCGGTCGGCGTCAATCCCGGCGCCCCTGAGGATCCTCACGGGGACACCAGTTATGCCCGGATACTCATCGCCGGTCTTCCGATCGGACCGGTACGCATCGCCCATACGACCAGCGAGGTCCTGCGCCTGCGTCGTTTCAACGACGAAGTACTCGTCGCCCTCCACGGGCCGAAGGGATCGGAGGGGGAACTGCTGTTCGACGACCTGCCGGACGGCGCGAAAGTGACCTACCGCGACGGAGCCGTGACCCAGCGGGACGGAGAGACCGGGACCATCGCCCTCACCTACACACACGACGGCATCGCGCAGGCGCTCCTCTCGGCGGGCGGCACGACGGTGCGCGTGCTCATCCTCGACAGCGACGCGGCGGGAAGGTTCTGGGCGCTCCGGTCACGCGGTCACGATCTTATCCTCGTCGGTCCCGACCGCGCCGAATCGGCCTCTGACGGCACCCTGCGCATGGAGTACGATGAACGCCAAGGATCGCTGGCGCTCATCACTCCCGTCGGGATGACGATACCGGAACTCTCTATCGGGACACCCCGCGACGAAACGACCGGTCTCTCGCGCTGGCGCTTGCCCGCCTGGTCAGCTCCACTCCCGGTGGACCCGACCCTTCTCGGCATCGGCGCGCTCCTCGAGGACGGCGCGGCAGCGATGCCCGGGTACGATGACAGCGACTGGATCACCTGGACCGGCGAACCCGAACCGCTTGAGGAATTCGACATCCTTTCGGGGCACGCATGGTACCGGGCCACGATCGATCTTCCGGGTACGCCGACCGAAGGACGGCTGTACATTGAACACGCTTCCGATATCGTGGGCATCTATGTGAACGGCGTCTATGTCACCACCGTTTCCCCGGTCGGCACCGAGATCGACTCCGACGGCTCCGAACGGTACCGATTCGCCGACATCGCACCGCTCCTTCATGCCGGCGAGAACCTTATCGCTTTCCGCGTGGAGATATGGGGACATGGCAGTTTCATGTGGCCCCGCGGCAAGATGGCCGGTTTTCCGGGACAGATGCCCTCGCTCGGCTTCGATTCCCTCAAAGGACTCTGGGGATCCGCCTATTTCCGCGGCAAGGTGAACGGATCGACCGCGACCTACGACCTCGCCTCGTGGCGCCTGCGCGCAGCGACCGACGGCGAACTCGATAGCTGGCATGATACCGACAGCAACGAACTCGTCTGGCCGAAGGGGGAGCGCCCCGCCACGCTACCGAAAGGAGGCATGGTCTGGTACCGCGTCCCCTTCACGACCACGGCGATACTGCGTGACGGCTTCGACGCACCACCGGCACTCGTGCTCAAGGGCAGGAACGCCAAAGCGACGATATGGATCAACGGCATACTCGCCGGCCGCTGGCTCTCCGACGAAGAATGGCTTTGCCGCGGCACCTGGACCCGTTGCCTCCGTTCGATGTGGTCGGTCAACGAGCCCGACGCGATCCCGGTCGCCCCGGGTCTTCTCTTCACCAACGACTCATCGAACACCCTGACCATACTCTTCGAGGATACCTCGGCCGACACCGATACGACCGGCGGCACCATCGAAGAACTCTTTTTCGGGTACGCCGCCGAGGAGTTGACCCCCGACGGCGACCGATCGGCGCTCCGCCCGCTTCCCCGGCGGGAACTGATCGTCCATCTGACGGACTGACCGATGGACATACCCATCCTGTTCGAGGACAATCATCTCATTGCGGTGGATAAGCCGCGCGGCATGCCGACACAGGCGGACCGTAGCGACGACCCGGACCTGTTGACCACGGTGAAAGAACACCTCAAAGAACGTTACAGAAAGCCGGGGGCGGCCTATCTCGGCATGGTGCACCGGCTCGACCGGCCGGTCGGCGGCGTCGTGCTGTTCGCAAAGACATCGAAGGCGGCGTCGCGCCTTGCGGAACAACTTCGCGCCGGTCTGTTCCACAAGACCTACCTCGCCGTCGTACGCGGCGGACCGGCGCCCTCCGAGGCACGGCTCGAACACCATCTTCTCAAGGACCCTTCACGGAACCTCGTCTTGGTCTCAGCCCCCGGTACGCCTGGGTCGAAACGGGCGATACTGACCTACCGGGTCCTTGCGACGCACGGCGATCATTCACTCCTTTCGGTCGAACTCCTGACCGGTCGGTCGCATCAGATACGGGTGCAACTCGCCACCGTCGGCCATCCGATCATCGGTGACGAGAAATACGGGCCCAAGAGCGGCGCGGAACACAGTCTCCTCGCCCTGCACGCCGTATCGATATCGTTCGACCATCCGGTGAAACATGAACCGATGCGGGTCTCTTCCCCCGTCCCGACGGAAGACCGTTGGGCACCATTCCGGGGAACGATAGACGCGCACCTCTTACAAGGCTCCTGAAAAAAACGGGAATAACCGCTCGAATTTCTTGAAAACATTTTTTGCTTTGTTATGATTCCCCATCATTCGGCGAGGTAGGAGACCCGGGTCATGGGAAAATTCAGCTCACTTCTCCAAAAGAACGCGGAGGAAGGGAATCGCTTCTTTTTCGTGTTCACCGAAGGAAAATACAAGGGCGGCGAGTTCACTGTTTCGCGCGACGCCCAGATCATCATCGGGCGCGACATCTCTTGCGATGTCGCCATCATCGACGCAAAGGTCTCCCGCAAGCACGCCCGTATCTGGAGCAACAACGGAAACACCCATATCGAGGACTCGAACAGCACCAACGGTTCTTTGCTGAACGGTAAACCTCTGAAGGCGGGCGAACCGATCCGGCTCTCCCCCGGCGACGAGATCACCATCGGCGAATCGACCTTCACCTTCACCGGCGCCAAAGGGACCGATGCAAAGGCGGAGATCAGAAAACCGGTCGCTTCGGCGACGCCCGCGCAACCGGCGCCGCAGGAGATAGGCGACCGTCCCGACGCGATACCCCTGCCGAAAAGGAAGGCCGACCCGGCGACTGCGGCGCCTGCCGCGCTCGATGCGGCGCTCGACAGTCTCACCAACGATGACGAACGCAGCATTCCGCGCGGCGTCAATGTCGCCAAGGTCTCTCTCGAGAAACGCGACCTCAAGGCGGCCATGGCCCAGACCCGCTTCGACGGTTCGCTTCACGCCAAGGAGGGAAAACTCTCCAAGATAGAACCGATAGAACTCCTCAAGGTCCTCCTGCAGTCCAGCACCGTCGGCATCCTTCAGGTGAAGGCGACCGAACCCTTCGCCGAGAAGATAGATATCCGACTGGGTGAAAAGGGCGTGACCGGCGCGACCTCGCTCACCAACAAACTCTTCGCCGAAGAGAAGGCCCTGACCCGCTTCCTTCTCGCCAAGGACGGCGATTACCATCTCAAGGAATCGGAAGAACCGCGCAAGGAGAACATGAACCAGGCGATATTCGACATCTTCACTGAGATATCCTCGCAAAAGCCCCTCCTGACGCGGTACCGCAAGATAGCGTCCGGTAAAGGGCTCCGTTTCCTGATACCGATGACCGGCAAACTCTCCGCGCTGAACAAGAAGGAGCTCGACACCGTGCAGTTCATGGCCAACGCGGTAGAGGTCGTCGCCTACCTCAACATGTTCCCCGAACACGACGATTTCATCCTGCTCTCCGAGATACTCAAATACATCGATCTCGGGATCATCTTCGGCGACAACAACGAGGAAGGCGGCCTGCCGACGCCCCGCGACATCATGGATGTCTAAATAAGGAGGAGCGACCGTGGGAACTTATTTCAAGGTCTATCACAAGCGTTCCCGGGAATTGGTGGCCACCTTCAACGAGAAGCAGATCGTCGATTTCTGCATAAGCAACAAGGAATCAATCAAAAAATACATCTTCGAGACCGGCGGCCAGAAGGACAGCATGGAATGGGAGGTCTTCGCGCTGAAGTACGCTCCCCTGTTCGTTCAGAAGGCGAAGGAACGCGAGGAGAAGGAGCGACAGGTTTCCGACAGCGTCGCGATCGAGGAGCCGAGCAAATTACCGTGGTTGCTACTTGCCGGCGTCGCGGGACTCATGGTCGCCATCGTAGCGGGGGCGCTCGTCTATTACTACATGACCCGCGACGACGCGGTCCGTCGCGTCCACGATCTTTCCGCGCCGACCGAAGAGACCCCTAAACCGGTCGAGCCGGCGTCGGCCGCCGCGCCCATCCTGCCGGCAAAACGGGACCCAGCCCCCGGCGATACCGCATTTACCGGCAAAGCGCCGGACGACAAGACACTTTCCGCCGCATGGGGCAAGGTCAAAAAGGGGCTGACCGCCTCCCTCTCCCCAGCGGACATAAAAGATGAGATGGACAAATACCTTCCCGCTCTCGAGACATGCTTCAAGGAGCGGGCACAGGCCGGCGACCGCAACCTGCGCGGCACCGTCAACATGAAGATACGGGTGGCGGGCAACGGCGCGGTGCTCGATGTCCTCTTCACCGACGACAAATACCGATCGACCCTGTTCTCCGACTGTATCGGGAATGCCATAAAGGGGCGGAGTTTCCGCCCGTTCAAGAGCAAGGAACAGATCTTCACCTATTACTACGAATTATAGATATCCTTTGATATTCTCTGAATAAAACACCGCCACAGGTGTCGGTACGGGGCATTGCGTGGACAGAACGACACTTGAGAAACTCGTCAGGGAGACGCGTGGATGGATATTCGCCACCGCCTATCACATCCTGCGCGACCGAGCCTCCGCTGAGGATGTGATGCAGGAGACCTATCTCGCACTCTACACCCATTATGACACCCTCGACAGCAAGGACGCGGTCTACAGTTGGCTCAAAACGGTCGCCATCAACAAGGCGCTGAACGCCGCCAAACGGAATATCTTCGTCGAACTCGAGGATTTCGTCGCCGAAAAGATATTCTCGACCCCCGACGGCGGCGAACGGTCGCTGTATGCCGACCAGATGATGGAACGCCTGCAGGAGGGACTCGACAAACTATCGCCCGACCACCGCGCCATCCTGCTGATGCGCGAGATAGAGGGACTTTCCTACGAGGATATCGCCGCGAAGATGAAGTGTTCTATCGGCACCGTAATGTCGCGCCTGTTCTACGCCCGACAGAACATACGGAAATTTCTGGAGCGGAAAAATACATGAGCGACCTGAAAGAAAGACTGGCGGCGCAGGATCGCGAGTTCGCCCCCCTTACCTCCCTGCTGAAACGGGGATTCGAGACCGACGCAACGCTCGCCCCCGAGGTAGACATCGAGGCGATCATCGCCGGAACGCTGAAAAAACTCGCACCGAAACGGCGCAGGCGCCTGCTCATACGGTTCGCCTTCGCGACGACAGCGACCGCCCTCTTGTTTGCCCTCATCGTTCCACTCTATGGGCCGCCGAACCGTCCCGACGCGGTGCCACGCCTCTCGTTCGAGGATGCCGAGCGCATGCTCAACACCAACAGTCTCAAGGAAGTGACCATACTCTACCAATCGGGCCGCGCCGAGATCGAGACCGATGCGCCGGTGCCGATGGTCTGGGTGAGAAAGGGAGAGAACTGATGCGTATCCTCGCGTTCCTTTGTTCCATGATGCTCTACGGCCCTTTGATCGCAGAAGCGCCCGCTCCCGCCGTTCCGGCTAAACCGGCCCCGGCCCCCGAGAAGTATTCGCTCACCATCGTGCAATACGAGGTGTCGGCAACCCCCTGCGCCGCCGAGAACGCGATGATGGGGACCATCACCAAGAAGGCGGGCTATGCCTGCGCGGCCCAGAAGGGACGCATCACCATCAATCTCACCGGCGCCGAGGCACAGAAGGTGACCGACTTCATGAACAAGGAGATAACGGTCGCCGTGGAGGGGAAAAAGGACAACTACCTTCTCGTCCGCGTGAAGATACCGGGCGAGATGGACGCGGTCTTCATGCCGGTCATCGGCGGCTCGTTCGTCGCCGGCTACGATCTCGACGAAAAGAAGACGAAAGGGGTGCTCCTGCTGATATATGTCGTTTGAGTTTTTTTCTGGAATTTTGTTGACTTCCCGTTAGTTATGCAATAAAGATGGACTGACATGTCAGTTCTCTGACCCTTTGAGGAGGATAACATTATGTTATTGCAAGGGAAAACGGCTCTCGTAACCGGCGCATCGCGTGGCATCGGCGAGGCGATAGCGTGCGCTTTCGCACGCGAAGGGGCCGATATCGTCGTCCACTACTACGCCCACAAGAGCGACCCCGAGAAGAACCTGCGCGCCGAGGCCGAGACGCTCGCCGCGAAGATACGCGACATGGGCAGGAAGGCCTATCTTTGCGGCTTTGACATCTCCGACCGCGAGATGGCCGACACCGAACTCAAGAAACTGCTCGCCGAGGTGACGCCGAACATCCTCATTAACAACGCCGGCATCACCGCCGACAACCTCGCGATGAGGATGAAGCCCGAGGAATGGGAACGGGTCATCAACATAAATCTCTCGGGCGCGTTCTGGGTGACGCAGGCGCTCATGCGGCCCTTGATGAAGAACGGTGGTTGCGTCGTCAACATCGCCTCGGTCATCGGCCAGATGGGGAACACCGGACAGGCGAACTACGCGGCGTCGAAGGCGGGGCTCATCGGGATGACCAAGTCGCTCGCCCGCGAACTGGCATCGAAAAAGGTCCGTGTCAACGCCATCGCCCCCGGCTTCATCGAGACGGCGATGACGCATGCGATGACCGAGGAGGCCAAGAAGGCGCTGATGGACATCATCCCGCTCAAGGAAACGGGGAAACCGGAGGACATCGCGAACGCCGCGCTGTTCCTGTGTTCCGACATGGCCCGGTACATCACCGGCGAAGTGCTCAAGGTCAATGGCGGCATGTATATGTAGCAAACCCTAATGTAACCAGTATGGAGGAAGCACCATGGAAAAGCAGGAGATCATGAAGAAGGTCATCGAACTCGCGGCGAACAAACTTTCGGCCGACGCCGGCAAGATCACCGAGACCACCTCGTTCATCGAAGACCTCAACGCCGACTCGCTCGATGTCGTCGATTTCGTCATGGAACTCGAAGGGGCATTCAGCATCGAGATCCCGGACGAGGATGTCGAGAAGATCAAGACCGTCGGCGCCGCCGTGGAATACATCAGCGGCAAAGTGAACGCCTAAGAACGGCACCACCGCACAAGCATAAGGGAGGCCCGGATGCGTAGAGTGGTCATCACCGGTGTCGGTATCGTCAGCCCCGTCGGTAACAACGCCACGGCGACCTGGAACGGACTCATCGAAGGGAAAAGTGGCATCGCGCCGATCACCCAGTTCGATGCCACCAATTTCTCCACCCAGATAGCGGGTGAGGTGAAGGATTTCCAGCCCGTTGCCCACGGCATAGACGAGAAAGAAGCGAAACGGCTCGACCGGTACCAGCACTTCTGTCTCGCGACGGCGATCGAGGCGGTCCGCGACAGCGGTATCGACTTTGAGAAAGAGGACCGCGAACGCGCCGGCGCCTCCATCGGCATCGGCTTCGGCGGCATCCTTTCGTTCGAGAACGAGCATGCGAAATACATGCAGAACGGCCCGCGCCGCATATCGCCCTTCATCATCCCGCAGATGATAGCGAACCTCGGCCCCGGCTATGTCTCGATACGCTTCGGACTCAAGGGACCGCAGGCCTGCCCGGTCGCCGCATGCGCCACCGGGACCTTCGGCGTCATCGAGGGCTATCGCCTCATCAAGGAAGGGCTCGCTGACATCATGGTGTCGGGCGGGGTCGAGGCGGCCATCAGTCCGATGTCGGTCGGCGGCTTCTGCTCGATGAAGGCGCTATCGACCCGCAACGATCAGCCGACCAAGGCATCGCGTCCCTTCGATGCGGGCCGTGACGGCTTCGTCCCGGCCGAAGGAGGCGCAGCGCTCCTACTGGAGGAACTCGAACACGCCAAGGCGCGCGGCGCGAAGATCTACGCCGAGGTGATCGGTTGGGGGTCCAGTTCCGACGCCTACCATGTCACCCAACCCGCCCCGGGCGGCGAAGGGGCGTTCCGCGCGATGAAGTACGCGCTCGCCTCGGCCGGCCTCAAACCGGAACAGGTGCAGTATATCAACGCCCACGGCACTTCGACCCCCTTCAACGACAAACTCGAAACGGCGGCGATCAAGCAACTTTTCGGTGACCACGCAAAGAAACTCAAGATAAGTTCGACCAAGTCGATGAGCGGCCACCTGCTCGGCGGCGCCGGCTCGTTCGAAGCGGCGGTCACCGCGCTTTCCATTCACAACCAGAAGATCCACGGCACCATGAATTACGAAACGCCCGACCCCGAGTGCGATCTTGACTATGTCCCCAACAAGGCGCTGTCGCTCAACATCACTTACGCGATGTCCAATTCCTTCGGCTTCGGCGGCGTGAACGGCGTCCTCGTGCTCGGCAAATACTGAAGGGAGATCACCCAATCATGACGACCTTCTCTCGCATCCTCGGGTTCGGCCACTATCTCCCGGCGAAGGTGATGACCAACGCCGACTTCGAGAAGATGGTCGAGACCTCCGACGAATGGATCCGCACCCGCACCGGCATCCGCGAGCGCCATTTCACCGAGGATGGCGAGACCGCTTCCACCATGGCGGCCGAGGCGGCCAGACGGGTCATAGAAAAAAGCGGTATCGACAAGAACGACATCGACGCCATCCTCGTCGCGACCGTCACCGCCGACATGCACTACCCCTCGACCGCGGCGCTCGTCCAGCGGACGCTCGGACTGACCCGCCACATTCCCGCCTTCGACATCGGTGCCGCCTGCGCCGGGTTCGTGTTCGGCATCACCACCGCCGATTCGTTCATCAAGAGCGGCCTGTACCGGACCATCCTCGTCATCGGCACCGAGAATCTCTCCAAATTCACCGACATGCAGGATCGCAACACCTGCGTCCTGTTCGGCGACGGCGCGGGCGCGACGATACTTCAGGCGAGCGATGCTCCCGGCATCCTCGCGGCCCATCTCGCCACCGACGGCAATTTCAGCCACCTCATAGAATTCCCCGCCGGGGGGTCGCGCATACCGGCGACCCATGAAACGGTCGAAAAACGCCTCCATTACACCCGGATGGAGGGACAGGAGGTCTACAAACAGGCGGTCAAGGACATGTCGGAAGCGGCGCTCGAATCGATGAAGATCGCAGGGCTTTCTCTCGATCAGGTGAGTTGGATCATCCCCCATCAGGCGAACACCCGTATCATCGAGACGGTCGGCAAACGACTCAACTTCCCCATGGAGAAGGTCTACCAGAACATCGATCATGTCGGCAACACCTCGGCCGCGAGCATACCGATAGCCCTCTCTGAAATGGAGGAAAAGGGACTTCTCAAGCATGGACAGAACATCGTGCTGACCGCCCTCGGGTCGGGACTCACCTACGGCTCGGTCGCCTTTTGCTACTAGACCCGAATGTCATTTTCTTCTGTAACATACCGATAACAAAGAGATATTTATTTTCTTTACCTATTGACTTTCTTTGCGTTTTTCCGTATCATCGCAACTAGACTGGCGTGTCAGTCCAGTATCGAGACCCCGGTGTTTGACAAACAGGTTTTCGGAGACGAAAGATGACCAAGATCGTGGTGTTCCCGGGTCAGGGTTCCCAGGTGGTCGGTATGGGCAAAGACCTCTATGAGAACAGCAGCGATGCCCGTGCGATATTCGACGCGGCCGACGCGGCGCTCGGTTTTTCCATCACCAAGATATGCTTCGAAGGCCCCGCCGAGGACCTTATGCTCACTAAGCACACACAGCCGGCGATACTGACCGTGTCATACGCGCTCTGGAACGAGCTTTCGAAACGACACCCTATCGACGGGGTGAAATACATGGCCGGTCACTCGCTGGGGGAATACACGGCTCTCGTCGCCTCCGGCGCGGTCGACTTCGCCGAAGCGGTCCGCGCGGTCCATCAGCGCGGTTCGTTCATGCAGGATGCGGTCGAGTTCGGGAAGGGCTCGATGGCGGCGGTCATCGATGTCCCGCGCGACACCGTGTACAAGATATGTGACGAATCAGGCCATATCGTAAGCCCCGCCAACTTCAACTCGCCCAAACAGATCGTCATATCGGGGATCGCCGAGGGTGTCGATTGGGTCGTCAACAAACTCAAGACCGAGAATAAGAAGGCGATGAAACTCAAGGTCAGCGCGCCGTTCCACAGCGAACTGATGAAACCGGCCGAGACGCGGATGAAGGAGGTGCTTTGGGGGATGAACCTGAACGGGTTCCGCACCGAGGTCATATCGAATGTCACCGCACGCCCCTTCACTTCGATCGAAGAGATCCGCCCGCTCCTCACCTCACAGATCTGCGGCGCGGTCAATTGGGAGGACTCGATATTGTTCGCCCATCGCAGCGGCGTCACCGAACTTATCGAGGTCGGCCCCGGCAATGTATTGGCTAAACTCGCCGGTCAGATCGTTCCCGACATGAAGACCCGTAATGTCGCCAACTGGACCGATATCCAGAATTTCGGCGCGTAATACCGGCCAGTCCCGTCTCTCAATACCCGCAATAAGTGAAGGTGCAGGAGGTCGAATCGCTCGGATCCTGGTAGTAGTAACAGGTCTGGTCGGAACTGAAACAACCACCACACTCATCGGGGATACACACTTTTCCCCTGCCGGAGACATCATAGCAGTTGTACTGGGTAAGACAGTCGCTGTTCTCATCGCAACTCTCAAGACAGCCTTTGAGGTCACATCCGGAAAGCAGGAAGAACGAAAGGATCGCTACGACGAGGGAAAAGGTGATCTTTTTCATGGTCTCCTCCCGTGGTGATGGTCCGATCGGTCACCGGTGCACCGTCCGAGTGACCCGAAGCGTCACAGGATAACCGGAAGCCCGGTCGAAAGCAATTTTTAACGGATCGTCGAAACGGGGCAGAGATCGCTGACCGGACAGCGGTCGCAGTAGTGTTTCTGCGGTTTGCAGATGGTCTGGCCGAGCGTCACGAGGTCCTGATTGACCGACCGCCAGTGCTTTTTCGGCACCACCTTCTTGAGCGCGGGGCGGGTGTCGTCGGGCTGCTTGGTGTTCACGATGCCCCACATATTCGCGATGCGGTGGACATGGGTGTCGACGCAGATCTCGTCGATGCCGAAGGCCTTTATCTGGACGAGCGTCGCCGTCTTGATGCCGATGCCGGGGAGCGCGGTGAGTTCGTCGAGCGTCCGGGGCACTTTCCCGCCGTGCCGATCGATCACGGCGCGGGCGAGTTCATGGAGCCGCGCCGCCTTCACCTGATAAAAGCCGACCGGGAAGACGAGTTTCTCGAGCTTCGCCACCGGCACCGTGAGCGTCTTTTCGGGATTCTCGGCGATGGCGAAGAGTCGCCGCGCCGCCGCCGCGGTCGTCTCATCCTTGGTGCGGGCCGAGAGCATCGTCGCGGCGAGTATCCGCCACGGCGTGTCGCCCTGCGAGGCCATAAGATCGATGACGGGGGCGTACTCAAGCGATGCGGCCCACCGGCGGAGCCGCGTGAGGATCGCCACAGTGTCGCGCGGCGAAAGACTACTTTTTCTGGACATTGTCCTTGATTACTTGATCGAGTTTCTCGCGGTCCTCTTTGGAGAATTCCGACTTTTTCGTCTCTCCGGTCACCTGCTCCTTCACCTCCTGCGCGGCGTCCACCACGGTATCCTTGGCTTTTTCAAGGCCGTCCTTCGTCGCGTCGCCGACCTTGTCGACCGTCTTCTCCACGCCGCGATCGAGTCCCGGGAAGATGACTTTGTAGAGCGGCTTGCCGCCCCAGTTGAAATTCGCGAGCAGTATCACGAATACGACAAAAAGGAGCGCCTTCCACAGGATGCCGGTCGCCCCGCCTTTCTTCGCCATCTCACGCCTCCGTCAGTATGCGCGGACCCTGCGCCGTTATCGCGATGGTGTGTTCGAACTGGGCCGACAGCCCGCCGTCCTCGGTCACCACCGTCCAGCCGTCGGGAAGCACCCGACAGCCGTCGCCTATCTCGTTTATCATCGGCTCGACCGCGAGCACCATCCCCTCCCGCAGAAGCACTCCTTCACCCCGGTTGCCGAAATGGGGCACCGACGGCTCCTCGTGCAGGTGGATGCCGGTACCATGACCGACATACTCCTTGACGACCGCGTAGCCGTGCGATTCGGCGTACTCCTGTATCGCCGCACCGATGTCGCCGATGCGGTTGCCGACGAGCATCTGTCCGATGCCGATATTAAGACATTCTCGCGTCACCTCGACGAGCCGCCGCGCCTCGTCGCTCACCCCCGGCATCAGGTAGGTCATCGTCCGGTCGCCGATGAAACCGTCGAGCGTCACGCCGCAGTCGACCTTGACGATATCACCGCGCTGAACGACGCGATCCTTGCGCGGGATGGCGTGGACCACCTCGTTATTGAGCGAGACGCAGGTGGCATGATGGTAATTCTCCACCGACTTAAAGGTCGGTTTGCCGCCGTTCTTTTTGATGAACCGGTCGGCGAAGGCATCTATCTGGAGCGTCGTCACCCCTGGCTTGATATAACTTCTCAGTTCGTCGAAGAGTCGCCCGGTCAACACCCCCGCCCGCGCGATACCGGCTATCTGCTCCGGCGTCTTTATGATGATCTCGCCCTTGCGCATTCAGGCCCCTTTGAGCGGCCAGCCCTGTTTCGCGAACGCCGCGATGAGTGCCTCCTGCGCCTGCTTCATCTCGTCGCTCGTGAGCGTCCGGTCGGGCGCAGCGAGCGTCACGCGAAGCGAAAGGCTCATCTGCCCCTCGGGAACACCCGGCCCCTTGTAGGAACTCACGACCTCGCACCCGGAGAATATCTTCTTGTCGATCGTTTTATAGGCCACCGTGCCGACCGCCGCCGATTCGGTCCGTTCCGACGTCAGCACGGTGAGTTCAAAGAAGGTCGCGGGGAATCTCGGTATCGGCTTGTACTTCTCGCTCTTGGCCGGCAGGGAACCGAGCAGGTCGATATCGAACTCCATGATGCCGGCGCGCCCCCTGACATCCCATTGTTCGAGCAGGGCGGGATGCACCTCGCCGCACATGCCCACCAGTTTTCCCATCGCCCGGACCAGCGCGCCACGCCCCGGGTGAAGCGCCACATCCTCATGGAAGGGCACCGATTCCTTTTTCGCCCGTTCGAACTGGAACGCGGGGACCTTCAGTTCGGCCATGAACGCCTCGACGATCCGCTTGGTCATCCGGAAGATGTCTCTATCGTCGCGGATGAGCACCGCCAACCGGCGGTTCTCGCCGCCGCGACGGAACACCCGACCGAACTCGAACAGCGTGAAGCGTTCGTACTGGCGATGATTCACCGCCAGCGCCTTCAGCATCCCCGGCGTCAGCGTATGCCGCAACCACGGGGTCTCCTTGAGCGACGGCGCGCGCACCGCCTCGTTGTCGGGCAAAGGGAACGCCGCATGCTCGTTGTCGGAGAGGAAGGAGTAGGTCATGATCTCGCAGGCGCCGAATTCGCGCACCAATACATCGCGGAGCCGCTCCTCCTTATCGAGCAGTCCGTTGCGCGGCGGCGGTGTCATCGGGAACAGCGGCGCGCGCGGCATGATGTTGTCGTACCCGTGGATGCGCCCCACCTCTTCAACGATATCGGCCTCAAGTGACACATCCTTACTGCGACGGTGCGGCGGCACCGGGATGACGAGCCGGTCCCCTTCCCGCTTCACCTCGAAATCGAGGAGCAGGAGTATCCCCTCGATCCGTGCGTCGGGTAGATCGTCGCGGCGCACGCCGAGCATGGCCCGGATACGGTCGCATGAGGTCGATATCGAACCGGTGAAGCCGTACTTCCCGCTCGCATCGCGATGGGCCGCCTCGCTCGTCACGACCGCACCGGGGACGAGTTCCTTTATCAGTTCGATGCACCGCTGGACGGCAAGCCACGAATTCTCGACCCACATCGCCTTCTCGAACCGCTGGGCCGCGTCGGTACGCAGGTCGAGCCGGTTGGCGGTGCGGCGTATCGTTGCCGGATCGAAGAGGGCCGATTCGATGATGATCTCGGTCGTATCAGACTCGACCTCGCTGTGGAGGCCGCCCATAACGCCACCAAGCGCGACCGCCTTGTCCTTATCGGCGATAACGATATCGCGTTCGAGCAGTACGCGCTCGACGCCGTCGAGCGTCGTGAACTTCTCGCCCGCCGACGCATTCCGCACGATAATGGTCGATCCGGCTATGTCCCTGCGGTCGAAGGCGTGGAGCGGGTGTCCCGTTTCGAACATCACGAAGTTGGTGATGTCCACGATGTTGTTTATGGAGCGGTGACCGATCGCCTCGATACGGGCGCGCAACCAGTCGGGCGACGGACCGATCTTGATACCCGACATCTTGACGCCGATGTAGTGGAGCGCCTTATCGGTAGCGAACTCGATGGAAAGTTCTTCCTCTTTTTTATCGGGCTTGACGCCGGTGAACTCGAGTTTCTTTTTCCACGGCCGGTTGAATATCGTCCGCAGTTCGCGGGCGTAACCGTAGTGACCCCAGAGGTCGGGCCGATGGTTGACCGTCTTGTTCTCTATCTCGATGATGAGATCGGCCGGACCGTAGAGCGTCGAGAGCGGCGTACCGAGCTCCACCTTCCGGTCGAGTTGCAGGATGCCCGAATGATCGTCGCCAAGCCCCAGTTCCTTCGCCGAACAGAGCATGCCGCAACTCTCGACGCCGCGTATCTTGGCCGGCTTTATCTCAAAGTCCCCGGGGAGCACCGTGCCGAGCGGCGCGTAGGGAACGACCTGCCCCTCCTCGATGTTCGGGGCGCCGCAGACCACCGTCGCGCGATCCTTTCCGTCGAATATCGTCGCGAGTCGTATCTTCTCGGCGTTCGGATGCTTCTCTATCTTCTCGATGCGGGCGGCCTTGACCTGCTCGAAGTGACGACCGACCCAGTGGGCCGACTCTATCTCGGCGGTCGAGAGCGCGAGTCTTTTCACGATATCCTCGGGCGTTATCCCCTCAAGATCGACATATTCCCGTATCCATGAAAGCGACAGCAACATCGTAGCCTCCTTTAGAACTGCGTGAAGAAACGGAGATCGGCGCCGTGGAAGAGGCGGATGTCGTCGATCCCGTACTTCATCATGACCAGTCGTTCGAGCCCGAGCCCGAAGGCGAACCCGGAGAACTCCTCAGGGTCGATGCCGCCGTTACGCAGGACCACGGGGTGGACCATACCGCACGGCATCAGTTCGAGCCAACCGCTTTGTTTGCAGACCGAACAACCCTTGCCGCCGCAGATGAGGCATTTGATGTCGAGTTCGAACCCCGGCTCAACGAACGGGAAGAACCCGGGGCGCAGGCGCACCTCGACCTCTTTTTCGAAGATACCGGTCAGCAGGGTCTTCATGGAGTATATCAGATGGGCGACCGATATGTTCTTGTCCACCACCATCCCTTCGATCTGGTGGAAGGTGTGCTCGTGGCTTGCGTCGACCGCCTCGTTACGATAGACCTTGCCGGGGGCGATGAACTTGAACGGCGGGGTGTGCGACAGCATGCCGCGCACCTGCACCGGCGAGGTATGGGTCCGCAGGAGCATCCCGTTGTCGAGCCAGAAGGTGTCCTGCGCGTCGCGCGCCGGATGGTCGGGCGGGATATTCAACTTATCGAAGTTATTTGTCTCCTCCTCCATCTCGGGACCGTCGAGCACCTCGAAGCCCATCGAGACGAATATCTCCTTGACGCGCCGACGGATGACGGCGATCGGGTGCGCCGCGCCGCGTGAAAGCCCACTCGGCCACGAGATATCCTCCCACTCGGCGGCCAGTTTCTTCTCTATCTCGCCGCGACCGAGTTCGGCCGCCCGCGCCGCAAGCAGCCTCTCGAACTCATCCTTGAGCGCGTTCGAGAGCGCTCCGACCTCGCGCCGCTCGTCAGGGGTAAGATCCTTCATCCCTTTGAGTACCTCGGTCAGCACCCCTTTCTTGCCGAGGAACGCCACGCGCACCTTCTCGGCATCTTCGGGCACCGCGGCCGCCTGCAACGCGGTCGTGAACTCGCCGCGCATCTTCTCGATCCTCTTCTTCATCTCGGACTCCGTCGCATAGACCGACAAAACGCCGTAACGATACCACAGTCGCGCGATATTTCAAACAAATAACCCAAGAACTTTTTCACGGTAATGCCGGGGGGGCGGGACTCGTTCACAAATAATTTCTTTTCTTCGGCGTTTTTTTTCTTGACTTCATTTTTTTCGTCAAAGTAGTATCGCGCCGGTCGTCCGGGTTGTGGGATACTATGCGGAACGCTTTCTTCAACGGCGTATTTCTTTTTTTCTTCTCGCTACTTTTCTCCACCGAGTTCCGCGCCATCGTACAGACCGACGGCAAACTCTGGTACGCGGTCTTTCTCTCGCTCTCGTTCTCGCAGGAAGGCATGGATGCCGAGCGGCTGGACCCCGAACTATTGCAGGTCAGCGACCCCTATCTTTCGATACGCGAGGCGATGTACATCAGGAACCGGTTGGAAGAGATACTCGATGATGACGAGGAGGATGAAGATGCATGGGAAGAGAACGGTGATGAGGTGTAGCGTCTGCGCGATCATCCTGCTTACCGCCCTGTCGCTCGGCGCGACCGATCCGGGGCTCGAGCAGATGACCAGATACCTCAAGGGGAAGAGGATCTCCGTCGAGACGCTCGAGAAGGACTACAGTTGCCACCCGCTCGTCGATGCCCTGGCCAAGGGGCTCCAGCAGGTAAAGGACCTCGAAAAGGCGGTGCGCGACGCACGCGACAACACGCGGGTCGCCGCGCTGTTCCCCAGAATGTCGGCGTGGGCGAAATACCGGAGCGACGACCGACTCTACCTGTACCGGCAGAACAACATCAGCGTCGGCAAGGATTATGTCACCGTCGGTCCCGACGACAACAACACGACCATCGGCGACATCAACGCCTTCGAGGTGGGCGGTAAACTCGAGTTCGATCTCGCCCGGCTCCTGTACAACACCGACCTCATCAAGTTCAGCGAACAGGAACAGCGCCTGCACCAGTTCCGCACCGAACTGGTCGAGAAGATGACCTACGCCTACTACTATGTCGCGGTCGTGAAAGCGCTGACGCTGAACGGCGTCGAGACGCCGCCGGAGGTGTTGCTGCCCGCCGAGATAGCGGCGAAGAAACTGGCGGTATGGTTCTACGATCTCACCGGACTGAGGCTCGACCGATGCGCCGCCACACAGCCCTGATAGCGCTCGCCCTCCTCTGCGCCTGCGGACGCTTCTCGATGCCCGACAGCGAGTACCTCTATTTCGAGATCGTGTCGCCGCCCGAAGATCGGGTATGGTACCCGGAAGAGACGATGACCATCGTCTTCAACGAGGAGATAGCGTCCGACACCGTCGCCGGCGCGGTGACCCTGTCTTACGAAGGCGACCCGGCCCACGGGACCACCGTGACCGCCTCCGGCGACACCCTCAAGATAGCCGGTCTCCTGCCCGACGCGACGATCACCGTCACGATAGCGAGCGGGCTCAAATCGACCGACAACAAACCGCTTGTCCAGAAAAGTGACGACGGGTACGCGACGGCGACGCAGGCCTTCACCCGCACCATCGGCCCCGCCCTGCCCGCCGTCACAAAGATCATCCCCGGCGACAACCTCCGCTCACGGAACATCGGCATCGTTTTCACGACCGGGATAGCGACCGATTCGGCGGCCGTGAGTCCGCAACCGGACGCGATGACGGCGCAGGGGAACATACTGCTCCTCTCCTTCGACACGCCGCCGGCGCAGGTCACCCTGAGCGGCATCGCCGCGACCACCCGCCCCGGTGTCGCCCCCGATATGACGCTCTCGCTCACCGACACTCCGCCGGTCTCGGAAGATGCCGAGATAGCGACCACGCCGCAGGACACGACCGCCACGGTCGCCATCGCCGCCACGGGGCTCGTCGCCGCGACCCTCGATGGCGAACTCGCGCTCTGCGAGACGGAATGCCGGTTCCTCCTCGAAGGGCTCGCCCCCGACGCCTCCTACGACCTTGATCTCACGCTCTACTTCACCGACCGCGTCGAAACGACGACGCTCGCCGTCGCCACCCTGTCGCCCGTGCCGCACATCATGATCAGCGAGGTGATGCACACGCCTGCCGGGACACCGGAGAAGAGTTGGGAGTTCGTCGAACTTTACAACCACGGCGAACTCGATTTCGACCTTTCGCTCTGCACGATAGACGACAACGGCGACGGCGCCGGCGAGGACCCGCTCACCCCGCTCGTCGAGAACGACCTTATCCTGCAACCGGGCGATTTCGCCCTCATCCTCGGCGGCGGCAGTCAACTGCACCTTTCCATAGATACCAATCCTCACATCTATTTCGTGGACGACACCACCATCGCCGACAACGGACTGACATCGACCGAATCGGTCTCGATACACTGTCTCACCGGTGAGGATAAACTGCAGGTCGCCCACTACGACGGCCTGTTCCGCAAGGCCGACCGCGGCTACTCGGTGGTCATAGACACCACCGGCCGTGTCTGCGCCTCGGCGGAACCCGACGGCTCGCCCGGCGCGGCGGAGCAGTGCGCCCCGTAAGGGACACCTCGGCAAAAAAACTTGATTTTGGGTCGTTTGGTCATATAGTCCAACGCGCTACACGGGGTGTAGCTCAGTTGGCTAGAGTGCTTGCTTTGGGAGCAAGTGGCCGGAGGTTCAAGTCCTCTCACCCCGACCACTGTGCCCGTAGCTCAGTTGGATAGAGCAACTGACTTCTAATCAGTAGGCCAGAGGTTCGATTCCTCTCGGGCACGCCAGGTTGTTTTTTCACATCGCGAGTATGGTGGGTGTAGTTCAATGGTAGAGCACCGGATTGTGGTTCCGGGCGTTGTGGGTTCGAGTCCCATTACCCACCCCATTTTTGGTGGGCCCTTAGCTCAGCTGGTAGAGCAACTGACTCTTAATCAGTGGGTCGAAGGTTCGAATCCTTCAGGGCCTACCATCTTATATCCGCAAAGGTTTTTGCATGACCGCTCATACCCAAAGGTCTTCAAGCGCGAGAGTGGCGGAATTGGCAGACGCACTGGACTTAGGATCCAGCGGGCAACCGTGGGGGTTCGAATCCCCCCCCTCGCACCAGAGGCGCCCGACGGGGCACCGCGGCATACCGCTTCACTGAAACAACGGTCACGAGGAACGACATGGACCACACGATCAAGCATCTGAGCGCGACCGAGAAGGAACTTTCGGTCACCTTCCCGGCATCCGAGGTCGCCGAGCGGCTCCGGAACACCTTCAAGCGACTCTCCCTGACGGTCACCATCCCCGGCTTTCGTCCCGGCAAGATACCGGCGGCGGTCATCCAGCAGCGCTATGGCAAGGCAGTGCGCGAAGAGACCGAACAGCACCTGCTGGAAAGCGGCCTGCAGGAGATCGCCGAAAAGGAGAAACTGCGCCCGTTCCGTTACGCCGACATCAATAAGAGCGGCCCGGTCGCCGACGGCGCCCCCTTCTCGTTCTCGTGCCGCGTCGAGGTGTTCCCCGACACCGGCGCGACGGTGCAGGAACTCACGGTGGAATGGACCCCCATCCCGCTCCGCGAACACCTCATCGACGAAGAGATCGAATCGTTCCGCCGCCGGCAGGTATCCTTCACGGCGGCCGACCGGCCGGCGCAGGAAAAGGACCGCGCGACCATCACCTTCGAAGGGAGCGTGGATGGCGAGAAACGGCCCGGACTCTCCGGCGCCGATGTGCCGGTGCTGCTGGGCGAGAAGAATTTCCTCCCCGAGATAGAAACGGCGCTCGCGGGGCGTCGCGCCGGCGACAAGTTCGACCTCACGGTCAACTTCCCGGAGACCTTCCACGCCAAGGACCTCGCCGGTAAGGCGGTCGATTTCGCCATCGAGGTCCGGAGCATCGAGGAACCGCACCTGCCGGAACTCACCGATGAACTCGTCGCCCAGCACGAGCCCAAGGCGAAAACGGTCGCCGAACTCCGCGACCAGATACGGCGCGACATAGAACGCTATCTCGACGAACTGAACATCGAACAGAAACGGCACCTTACCCTCGACCGTTACCTGAAAGAATATCCATTCGACCTGCCGCCCTCGCTCCTGAGTTCCGAGATAGCGGTCCGCGAGAAGGAACATCTCGAAAAGGATCCCGGCGCCGCCCTTTCGGACGAGGACAAGCAGAAGATGGCGCGTGACGCCGAGACCGCGATACGCCGGTTCATCCTGCTTTCGCAACTGGCCGAGACCCTGTCGGTCACCGTATCGGAGCGTGACATCGAGCGCGAGATAGAAAAAGAGGCGGCCCGTTACCACATCCCCGTCGAACACTACAAGCGTTATCTCGATCAGGGCCGCTGGGAACAGAAACGGCTCGCCCTGCGGGACGAACGGGTCATCGACAAACTCGTCGAAAAGGCGCGATTCATCGAAAAGCCGCTGGATGAGAGCAGGAAAGAACAACCGTGAGGATACCCATGAAACACCGACCCCTGTCATCGCTCGTCCCGATCGTCGTCGAACGGGAGGGCCAGTCGGAGCGGGCATATGACATCTACTCGCGCCTGCTCAAGGACCGCATCATCTTCATCAGCGGCGAGATAACCAACGATCTCGCCGATCTCGTCGTCGCCGAACTGCTGTTCCTCGAATCGCAGGACCCGGCGCAGGACATCCAACTGTACATCAACAGCCCCGGCGGACTCGTCACCGCGGGCTTCGCCATCTACGACACCATGCAGTATGTCAAACCGCCGGTCACCACCATCTGCATCGGGCAGGCGGCGAGCATGGGGGCGATCCTGCTGGCGAGCGGCACCCCCGGCAAGCGGTTCGCGCTTCCCAACGCCCGCGTCATGATACACCAGCCGCTCGGCGGCTTTCATGGACAGGCGAGCGACATCGAGATACACGCCAAGGAGATACTCTCCATCAAGGAGCGCATCATCGACATCATGGCCAAACATACCGGCGCCGACAAGAAGAACCTCCGCCGCGACATGGAACGGGACCATTTCCTGTCGCCCGAAGAGGCGAAGGCCTACGGCATCATCGATCAGGTGATAACGAAGAAATGACCTCGCGCAACCGCCGGGACACCCCCATCCGCTGCTCCTTCTGCGGCAAACCGCAGGAGGAACTCATGCCCAACGGCCGCATCATCGCGGGGCCGGGCGGCGTATTCATCTGCAGCGACTGCGTGACGCTCTGCGGCGAGATCGTCCGCGACGAATCGGCCGAACCGTCGACCGAAGGCCGCGCGCACCTGCCGCTCCCCTCCGAGATAAAGAGGGAACTCGATCTCCATGTCATCGGGCAGGAATACGCCAAAAAGGTCCTGTCGGTCGCGGTGTACAACCATTATAAAAGGATACATCGGGGCGCCGCGGCAGCCGATGAGGTCGAGATACAGAAAAGCAACATCCTGCTCGCCGGTCCCACCGGCTGCGGCAAGACCCTGCTTGCCCGGACGCTCGCCCGGACGCTCAATGTGCCGTTCGCCATCGCCGACGCCACCACGCTCACCGAGGCGGGCTATGTCGGCGAGGATGTCGAGAACATCCTGCTCCTGCTTTTGCAGAACTGCGGCTTCGATGTCGAGCGTGCCTCGCGCGGCATCGTCTACATCGACGAGGTCGACAAGATAGCGCGCAAGTCCGACAGCCCCTCGATAACCCGCGATGTGTCGGGCGAAGGGGTACAACAGGCGCTCCTCAAGATCATTGAAGGGACCGTCGCCAGCGTCCCGCCCGCAGGCGGCCGCAAGCACCCCCAGCAGGAATACATCAAGATAGACACGAGCAACATCCTGTTCATCGCCGGCGGCGCCTTCGTCGGGCTCGACCAGATCATATCGCGCCGCATCGGCGGCTCGCAACTCGGGTTCGGCCGGACGCCGAAGAAAAAGACGGAGACCGCCCCCGACATCCTCGCCCATCTTCAGCCGGAGGATCTGCTCAAGTTCGGGCTCATCCCCGAATTCATCGGACGGTTCCCGGTCGTCGGTCACCTGCACGAACTGGACGAATCCGACCTTCTGCGCATACTCACCGAGCCCAAGGACGCGCTCGTCAAGCAGTTCCGCGCCCTGCTGAACATGGACGACATCACGCTCACCGTGCACGAGGAGGCCCTGCGGGAGATCGTGCGGCAGACCGCGACGCTGAAGACCGGCGCGCGCGGCCTGCGGCGCGTCATGGAAAAGATGATGCTCGACATCATGTACGCGGCCCCCGAAGAAAAGGACCGCGTGAGAGAGATAGTTATCACCAAGGCGGTCGTCGAGTCGGGCGAACCGCCGCTCAAGATACTCAGACACTCAACCAAAAAAAGAGAGGAAGGCGCGTAGCCACCCTGTTCCGACCAGTGAAAAAAACACGGAAAATACTTGACAGCGCGCCCGGGCGCGATAGGATGACCCCGTACTTACGGCGTATCTCCATAAGGTCCACCCCCAACGGCAACAAACCGAACGGTGCCTTGAACGCACATGCCGACACGCGAAGTGTTAAGAACGCATGACGAGAACAACCAGCATACCTGACAAGGTAAGGAGCATTGTATGAATCTTCAAGAACTCAAGAACCTCAAGAACGAAGCCATCGTGAAGATGGCGGACGACCTCGGTATCGAGAACGCGTCTTCAAAACGGTCGCAGGAACTCATTTTTGAGATCCTGCAGAAACTGGCCGACCGCAACGAGGCGATCACCGCCGACGGCGTCCTACAGATACTGCCTGACGGTTTCGGCTTCCTGCGCTCGCCGCGCTACAACTACCTCCCGGGCCCCGACGACATCTATGTCCCGCCGGCAATGATCAAGCGCTACTACCTGCGCACCGGCATGACGGTCGAGGGCGACATCCGCAGCCCGAAGGAGGGTGAACGCTATTTCGCCCTGCAGAAGATAAACAGCATCTTCGACGAGACCGAACTCGACAAGATAAAACATGTCCCGCTGTTCGACAACCTGACCCCCTTCTACCCAACCGAGAAGATACATCTCGAGACGCGCAAGAATTCGGTCATGTCGATGCGCATCATGGACCTGCTCGTGCCGATCGGTAAGGGCCAGCGCGGCCTCATCGTCGCACCGCCGCGCACCGGCAAGACGGTCCTGCTGCAGGACATCGCCCACAGCGTCACCGCCAACCATCCCGAAGTGAAACTCATCGTGCTCCTCATCGACGAACGGCCCGAAGAGGTCACCGACATGATGCGGTCGGTCGCGGCCGAGGTCGTCTCCTCGACCTTCGACGAACCGGCCACCCGCCATGTGCAGGTCGCCGAGATGGTTCTTGAAAAGGCCAAAAGGATGGTCGAGTTCAAATACGTTGTGGTGATACTGCTCGATTCGGTCACCCGTCTCGCCCGCGCCTACAACACCGTCGTTCCGCCGTCGGGCAAGATCCTGTCGGGCGGCGTCGACGCCAACGCCCTGCATAAGCCCAAACGCTTCTTCGGCGCCGCGCGCAACATCGAAGAAGGCGGTTCGCTGACCATCATCGCGACCGCGCTCATCGATACCGGTTCACGCATGGACGAGGTCATCTTCGAAGAGTTCAAGGGCACCGGCAACATGGAGATCCACCTCGACCGGAAACTGATGGAAAAACGCATATTCCCGTGCCTCGATATCAACAAGTCGGCCACGAGAAAAGAGGAACTCCTGCTCGAAAAGGACATCCTCAATCGCGTGTGGATACTGCGCAAACTGCTCCACCCGCTCAATGTCATCGATTCGATGGAATTCCTGCTCGACAAGATGGGCCGTACCAAGACCAACGACGACTTCCTGAAGGCGATGAACGCCTGACGGACCTCTATCTCCGGGCCGGCATATCCCTCCGGAACTGTCGGTTCTCGGCGAACGACGCCCGCGGCTCAAGATGCAACAGCATATTATTGGTCACGCTTTCGGGAAAGGTGGCGAGCGCCCGATTGTAGGCCAGCACCGCGTCGTTGTAACGGTCGCGCGCCGTGAGCGCCCGTTCGTTGCCCGCGAGGACGCGATCGATCAGCGCCGCCGCCGCCGGGTCCTCACCGACCGGACCTTTACGCAGAGAGCGCAACGATTCGGCATGATACCCCCACTCCCGGTACCGTTTCCCGGCCCGACCGACCGCATCGCGATCATGCTCCGCCGGACGCGCCCCTTTCCCCTCCGCGTCCTCTTCACGGAGCGACCGCTCGACCGCGCCACACAGCGATGTCGCCTCTTTCGGGGCGGTCGGACAGAGATCCCGCGCGAGTTCCCGCATGATCGTGATCCGCTCCCCGGCGCGATCCCAAAGTTCCTCCCATGCCGCGGTCGCCGCGCGGTCGGCGGCATCTATCTCTTCGCGACCGCACCCGGTGAACAGGACCAGCGTCAGGAGCCAGAACGAACGGCGCATATCGGACCTCCATGAAAAGAACGCGCCCATGGTACCGCCACGCCTCGATAAGGTCAAGAAAGTGCTCCTCCCGCAGACCGTGGCCGCCGTTTCTTTGACTTTTTGTTTTTTCTATTCATATAATGGGGTCCGTTATGGAGGTTAGCGTCCCATGAAGATAGAGCGGCTCATCGACCTGCGTCTCAGCATGGAACGGGTCATCGCCCACTATGTCGCCCGCATGAGCGAGGAATACATAGAAGACGAAAAGGGGCTCCATGTCATCTCGCCCGCCGTAGACAGTTATCTCGACGGCGACCGCCAGATACTGTTCCTCGAGACCCCGGCCCTCGATGCCTCGACCATAGAGATATCGCACCACAACGGGATGCTCGTCTTCCGCGGCGCCAAGAAACAGCCCGACCGGCGCGGTCGCCGTTACCTCCACATGGAGCGTGCGACCGGCGATTACCTCAAGGTGATACCGATCGAGGGGAAGGAGGATGCCATCGCCGGCATCGAGCATTCCTATCGTTTCGGCGTCGTCAAGATCGTCGTCTCCTTCTCGGAGACGGCATGAGATCCGTCGCACCCCTTTTCCCGTTCCTTTTCTTCTGCCTGATCGTATCAGCCGAGGGGAAGGATCAGAAAACGGAAAAACCGGCCGAAGCGACGGTGAGTTTCGAGAAGAAGGAGGGCGGTGTCGATTACACCATTGCGATACAGCCGCCGTTCAAGATGAACCGCGAGGCCCCCTTCAAGTTCGAACTGCGTCGCGACGCGAACGACACTCTGAAGAAGGTCGCGCTCGACGAGTTCGCGAAGGATGGGAAGAGCGAGACCTACCGGTACCGCTCCGTCATGAACGAGAAACAGATATATTATTGGTTCATCGCCTGCAAATACAAGGGCGAGGAAGTGGTCGCCTGCAAGACCTTCTCGGCAAAACAGGACCTGCCGTGAACGGCGCAGCCACCCGCGAGACATTATAAGCCTACCCCATACGAGGTGAAAGCATGGGCATTTTGAAAGCGATCTCCGAAGCAGTGAAGGAAAAGGCGAAAGAGGAGATCATCCGGTACCTGAAAAAGGTCGCCGACGAGAACGGATCGAGACCGCCGCACCCCCGCGACCGGCAATCGGAACGCCCCGACCGTCACGCGGAATCACGGCGCGAGGAGCGCCCCTACCCGCCCAAAGAACGACAGGAGCGCACCGACCGGAACGACCGCCCCGACCGGAATAATGATCGGTACGACCGTCAGGACCGTCAGGACCAGACGCGTTCCGACCGTCGCCCCGACCAGTTCGAACGCCCCCCGCACCGCGATCGCCTCGACCATGCCGACCGGAACGACCGCCAGCCCGAACGGAGCGACCACCGTCCTCCGCGCACCGATCGGAACGACCGGTACGATGCCCCCCCGCAAGAGCACCGTTCGTGGGATCGCGACCGCGAGAGGGAAAAGGAGCGTCAACAACAGCACCACCAGCCGGTCGCACAGAGACCAGCCCCCCAGCCCGAACCCCGTCCCGACATGCGCCCCCCGGCGCCCGTCGAGCAGAAAAAGGCCGAACCGCCCGTCACGCCGCCGCCCGCCCCCGCGCCTCAGCCGGTCATCGTCAAATCCCAGCCGGTCAAGGAGGAATGGATAGCGCCGATCATCGAGGAGCCGATAGAGAAGATACAGGTCACGGTCATCACGCAGGACATCGTCATCCCGCATGAATTCGCCCGTACCCTTCAACCGCTCCCGCTGAACGAATATACGCTCTACATCAAGCTGCTCCTCTACTCCTTCAGCATCCACAAGAACTACGGTTATCTCGGCGCTGGACTCAAGAAGAGCGTCGGGCTCGACGAACTGGCTCAGGACGAATTCTCGCGCCTGCTCGACAGACTCTGTAAACGGGGACTCGCGGTCGTTGAGAAGATATCGGAGTACCAGAGCACCTACGCACTCTACCTTCCCTTCGATCCTGAGACCATGAAAAAGGTCGACGAGAAGAAAAAGGACGAACCGGAGGCGGAGCCGGAAAAGGCGCCCCGCGCAAAGGAGAAGGAACCCGCGAGACCGGAAATGCAGAAACAGCCGGACAGGCAGCAACAGGAGGGCAGGCCGCGCGGCGGCAAAAAAGAGGAACCGAAGAAAGGAAAGGACACCGGCCGCGACGCGAAGAAAGCGAAAGAGCCGGAGAAGAAACAGCCGCCGAAAGGACGGGGACGCCCGCCGGTGAAAGAGAGACCGGCGCCCGCCGAAGAGCCGGTCGAAGAGATGATACCCGGCAGAACGGCGATACATCTGGATGACGACGGGCTCATGAAGGCGTACCGCACCTTCGTTTCGATGGAGATAGACAAGGCGAAGATGCGGGTCGGCCGCTCCAACTTCGACAAGATATACATGGAGGCGGTCAAGTACATCGACAAAAAACACGGGTTCAAGGTGCTCTCGGATCAGGAACGGTTCCGCGAATACCTGACCCAGTACTACATCTCGGCCTTCGACATCCCCGATTTCGAGGCATGGAAAAAAGCGAAGGGCTAGGATGGACATCCGCATCTTCATGAAATCACTGAACGATATAGACATCAAACTGATGCTCTGCAAAAGCAACTTCCAGTGGAAACTCCTCGCCGAGAAGTACGACGAGGCGGAACGGAAGATACAGGAATTCTACGGCGCGAAGATACCGAACGAACTGACCGACGCCCTCGGCCGCGTCCGATTGCAACTCGTGGAGAAAAAAGGGCACCTGCCGCCGGAAGACATTTTAGTGTGATCATAGAAAAGAGGGCACGGCCATGAACAAACTGCTGAACATCTCGGAACGGGTCAACATCGCGATCCACGCGCTCGCCTACATCGCGGCATCCGACCGGAACGCGTCGGTCAAGCGGATGGCGAAGGACCTCAAGGTGTCGGAGACCTATCTCGCGAAGGTGCTCCAGCCGCTCGTCAAGGAAAAACTCATCCGTTCGAAACGCGGCGCACGCGGCGGCTTCACGCTCGCCAAGAAACCGAGCGAGATAACCGCTTACGATCTCGTCACCGTCATCGAAGGGCCGCTCCCGACCAACACCTGCCTTTTTCTCGAACCGATCTGTCACGATGAGAACTGCCGTTTCCGTTCGCTGACCGGCGAAGTCCGCGCGCTCCTCGAAGTGTCGCTCCGCAAGATACGAGTGAGCGATATCATGAAGAATTTCGACGGCTTGAAGAAATAGCGGGAACTCTCTCCCGCGCCGCGCCCTCTTTCCGCGACCTCCCCCGCCGGGACACCCGATGTCCCCTTTCCCGTGATATAACGACGGTGGTGGAATTATTTGAAAAGGGACATGAAAAGGGATAGGATAAGCCGTCTTGAAAAACGAGGGGAACATGACCGCGCCACAAAGCCTTCTTAACCTCATCGAACGGTTCGAGGAACAACTCGATTCCTACAAATCGGGCGACTACAAAGAGGCGTCGCTCCGGCGCGAATTCCTCGACCCGTTCTTCAAAGCGCTCGGCTGGGACATCGACAACGAACAGGGGTACGCCGAGGCGTACAAGGATGTGGTGCATGAAGACACCCTGCGGATCGGCGGCGCGGTCAAAGCGCCCGACTACGGGTTCCGCATCGGCGGGGTCCGCAAATTCTTCCTCGAAGCGAAAAAACCGAGCGTCGCGGTAAAAGACGACATTTCGGCGGCATACCAACTGCGCCGCTACGCATGGAGCGCCAAACTGCCCCTTTCCATCCTTTCCGACTTCGAAGAATTCGCCGTCTACGATTGCCGCGTCCGCCCCAATCCGGCCGACAAGGCGGCCACCGCCCGCGTGTTCTACTGCACCTTCCGCGAATACGCCGAAAAATGGGACTGGCTCTACGCGACCTTCTCGCGCGAAGCGATACTCAAAGGTTCGTTCGACCGCTACGCCGAAACGAACAAAGGGAAACGGGGCACGGCGGAAGTGGACGCCGATTTCCTGCGCACCATCGAGTCGTGGCGCAACGACCTTGCCCACAATCTCGCCATCCGTAACGCGGCGCTCACCCAGCGCGAACTCAACTTCGCCGTCCAGCGAACCATCGACCGGATCATCTTCCTGCGCATCTGCGAAGATCGCGGCATCGAGGATTACGGCCGACTTCTCGCCCTCTCCAATGGCGGCGACATCTACAAACGGCTCGGGATGATATTCCGCGAGGCCGACGCCCGCTACAATTCGGGGCTCTTCCACTTCAAGGCCGAACGCGACGCCGCGGAGCCGCCCGACGAGATAACCCTCGCCCTTTCCCTCGACGACAAACTGCTCCGCGACATGCTGAAAAGTCTCTACTTCCCCGATAGCCCCTATGAGTTCAGCGTCCTTCCCGCCGACATCCTCGGCCATGTCTACGAACAATTCCTCGGCAAGGTCATCCGCCTCACCGACGGTCACCGCGCCGTGGTCGAAGAGAAACCGGAAGTGCGCAAGGCGGGTGGCGTCTACTACACACCGACCTACATCGTGGAATACATCGTCAAAGAGACGGTGGGGAAACTGACCGCCGGAAAAACGCCGAAGGAGATGGCCGCTCTGCGCATCCTCGATCCGGCGTGCGGT
>JAKQHE010000059.1 GCA_029573155.1 bacterium
CTGGCAGATATTCTTCTCGTCGCTCCTCGGCGGCTTCCTCGGCATCCTCTTCCTCATCCCCTTCCGCAAGTACTTCGTGCGCGACATGCACGGCAAACTCCCCTTCCCCGAAGCGACCGCCACCACCGAGATCCTCATGACCGGTGAAAAGGGCGGCGCGCAGGCGAAACTGCTGGTCGTCAGCGGCCTCATCGGCGGTTTCTTCGACTTTCTCTTCACCTATCTGAAACTCTGGGCCGAGGAATTCACCTCGCGCGTCCTGCCCTACGGCGAGATGCTCGCCGACAAGGCGAAGATGGTCTTCAAGTTCAATGTGAGCGCGCTTATATTCAGCTTCGGCTTCCTCGTCGGTCTGCGCTTCTCGCTGATCATCGTGGCGGGTTCGCTCCTGTCGTGGTTCGTATTCGTCCCGCTCATCAACGAGATCGGCGTGCTGGCCGTCGCGGCCGGCGCACCGAGCAACCCCTTCGCCGCGATGCCTCCCGAACTGATCTTCAAGAACTATGTCCGCCCCATCGGCATCGGCGCGATCGCGATGGCCGGCATCATCGGCATCATCAAATCGGGCGGCGTGATCGGGTCGGCATTCAAATTGGCGGTCGGCGTCGGCGGCAAGGCCTCCGGCGAGGCGCAGGCGGTCCGTACCGACCGCGATCTCAAGATGTCGTTCGTGCTGCTGGTCATCGGACTCACGCTCGTCGCGGTGTTCCTGTTCCTCCTGTTCGGCGTCAAGGTGACCTTCATTCAGGCGGTCGTCGCGCTCATCACCATTTTCGTGATATCGTTCCTCTTCACCACCGTCGCGGCCAACGCCATCGCGATCGTCGGCACCAACCCGGTCTCCGGCATGACGCTGATGACGCTCATCCTTTCCTCCGTTATACTCGTCTGGGTCGGCCTCAGCGGCTGGCAGGGGATGATCGCGGCGCTCATCATCGGCGGCATCGTCTGCACCGCGCTCTCCATGGCGGGCGGTTTCATCACCGATCTCAAGGTGGGCTACTGGCTCGGTACGAGCCCCTATAAACAGCAGACCTACAAGTTCCTCGGGACGCTCGTGGCGGCCGCCACCGTCGGCATCGTCATCTTCGTTCTGAGCGAGGTATTCGGCTTCGTGCAGACCGCCGAACACCCCAATCCAATGGTCGCGCCGCAGGCGAACGCCATGGCGGCGATCATCGAGCCCCTGATGTCGGGCACCGGCGCTCCGTGGATGCTCTTGGCGATCGGCGCGGTCATTTCGATACTCATGAACTGGCTCAAGATATCGCCGCTCGCCTTCGCGCTCGGCATGTTCATTCCGCTGTCGCTCAATACCCCGCTCGTGGTCGGCGGCCTGCTCAACCATTACTTTAACAAGAACGCCGACGAAAAACTGGCCAAGGCGCGCAACGACCGCGGCATACTCATCGCCTCCGGCTTCATCGCCGGCGCGGCACTCTTCGGCGTCATCGGCGCGGTGATCCTGTTCATCACCGGCAGCGAAGAGTCACTGATGCTCGTGAACTGGGGAGAGTATGTCCACGGCGCGGTGATATCCGAGACGCTGGCGTTCGTCGCGTTCGCCTGCCTCATCGGCTACTTCATCTGGGAGTCGTTCAAGGCGAAGGCGGAGGATTAATCCCGCTTCCCGAAACCGAGCCGCATCTTCACCGATTCGAAGAGATGATACCCCACCGGCACCACCAACAGCGTGATCAGCAGCGATAAGATCTGTCCGCCGACGATGCTTTTGGCCATCGAGGCGCGCGCCGCGGCGCCGGGACCTGTCCCGAGCGCGATCGGTATCATGCCGGCGACCAGAGTCATCGTGGTCATCAGGATGGGACGGAGCCGCGCCTTGTTGGCCTCGACGATCGCCTTCTCGAGCGGCTCGCCGCGGTCCCGGAGCGTATTGGCGTAGTCGACCTGCAGGATGCCGTTCTTTTTGACGATGCCGAACAGCATGAAGACGCCGAGCAGGCTGTAGAGGTTGATCGTTTCGCCGGTCATCAGCAGAGAAAGGAGCGCGAAGGGTATGGTGAGCGGCAGGGAGAGCAGTATCGTGATCGGGTGGACGAAACTTTCGAACTGCGCCGCGAGGACGATGTAGATGAAGATGAAGGCGAGCGCAAAGGCCATGAGGAGATTCTGCATCGACTCGGCCATCACCTTCGACCGGCCGATCTTGACCGGAGCGTAGCCGAGCGGCATATCGAGTTCCTTGACCATCCGGTCTATCGTTGCGGTGGCGGTGCCGATGTCCAGACCGTCGAGGTTCGCGTAGAGCGAAACGCGACGCTGGCGGTTGAAGCGGTCGATGACCGATGGGCTCTTGCCGTATTCGACCTGCGTGATCTGTGAGAGCGGCACCGGCACCCCTTTGGCCGACGGAACGGTGAGTGTGCTGAGTGCGGAGGCGTCGTCGCGGAAGCGTCTGTCGAGCCGCAGCCAGACATCGTACTGCTCAGAACCTTCGCGGTATTTGGTGACGATCTCGCCGCCGACAAAGGCGCGGAGTGTCGTTGCTATGTCGGCGACACTGACCCCCAGATCGGCCGCCTTGAGCCGGTCGATGACGATGCGCGCCTCGGGCTTGCGGGCCACCAGCGAGGTGGATACATCGGCGAAGCCCGCCTGGTCGCGCAGTTTCGCGACGATCGCGTCGGAGTATGCGATCAGCCGGTCGAGATCGGGTCCGACGATATCGTACTGGAAGGTCGCCGATCGTCCGCCGCCGAAACTGCCGCCGATGGCGCTCGCCGACGAAATGATCTCGGGATAGCGCTTGAGAATGCGCCGGATGTCGCGCTGTACCTCGAACTGCGAGAATTCCCGTTCCTCGAGCGGCACGAGAGCCACATAGATCTTTGCGCCGGTCACATCGTCGGACACCGAACTGCCGATCCGCATGAGCGTCTTGGCGACCCCCCGCACCGTCCGAAGATCCCGTTCTATAGCGTCGACCGCCGCGCGGGCACTTTCGAGCGTCACGCCTGACGGCAACTGCAACTCCACCTGTATCTCGCCGCGGTCGTCCAGCGGCATGAAGTCGGTCCCGAGCCGTTTGGCGATGGGGACCGCCGAGGCGATGACGGCGACGGCGACAAGGCCGATGACCCAGCGGTGATGCAGGGAGAAACGGACGAGCGCGGCGTAGCGGTCGTCGAGCCATTTCCAGAACCGTTCGATGAGCGACCGTTCGTCGTGTGGTTTGGCGCCCAGAAAGCGCGAAGCAAGCATCGGAGTGAGGGTGAAGGAGATGAGGAGCGACACCGCGATGGCGAAGGCGGTGGTGAGGCCGAATTCGTAGAAGAAACGGCCCGACATCCCTTGCATGAAGGCGATCGGCAGGAAGATGACAAGCAGCGAGGTGGTGGTCGCGGTGACCGCGAGCCCGATCTCCCTGAGCCCGTCGATGGCGGCGTCGAAGGCGTTCTTGCCGTATTGCTCGATATGACGGAAAATGTTCTCCAATACGACGATCGCGTCGTCGATGACGATGCCGACCGCGAGCGTGAGCCCGAGAAGAGACATGTTATTGAGCGTGAAACCCATCAGATACATGAAAGTGAAGGTGGCGATAAGCGAGGTCGGTATCGCGAGGGCGGCGATGAGGGTGGATCGGATATGTCCGAGAAAGAGGAAGACGGCGATGGCGGCGAACAGCGCGCCGAGCGTGAGGTGCAGTTTGAGTTCGTGGAGCGAATTGTTGATGAAGGTCGACTGGTCGGAGACCACCTCGACCGCTATGTCTTTCGGGAGAAGCGGCTGTATTTTCGCCATCCGTTCCTTGACCGCCGCGATCACCTCGACGGTGTTGGAGCCCGACTGCTTGACCACATCGAGCGATATGGTCGCGGCGAAGGCGCGCTCATCGCCCTTCTTCCAAAGTCGCGCGAGATTGCGCGGCTCCTCGACCGAATCGGTCACCGTCGCGATCTCGCCCAGCGTTATCTGGCGACCGTTGCGATCGGTTATCGCGATGCGGCGTAATTCCTCGATCGAGGCGACGCGGCCGAGCACCCGGAGCATCTCCTCTCGCTCTCCCTTATCGATGCGGCCCGCCGGCACTTCGACATTCTGGGTCGCGAGCGCCGCTTTGACCGACGCGACCGACAGACCAAGCGCCTGCATCTTGGGGGCGTCAAGATATATGTTGATCGCCCGTTTCCAGTAACCGGAGAGCGTAACCGCGCCGACCCCGGCGACATTCTCGAGCGATTCCTTTATCGAAAGACGCGTTATTTCGGAAAGTTCCTTAGGGTCGCGGTTGCCTGACACGGAAAAAGTGATGACCGGGAAGGCGTCGAAATCGACCCGCGTGACCACCGGCATCTCGGTACCAGCGGGCAGGAGCGAAACCACCGCGGAGACCTTGTCGCGGACATCCTGCACCGCCTCGTCTGTCGGCTTTTCGAGCAGGAACCGGACCCGGACGCGTGACATCCCCTCGCTGCTGGTCGAGGAAAGTTCGTCGATGCCCGACACGGTGTTGACCGCCTCCTCAATGGGCTTGGTCAGGAGCGTCTCAACTTCCTCGGGCGAGGCGCCGCGGAGCACCGTGGTCACGGTGACCATCGGGAACTCCACTTTCGGGGTGAGGTCGACGCCAATGGCGCGGTAGGAGAACAAGCCGAGCACCATGAGTAGCACGGTGAGCATGGTGGCCAGCACCGGTCGCCGGATGAAGATGGTCAGCGCGTTCATGCGGTCACTCAGCGCGCGGCGCGGCTGCCATGCCGTCGTAAAGCGATTCCGAAGCGCTCACCACCACCTGTTCGCCCGCCGACAGTCCCTGCGCGATGAGCACCTTGCCGGCGCGCCGGTCGGCGAGCGTCACGAGGCGCTCTTTTATCTTCCCGTTCTCGAAAACGAAGACCTTGTCGGTGCCGGCGAAGGTGACGAGCGCCTTTTCGGGGATCGCGATCACTTCGTCGCTGCCCGGCAGGGTGATGCGGCAGGCGGCGAAGGTCCCCGGTTTTATCTTGAGATCGCCGTTGGGCACCTCCGCCTCTATCGGGAAGGATCGGTTCTCGGCGGCGATGAGCGGACCGACGCGGCGTATGGTCCCCTTCGCGGTCGTGCCTGGAGCCGACGCAGGCATCACGATGACGGGAATGCCGCTTTTTACCAGAGGAGCATAGCGTTCAGGTACCTCGCCGCGGAATCTGAGCGGGGATGCCTGCACCAGATGAAAGACCGCGCTCCCGGTCCGGACATATTCCCCCTCGTTGACCAGCCGCTTGGCGACCACCGCGTCAAAAGGCGCTTTGAGTTCGGTGTCGGCAAGTTTCTTCTTTGCGGTGTCGAGCGTCACGCGGGCTACCTCGACCCGTCGCGCAGCGTCGTCGGCCTGTTGGCGCGTCGCCATGTTCTTGTCGGCGAGCGCCGTGATGCGGGCGAGATCCGCGTCGGCTGCCTTGAATTCCACCTCGGCCTGCCGTACCTTGAATTCGTAATCCTCGGGTGCCAACCGGACGAGCATTGCGCCCGTCTTGAGCGTCGAACCGAGGTCGGCGCCGAGTGCGGCGATGCGGCCGTCGGCCTCGACCGCGACGGTCGCTTCGCGCCACGGCAAAAGCGAACCGGTGATGTCGACCGACCGTTCCCGTTTCTCGATCGCAGCGGCGACCAGTGCGACGGTCGCGCCGCCTCCTTTCCCGTTGGTCGCGGCGGGCGGTTCGGGCGGTTTCGCGCCGCAGGCCGCGATCGCGATCAGCGTGAACGCGAAGCAGAGGATACGCATATCATTCTCCTTTGTGCTGATAGAACGCCGTGCCGCCGAGTCCGAGCGCCTTTTTCAGGCGCGCCGTGGCGGTCTCGAGATCGTAGCGGGTCTGGATGAGCGCGGCGGAGGCCTGTTCGTAGAGCGCCTGCGCGTCGGAAACGTCGGTGATGGTGCCGAGTCCCTGTTCGAACCGTTGGTCGGCGAGTTCCAGCGCCGCCTTGGCCGCATCGTACATCGTTCGGGTAGGCTCCTCCTTCTCGCGCGCCTCCCTGACCGCGATGATCGCGCTCTCGATCTCCTGCCGGACCGACAGTTCGAGCGCGCGGAGGTTGAGTTCCAGCACCGCGACCGCCGTGTCGGCATCTTTCGCCTGCGTCTGGGTCGCGAGTCCCGCGAAGATGTTCCAGCTGACCGCCGCACCGATGTACCAGTTGTATTTGAGGGCGTCGAATTCGTAGCCGCCGTAACTCACTCCGGCGTTCGCCTTGAATTGGGGGTAGTAGTCGCCGCGCGCCGCCTGCGCCGTGGAACGCGCCGCTGAGATCTTTTCCTTGAGAGCGCGGGCATCGGGACGCCGCGCGAGTGCGTCGGACGCCGCCTGTGCCGGATCGCCTATCTCCAACGCGCCGGATCGCGCATCGGGATCTATTCGCACGCCTTGCGCCGGATCGCGGCCGATGGCTGTCGCGAGCGATTTCACGGCGTTCTCGCGCAGGTTCGTTGCTTTTATGAGATTCAGCCGCGCCGAAGCAAGATCGGCCTCGGCCCGCAGTTTGTCGACCGGCGTCCGCAGGCCGTTGTCGACCTGCGCGGTCGCCGTCTCGAGCCGTTTTTCCATCTGCGCGACCGAGCCGCGCGCCGAAACGAGTGTCGCGTCTGCGGCCAGCACCGCGAAATAGGCCTGCACCACCGTCAGATAGAGATTGTTGACCGCCGCGTCGGCGTCGAGTTCGACGGCGCTTCTCGTATGGCCGGCCCCCTGATAGTTGTAATAGGTCTTGAAATCCCAGATGTTCTGGGTGACCAAGAGCGACAGTGAATAGTTGTTGTAGGAGTCCGATTCGGAACGGTCCTTGGGCATCGTGGCCGCGGGGTTGAGCGCCGACGGGTTGAACATCCCCAGCATATCCTGAAAGGAGGAGGCACCGGGCACCGGGGCCGAATTGAGGGTGGTTCGCTTGTAACCAAGTTCGCTCGATATGACCGGCATGAACCCGGCGCGGACCAGCAGCCGTTTGTTATCGGCGGCCTCGGCGCTCTTTACCGCGGCGAGATAGGTCGGATTGGCCTCTACGGCGCTTTGCAGCGCTTCGTCGAGCGTCAGCAGTTCATCCGCCGCGAGGGGGAACGCGAAGAGCGCCAACAACGCCAGTGAAAGATATCGTATCATGGCTCCATCTCTCTCCCTGGTCCGTCACTAGTCCGACGAGATCTTCGAGCAAAGAGTAAAATTTCTTTGCCCGACATCCCTTTGTTATGCTCAATTTACTTGAATTTGCAATTGTTTTTTGGAATATGGGGGATGTGGTTCACGGCACGCGGAAAAGACCATGCGCATCGTTTTCGCCACCGGTAATGAACATAAACTGCGGGAGGCGCGGGAGATATTCACCGGCGTCGAGATACTCTCCATTCTCGAGTTCGATAAGGCCTTCGACCCCGACGAGTACGGCAAGAGCTTTCTCGAGAACGCCGTCATCAAGGCCGAGGCGGCGCGCGCGCTCACCGGGGGTCTGCCGGTACTTTCGGACGATTCGGGGCTCATCGTTCCGGCGCTGAATGGCGCGCCCGGCATCCATTCGGCCCGTTGGGGCGGCCTGAACGGCGACCATGTCCGTAACCGCGCGAAACTCCGTAATGACCTGCGCGGCGTCGTCGATCGGCGGGCGCATTTCCTTTGCACCGCGGTCCTGCTGACGGCAGATGCCGATGCGCTGGTCGCTACCGGACGCGTGGATGGTCTCCTCATCGATGAGGAACGGGGAGCCGGCGGCTTCGGCTACGACCCGATGTTCGTCCCCGACGGCGATCCGCGGACGCTCGCCGAGATGACCCCCGACGAGAAGAACGCCCTCAGTCACCGCGGTCGAGCGTTCCGGCGTCTTGCCGCAATGACGGCGCGGCATTTTTTGTGAGAAGGCTAGATTAGGGTGCAGTGACCGTCTCGGTCAGCGCCTCTTCCACACCGCTCACTGGCAATTCCACCGAAAAGGTAGAACCTGCGCCGAGGACGCTTTCGACCGTTATCGTGCCGCCGAGCATATCGACGAGGCTTTTCACGATGGAAAGCCCGAGACCGAGTCCCTGTCGCCGCTTGTCGTCATCTTCCGTGATCTGCACGAAACTCTCGAAGATGCGCGGGACCTGATCCTGCGGGATGCCGATACCGGTGTCGGCGACCCGTAACCACATCCGTGGATGACCTTGCGTGGTCGTGAGCAGGTCGATAGTGACGCGGATCGATCCGCGGTCGGTGAATTTTATCGCGTTGGAGAGCAGATTAAGAAGTATCTGTCCGATGCGTAGGCGGTCGGAAACGAGGAATTGCGGCACACGGTCGGTCACAGTGACCGAAAGGTCGATCCCGCGCGACGCTGTGAGCGCGCGGCAGCCGCCGCCGATCGTTTCGACCAGTTCGCGTGGAGAGAAGGGACGGTATTCGATGTGAAGTGTTCCGGCCGATATCTTGGAGAGATCGAGCAGGTCGTTGATAAGACGCAGGAGCATTTCCGAGGACTGTAGCACCGCCTGATGCATCTTGAGCCGCTCCGGGTTTTTTTCATCGGCCATCAGCATCTGGGTGAACCCGATGATGCCGTTGAGGGGCGAACGGAGATCGTGGCTCGTCTTGGCGATGAAGAGGTCCTTCATCCGGTTCGCCTCTTCCGCTCTCTCGCGGGAGACGGCGGTCTCACGGTGGGCCTGGTATTTGTGTGAGGTGCTGATATAGTTTATCATGTGGCCGAACGCGATGAGCGAGATGAACAGGGCCTGTATCATACCCGGTGTATCGGAAAGAAGGAGCGCCGCCGCGGTCGTGACGGTCGAGAAGAGGGCGAAGGCCACGAGATGACGCGGGACGAATATGGCCAGATCGAGGGTCAATATCACGACGACCAATTGTATGGTGTGGGAGAGTGCGAAGTCGTTCGCGTAGGTGAAAAAGAGCACCCACAGAAAGACCAGCGCGAAGAACCCGTACAGGAGCGACCAGAGGAACGGTTCGAATCGGGTGAACCAGGAGGAGAATACAAAAAGGAGAAAGAATGCGCCCGAGAGTCCGAGGTGTGGCCAGAGCGGTGTATAGGTCGCATCAGGAAGGACCTGCGAAAGAGAGCCGAAC
>JAKQHE010000066.1 GCA_029573155.1 bacterium
TCGCCGGCACCGAGGAGTCGCCGGGCGAGACGGTGCTTTTTCAGGGACGCACCTATAAAATGTACCGCGGTATGGGTTCGCTGGGGGCCATGAAGCAGGGGTCGAGCGACCGCTATTTTCAGGATCAGGTCCGCGAGGACCAGAAGTTCGTGCCGGAGGGCATCGAGGGTCGCGTCGCCTACAAAGGGGCCGTTTCCGAAACGATATATCAGTTGGCGGGCGGGCTCCGGTCGGGGCTCGGCTATGTCGGGGCGAAGAACCTCACCGAACTGCGCGAGAAGGCCCGGTTCATCCGCATCACCCCCGCCGGGTTCAAGGAATCGCATGTCCACGATGTCACGATAACCAAGGAATCACCGAACTACCGCGCCGAGCACTGAGCCCGGTCGCTACTCATCCGGACGTCGGAAGAACTCCACCAGATCGAGCAGGAAATAGGTATCGCGCGCGGCATCTTCCGGTTCGAGCCGCATGAAGCGGAACCCCTCCGCTACGGTCGCCTCGACCTGACGGATGACCTTCTCGTACCGTTCGCCGGTGAAGTCGACGCGGCCGATCTCGCGGTCGTCGATGAACACCCGGAAGGCCCCCATCTCGGGGCCGGTCACCCCGACGACATCGATGGAGTAGCGCCCCGCGAGAAAGAACTGCTGGCCGAACTCGTAGAATTGCCCCGGTGCGGTGAACCGGCAGAAAAAGGCCCGCTTTGAGAACCCGACCCCGATGCGTTCGGGCGGCGGGAAGGAGACATATTTTGAGAGGTCGCTCCGGTTCGGGTATTCGTTGCAGTAATCGGGGACGCCGCGGAGCGGGTAGTGCTTGTCCTCCATCTCGGCGACGAGATAGTTCGGCGGCAGGTCGGGTCCCGCCAGCGGCGTGAGCAGGGGGGGCACCGTCGCGGTCCGTATGTCGGTGAAAAGGGCGCGGTAGAATTTCCTCCCCTGCGGCGCGTAGTGGTGCATGAGGGCGCTGTTCGGGCGGTCGCCGAGGTCGCGGACATAGACGATGTCGTTGCGGTCCCAGTCGTCATGGCGCATCGCGACGAGCCCCGAGCCGATGTACTGCTCGGGCTGTATGAAGACGGCCGCGTTGTGGATGCCCTGTCGCGCCGCCTCGTCGGCGAGCGCGCGGCCGACGCCCCAGAACCCGAAAGCGTAGGAATCGAAGAGCGGCGGGAGTATCACGACGGCGGTGAACAGGTATGCGGCGCCGATAAAGCCGCCGAGCGGCGCGGCGAAGAGGTGCGGTCGGGGCGCGGTGGCGATGCGGTCGGCCAGCGAGACCAGACCGAGCGCGACGAGTATCATGATGAAAAAGGTCGTTTCATAGTAGTACCGCGGCCCGAAGACATTGCCGTCGAAATAGTAAAGGAAATGGCCGCCGATGGTCGCGAGGAACGGCGCGGCGAGGAACATCTCCCGCCGGAGCCGACCGCCGCGCGCGAAAAGGAAGGCGCAGGGGATGAGCAGGAACAGGAGCGGGTGGCCGAGCGTGTTGGCGATGAGCGGCGCGAGCCGGTGGTAGGTCACGACGACCGCGGCGGTGAGGGTGAACCCGTCGTCGGGGAGCGGCCGCCAGGTCGCGTTGGGACAGGCGCGGCCGAGCCCGAGCCCGAAACAGTCGTCGTTCGGCTCGCTGTAGTTGAAATAGATATCCTGCCGGAGCGTCAGGAGGTCTCCGGTGTAGTGGGCGTTATGGAGGAGCAGGACAAGAAGCCACGGCAGGAACGCGGCGGTGAGCGCAAGCCCGCGCGGCACGGTGCCGGTGCGGCGTATCTCGAAAAGCGCGGCGAGCGCAAGTGGCAGGGCGAGCAGGAACG
>JAKQHE010000081.1 GCA_029573155.1 bacterium
TCCGACAAGCCGTTTGAGAACGGCGCGACCGATATCGTACCCAATGTAGGTGGCGGCAGCGTCAACTTCTACGGGTTTGCGACCGCCAATTACTGGGGCGGCGTCTCCCTTGCCTCGGTTCCGACCTTCGCGGTGGTGCCGGGCGAGGCGTTGGTGTTCACCACAGAACGGTGGGAACATATGGGCGAGGCCACTGCCTCCCGAAGCGGTGTCTGGATCACAGACCCCACTCGTTCGAAGTACCTCTTCTTTTCGGACAACTGGGGCGAGGACGGATGGACCTACAATCTCCTTACCGGCGACCCCGCTGTCGACAAACCGACCGGGCGCGGAATCAATCTCGCGCCGCTGGACGATGTGTACTACGACAACGGACAATTTCATGAGATCAAGGTCATGGCCAATGGTCAGACCGTGAAGATGTTTGTCGACGATGTGTACGGCGGGATCGCACCCTACCCGTTCTCCAGCGATATCGCGTTTGAGTTCGGTGTTTACGCACGTGCATTCGTGGACGGCGCACTCGGACCGGATGAGGTCAATGTGACCTTCGGCCCCTCCACGATCGAGCGCATTGGTGTCGTTCAGTTTGAGAAAACTGCGATGGCCCAGTTGGCAGGTGCTGCCCCACGTCAGGTCATGATCACCGTCTCCCCGACCCTGCTGGCCTCCCAGCCGATCTCTGTCACCATCGTCTCCGATGACCCCGCAGTCGCTCAGCCCGTCGGCGCCGACGGCAGCGGTGCTTTGACCATCGAGTTCGCTCAGGGTGGTGCCAACACACAGGCCATCGAAGTCGAATCGTTCACGACCGGTAACGCCACGTTTACACTGGAGACATCGGCCGATCTCGAGATCTGGAACAGCCTAGTCGTCACTGTCCCCACCGAACCGGGTGTTCAGTTGACCGATGATTTCGAAGGCGGCACCTTGAACCCAGCCTCCTGGGTCCAAAGCACACGCGGCTTCGAGGAGACCGGAGCCGTCGACATGACTATCCAGGAGGCCGACGGCACCCTGCAGTTCAGCGGAACGGCCACCGGCAACTACTGGGGAGGACAGTCCGTCTCCACCGTCGATTCGTACTCGGCCAGCACCTATCACACGCTTGCGTTCGAAATCGATCGAGTGAGCGTCGAATACACCGGAACCGCAGCGCGAACCGGCGTTTACATCCGTAATGCGGACCACTCACAGTACGTCTTCTTCTCCCAAAACATCGGGGAGAACGGCTGGCAGTATAACGTCAACCCCGGAAGCCCGACCGGCGGCGGTAACGACGTTGTCGCACTCAACCACCTCGACGGAAGCACCGGCACGCACAGGATGCGCTTTGTCGCCAACGGCCAGACGGTCAGCCTCTTCCTGGACGGTGTCCTCGCCGCAACCGCGCCGTTCGCGGTTTCAGAAGGTATCTTCTTCGAGGTCGGAGCCTACCTCCGCGCATCCGGCGATACCATAACCGGCGTCTTCGACAATGCCATCATTCAAACGGAAGTGCCCTGCATCAGCGTCGACACAGCCTTGATCGAGCGGAGCTCCGCCGACCTGGGAATCGATACTGTCGAGGTCACCGTTCCCGATCTGTTCGTCTTCGGCGGAGACCTTAGCGTCGTTGTCACCTCCGATAACCCCGAGGTCGCAACCCCCGTCGGGGGGACCGAGGGCGCTCTCACCTTGAACTTTGATCCAAACGGACCGCTCACGCAGTCCTTCGATATCGAAACCATCGGGATCGGTACCGCGAACTTCACGGTCACAAACGCCCAGGGCGTGTGTGGACCGAATCCAATCGTCGTCGCCGTCGCATACACCCCCGAGGTGCTTCTGACCGATGACTTCGAGGACGGCACACTCGACCCGACCCTGTGGGTCGAAAGCGGATTCGGATTCGAAAAGGACGGTAACCCGGATGCCGCCGGCTCCTTCACGGTGGCCGAGGCAGACGGTGTTCTGACGATCGCAGGCGCGCTCGAGGTCAACTACTGGGGCGGTCGCTCCATCGTTACCGTTGACACCTATAGCACCTCCCTCATCAGCCCGCTCACGATCGAGGTCGATCGCGTGTCGCAAACCGGCTCGGGCACCGGCCATCGGACCGCCCTCTGGCTCTCCAACGCGGATCGGACCAACTACGTCTTCTTCGCCTATAACCCGGTCGAAGGCACCTTCTGGCAGTACAACTACCGGGTCAACGGCGCAGGCCCGTCCGATGGCATCGGAACCGGTGTCGGAAACCGCATCGATGCCTTCACCGGGATCACCTACGATGACGGCGCAAACCACCGCATGAAGATGGTCGCCAACGGCCAAACCGTGAAGCTCTACCTCGACGATGTCTTCGGGATCGAACTCCCCTTCCCGTTCACGGATAATCTCAAGGTCG
>JAKQHE010000035.1 GCA_029573155.1 bacterium
ACCATGTAAAGGTCATGAAGATGTTCGAGATACTCAACAGAACGATGGTTCTCATGTATGTCTCCGATGAGGGGGTGGTCAGGACATTTCGGTGAGATAGTCGGCGAAGGCGCAATGCTCGACGCGGTCCATCGTCTCGAACGGTGCGCGGAAGTCGTCGATGCCGGCGGCGAACAGACCATGCCCGCGAACGATGGCGGCGCCGTGCGCGGCGACCGCATCAGGCAGGACACGGGCGAGCTCCTCCCCCGGAGCCCCTTCCACGACCGGCAGACCGAACAGCCTCGGGTCTTCAGAGGCGAGCGACCATATCACCGTCCAGCGCGGGTGGCCGTGAAGTACGGCACGGTAACGGTTCCCGGTAACGATGCGACGATGCGACGGGTATTCGCTCGACGCCCCGCGTGGCGCGACGGGACCGTCGAGCCGGCAGGCGACCACCCCTCCGTCGAGCCGGTCAAGCGGCACACCGGTGCGACTGATGAGCAGGGTATCGCCGATGCGGCAGGAAAGGTTACCGAAAACGGAATCGACCAGCCCCGCCGCCACAAGAGCGTTCCCCGCCTCGACGACGGCGCGTTGCGCCGCCGGTTCGTCGGCGAAGGGTCCGTTCAGCATCGGGGGCGGGGCGGCCGGTAACTCCGGCACAGCGGCAAGGAGCCGATGGGCCAGATCCTTCCCGGCGAAGGGAAGCGTTCCGGCCCGCTGCTTTGCCAGCATCTCGCCGAAGAAAAGAACGAACAGGGAAAAACGGACGATATCACGATGAACGATGGCCTGCGCCGCGTCCGCAACGCCACGGACCAGTATCGCGCCGGTCCGGACAAGATGCACGGTCCGATCGGCGACGGCATCCCCGACGCTCCCGATGATCGGGATGTCCGTAAGAAAAGACCTCGTCTCCGAGTCACGCGGCGTAAGGCGCTCCCCGCCCCGTGAAAGATAGTACGCGAGTATCGAACGGATCGGCTCGTCGTGCTCTTCGAACATGAAGATGTCGGACAACACGAGACACCTCGCAGTCAATGCGTCGACTATACGCCGCGACACGGTAAAGTCAAAAGCGAAAAAAAACTCCGTTTTTTTGACTTGCGGGGGCCCCGACGGTACCATAAGACCGGTCATCCGACCATGAAAACGGAAAAAGGAGGGCACCATGTCGAGATTGTTAGGCTTATTCCTTGTGTTGGGGCTGGCGACATCCTGCGTCACGAGCGGCACCCACCAGTTGGTGGTCGATGAACTGGCGGCTCAGAAAAGGGCCAACGAGGAGTTGACCACCGCGAACGAGGCGCTCAAAAAGGAGATCGCCGATCTTCAGGCGCAGGTCGCCAAACTCAAGAAAGAATTCGACGAGATGTCGAAGAACTTCATGGATGCGATGACCTTCAATGACGACCTCAAAAAGAAACTGAAGGAAAAAGGCGCCTCCATCGAGGAATTGGACGCTCAGAACAAGGAACTGGCCGCGAAAAAAGAGGAAGAAGCGAAACGGGCCGCCGAGGAGCAGGCGAAACTCGAGTCGGAAAAACAGGCGCTCAAGGCGGAACTGGAACAGTTGCGCCGCATGAAGGAGGCGGCCGAGAAACGGAACGCCGAATTCAACAATGTCATGGCGAAACTCAAGAAGATGATAGACGCCGGCACGCTCTCGGTCAAGATCCGCAAGGGACGAATGATCGTGACGCTCTCATCCGACATCCTTTTCGCGGTCGGGGCGACCGAACTCACCCCCGAAGGCAAGGCGGCCATCGAGGAACTCGCGGCGACATTGAAGGACATCCCCGATCGTAATTTCCTTGTCGTGGGACACTCCGATTCGACCCCGATAAAGAAGAAATTCGCGTCGAACTGGGAACTCTCCTCTCAGCGCGCCATCGAGGTGGTGAAACTGATGATCGCAAGCGGCGTTCCCCCCGTCATGATATCGGCCTCGGGCAATGCCGAATTCGACCCGATAGCCGAGAACGACACCCCCGAAAATAAGACGCTCAACCGCCGC
>JAKQHE010000147.1 GCA_029573155.1 bacterium
GGCTGTTACGGTATCGGCGTCGGCCGTACGATGTCGGCGGCGATAGAACAGAATCACGACGAGCACGGCATCATCTGGCCGATGGCGATCGCTCCCTACGAAGCGGTGGTGCTGCCGCTCCAGATGAACAAGGCCGACGTGGTCGCGGCGGGCGAAAAACTCTACGCCGAACTTCTGGCGGCGGGGGTAGAGACGGTCATCGACGACCGCGACGAGCGGGCCGGGTTCAAGTTCAACGACGCCGACCTCATTGGCTATCCGGTGCAGGTGGTCATCGGCGGGAAGTCGCTTGAAAAGGGCGTGGTCGAAGTGAAGATACGGCGCACCGGCGAGAAGAAAGAGATGCCGGTTGCCGAGGTCGTGAAGTTCGTGGTCGAATTCAAGAAGGGGGAACGTTCGTCCCCCCGTTAGATATCAGATCAGAAATCGGCGTGCAGGATGACCCGTTCCCAGGTGTTGTCGTCGTTCAAGTCATCTGCGGAACCGCAGCGGAAGCCGCCGTACGATTCTTGTGTATGCCAACACAACCGGGTCGAGCCGGAGTTCGTATCGCACGAACTTTTATTCACGCCAGATCCCTCAGGAGCAAAACCCCATGACCATGCCGCGTTGAAATACCAGTCCACCCCGTTGGAATTCTGTACGGTCGTGGTATTGATACCAGTATCGTAGGTAACAGCTTCGCGCTTCGCCCACGCGGCGAGCGTGAAGAGCGACGCGCCGACCGGACGACAGGCGAGCATCAGGTTGGCGCCGTCACAGTCGGTCAAGATGTCGGTTACCAAAGGCCCCATACCGATATCGTAGGTGTCCTTGTAACACATTTCCCAATCGGTCAGTTGATCGACCGGAACGAACCGCTGGATGCCGGAAAAATGCTGATCGATCGGCACGAAGGTATGTTCGAGTTCCACGGCGCTGACGCCAGCGACATTCAAGTCGCCGACCGGTATCGCCACCATATCGTCGAAATTGAACGCGTACAGATAGGATGAGGTATTGGTGCGGATGACCGAGAGACCGATGCCGTTCTCGGATATCTCAAGTACATTGCGGAGCGTGTCCCAGCCCGAACCGGTCTCGTCCTCGAAATACTGCACATCGATGTCGGCGAGATAGGTCCCCGCGCCGGTCGCGAGATCGATGATGTTGAGCGTGTTGGAACTCTTCAGGATGAGTTCGCCGTCCGGGGTGAAGGCGATGCCGGCCGTACTGCCGGTGACGCCCGAATCGCCGAGGAAGGCCCCCTGCGCCGTCTCGAGATCGATCACGAAGGCATCGTCGTAATTGCGGCCCCAGCCGTAGAGCGTCCCATCGGCCGAGAAGGCAAGATCCGAGGTCCACGCAAAATTGCCGGAATCAAGATCGCCTATCCATGTCGCCTCTCCGGTGAGCGGATCAAGCGTATAGAGGGAAGGGGTACCGTAATCCCAATCGGTCGCAAGGAGATACAGGGAATCATCCTCGGGATTGACCGCGAGACCGTTGGCGTTCCACACATCCGTTGCGCCAATGAGGGTGGTCTCGGCTGTGCTCGGGTCAAGGCGGTAGAGTTTCGTTTCCGCTGGATTCGACGATGAATTGAGGGATCCGTTGATGGCATAGCCCATGCCGGGATCGTCCGGGGTGGCCGTGACGGTCGCCGGGGTGGCGGACTCGTTGTTACCACGATCGACCGCGACGATCGAGAAGGTATACTCGGTGTCGTTGGTCAGGCCGCCGATACATCGGAAGAACGCGTCGGCCGGGATCGATACCGGATCGGCCGGAGCGTTGGGTGTCCAAGTGATCGTGTAGTGGTCGAGCGAGTGGTCGCCCGCGTCGTCCCAGCGGAAACAGACGCGGCCGTCAAGCCCGATCGCATAGAGGCCGGACACATCGTCGGGAGGCGTGGTGTCGAGCGTCATCACGCTCTCGACGCCGTACAGCACCGTATTGCCCGCCGCGTCGCGAACAAGCACATTAACGTAGTAGACCATCCCGTCGAGCAGGCCGATCATATCGTAGGAATACATCTCGGCCTCCCAAGACACGAGCACGCCGTCGCCCATGAGGTCCTGCACCTCCTGTTCGGTGTCTATCTCCTCAGGATCGGTCGAATAGACCACCTTGTACTCGATGGCCGACAGGTCGCTGAGATTGTCGCTCGCACTGTCCCACGAGACGGTGAACGAGGTCTCGGTGATATCGCTGAACGAGATGTCGCCGCCGGTGGTCGGCGCGGTCACATCGGGCATCGTGAAGGGGGCGGTGATGTACTGGCTCATGTTGTGGTACTCGTCGCGGACCAGCACCGTCGCGTAGTACTGCTGGCCTTCCGTGAGTCCCGCTATCGGCGCGGCATCGACATCGACGGTCCAGTCCATGGCGATCGTGCCGCCGCCCAGTTCTATAAGGTCGATATCGTCTATCTCGTCCGGGTCGAGCGCATAGACCACCTTGTATTCGAGGTCCTGTATCGCGCTCCAGTCGTCCCATGCCTTTTCCCAGCGGACGGTGACGCTCGTGCCGGTGATGTCCTCGAACCAGATATCGCTGTTGTCGATGAAGGGCGGGGTCGTCTCGTCCCACACCTCGCCGATGACGAAGTCGCCCATAGCCACCTGACACCCGTCGCTGACGATCACGGCGAAC
>JAKQHE010000161.1 GCA_029573155.1 bacterium
CGACCTCCCGGCCGACGGCGCAACGACGGCGGGAGACGCCTCGGCCGCCGGACGCGCCTCTTTGCCCACAAGACGGCCCGTTATCTCGGTGATCGCGCGGCCCAGTTCCTTTTCGGTGCCGTCGAACTGCGCCTTGGCCCCCGCCACCGTCGCCTCTTTCGCGAGATCGACGAGTTCGGCGGTTATCGTGTAGGTGCCGCCGAAGAGCGTGATGGTGGTCGAAAGAATGCTGTCGGCCGACAGCGCCTGCCCCAATTCGATGCGGCACGACTGGTCGTAGCACTCCTTCCAACTTTCCTTTTTCGCCTCTTTCACCGTTTCCTTGCGCTGGCGCTCCTTCGATATGACGACGAAGCGGTTGGTCGCCACCAATTCACTGCGCAACACCTCGGTCGCCGTTTCGAGCATCGCCTTGTCGAGTTTCCCCGACAGATCGTGCATCTCCATGACCGCGACCTTCGGTTTCTTTTCCTGTGCCGCCAGCGAAAGCGCGATAAACGCGACCGCCAGCATCACGGCAAGATGTTTCATGTCGATCCCCATCATCAGAACGCTCGATGATAGCTGAATTGCGTCACGATTACAAGATTTCAGGCGCAAGCACAAAACAGAACAGGACAAAACAAGAAACAGAAACGGCCTCGCCCCTTCCGGAGCGAAGCCGTTGAAATCAATGGAGCTGATGGACGGACTTGAACCGTCGACCTGCTGATTACGAATCAGCTGCTCTACCGACTGAGCTACATCAGCGCCGCGAGGCATGGTAATCAAAAAATAATGGTTGTCAAACTTGACGCGGAGACGCTCTTGTTTATATTGTGGAGTCGTGGGTATTATTTCAGAAGGAACCTCCGCCGATGGGTCTTGACCGATATGTGAACACCTTCAATCGCTACCTGCGGGAACGGTTCGGCGAGCGGGTCGCCCGCATCAGTTTCGATACCGGCATCCCCTGTCCGTGGGGGAAATGCGTATTCTGCGACAATCGCGTGTTCGTGCCGCCGACCGCCATCGTGCCGGAGGGGCACGGATGGGAGGCGCGGTTCGTCGCGCAGAGGGAGCGGGCCGCGGCCCGGTACGGCGCCCGCAAATTCATCGCCTACTTCCAGAGTGGCACCTCGACCGCCGGCGACCCCGAAAGACTCGGCGCGCTGTACCGTCGCGCGGCCCATCTGGACGGGGTGGTCGGGCTCTCCCTTTCGACGCGCCCCGACCACGTGAGCGAGGAGATCGTCCGCCGCATCTTGGCGGCGGTCCCCTCCCCCGACACCGATATCTGGATGGAGATCGGGCTCCAGAGCATCCACCCACGGTCGCTCGCCTTCCTGAACCGGGGGCACGATGCGGCGGACTACGACCGCGCGGTCGAGATGATCCACCGGGTAGGCGGCGACCGCATCAAGGTGTCGGCCCATCTCATCGCCGCCATTCCCGGCGAGACGACCGACGACCTGCTAGAGACCGTCCGGCATGCCACCGCCCACCCCGCCGTGCGGGGGGTCAAGATCCACCACCTGCAGGTGTACCGGGAGACCCCGCTTGCCGCGCTGTTCGAGCGGGAGCCGTTCGGACTCCCCGGCGAGGAGGAGTATATCGCGCTCCTCGGCGACATCCTTCGCGCCCTGCCGCCCCGGATCGTCGTGATGCGCCTGTTCACCGACGCGCCGGACGACCGGCTCATCGCGCCGCGCTGGCGGTCGGGGACGCAGGAACTTTTGAGAAAACTTGAAGAACACTGCGAGAAACATACCATTCGTCAGGGCAACAACGGAGTACCGGCATGAGCACCCTGAACGGATCGCAACGGAAACATCTGAGGGGATTGGCGCATGCGCTCAGGCCGGTCGTCCTCGTCGGGCTGAAGGGGTTCACCCCCGAACTGGCGCGGTCGCTCGACACGGCGCTCCTCGCCCACGAATTGATAAAGGTGAAGTTCCTCGATCACAAGGATGAGAAGAAGGACATCGCCGAACGGATGGCGGCCGCGTCGGGGGCCGAGATCGCCGGCATCATCGGCAACATCGCGATACTGTACCGCCCCCACCCCGACCCTGCGAAACGGCGCATCGCGCTCGACAAGAAGACGACGGAGGACTGACCATGCAGGTATCGGTCTTTATACCGTTCCAGAACGAGCGCGACAACATCGCCGAGGTCATCGAACGGGTCGAACGGGGACTCGCCCGCGCCGGGGTCACGGGCGAACTCGTCATGGTGGACGACGGTTCGGACGACGGTGGCGATGCGGTCGTCGAGAACATCGCCCGCGAGAAGCCGTGGGTGCGTCTCCTGCGCCACCGCCGCAATCTCGGGCTTACCCGCGCGATGAAGACCGGTTTTGCCGCCTGCACCGGCGACATCATCGTTTTCCTGCCGAGCGATCTCGAGTCGCATCCCGACGAGGACATACCGGCCCTGCTCGCCGGGTTCCGCGACGGGGTCGACATCGTCTGCGGTCGACGCAAACACCGTCGCGAGTCGAAGATATTCCTCAGTTGGATGTACAACGAGATATCGTATGCCCTCTTCGGGATACGCCTGCACGACATGAACTGGATAAAGGCGTTCCGCCGCGCGTGCGTCGCCGACATGGAACTGCGGAGCGACTGGCACCGGTTCATGGTCCAGATACTCCACCTCAAGGGGTGGAAGGCGGTCGAGGTGCCGGTCGAGTGGCACCCGCGCCGTAGCGGTCGGAGTCACTTCGGGTTCATGCGGATACCGATATCGTTCTTCGACGCGCTTGTCGTGAGGTTCCTCATCACCTTCACAAAATCGCCGATGCGGCTGTTCGGATCGTTCGGCGGCCTGCAGATGATCACGAGCGTCGCCATCATAGTCTGGATGCTCTACATGACCTTCGCCTTCAACGACTCTGTGTTCCGCAACCGCCCGCTCCTGCTGTTCACCGTCGGCATGTTCCTGTCGGGTACCATATTCCTGTTCATGGGCTTTCTCGCCGAACTCGTCGTGGGGCTGAAGGACGACATCGACCGGAGGGACCGCCGTGAGTAGGCGCGCCATCGCCATCGTCGCCGTCGCCCTCATGCTCGTCGCGGCGCCGGTCTACATCACGGCGCGATCCCACATCATCGATCATCCCAAACCCGTCGTCGAGACGATAGCCGCCTACCCCCGCCCCGAGTTCGCCCGCGTCATGTCGCTCGGCTTCAATGCGATGATGGCCGATTTCCTGTTCATCAAGGCGGCCTATTACTTCGGCACCCACTATGTCACCGACCGCACCTACACGCTCCTCGGCCGGATGATCGAGGTCATCGCGCGGCTCAATCCCGACCTCAAGATAGCAATACTGTTCGGCGACGCGGCGATATCATCGATGCGGACGCCGGAGGCGATCACCGAGGCGAACCGCCTGCTCGACATCGGCCATGAACTCTACCCCGATGACTGGAACTTCGTGTTCCGCAAGGGCATGAACTACTACCTCTACCTCGACGACATGGAGCGGGCCTACCCGTTCCTCTACAAGGGGGCGCGGATGCCGGGGGCGCCCGAAAAGGCCTACTGGCTCGTCACCAAGGCGATGACGAAGGGGGGCGGCTACCATCTCGCCTACGACTACACGAAGGACCAGTGGGAACAGGCGAAGGACAAACACATGCGCGACATGCTGGAGACCCGCCTGCGGTTCTACACCGAACTCATCATACT
>JAKQHE010000178.1 GCA_029573155.1 bacterium
GGCGGGGAACGATGTCATCACCTTCGAGCCCACCAAGAACGGGACGCACTATCTCGTGGTGGAGAGCACCGATTACTTCGGGGGCGAGTTCATAGTATCCATCACCGGGGAGGAGATACCCGATTACGAGTACCCCGATGACGATGCGTTCACCGATGCCTTGATCGGCGATGAGGATGACCTGCTGACCGACGAGATGAGCGATCCCGACGCCGTCGCCGATGACGGCCAGCCGACCGACCACGACACGGTCGTCGATGTCGACCAGTGGCAGCCGGACGCCGACCAGACGCCGACCGACGACCAACCGGTCGATAAGGATGCTTCCGTGAACGACACCGACGATGTTCAGAGCGATGCCGATGAACTGCTGACCGACCAGAGCGGTGACGACAGCGAACCGAACCGGCCTAAAGACGACGGGTGCGGCTGTTCTTTGGTCTTCTAACTTTCTAATTTCTGAAGGGAAATTCGGCGTCTTTTCCAAGACTTCGTCAAAAACCCCCTCGTTCCCTTGACTTGTCCCGAACGGTGCTTATTCTCCTTCCCGTCTTTGGACTTTCATTTTGACAAAGGAGGTGTCCATGAAACTGAGACCGTTGAACGATCGGGTGATCGTGAGAAGGAAATCGGGCGAAGAGAAGACCAAAGGGGGCATCATCATCCCCGACACCGCTAAAGAAAAGCCGATAGAGGCCGAAGTGGTCGCCGTGGGCGAGGGGAAGCTCCTCGACAACGGCAAAAAAGAGCCGGTCGGCGTAAAGGCGGGCGACACGGTGCTGTTCGGCAAGTACAGCGGCACCGAGGTCAAGATAGACGGCGAGGAGTATCTCATCCTGCGGGGCGAGGATATCCTTGCGGTCGTTGAAAAGTAACTACGGAGGGATACCATGGCGAAAGAGATCTATTTCGAACAGAATGCGAAGCAATCGATCCTGCGCGGCGTCGATGTGCTCGCCAACGCGGTCAAGATAACGCTCGGCCCCAAGGGGCGCAATGTCGTGCTCGAAAAGAGTTATGGCGCTCCCAAGATAACCAAGGACGGCGTGACCGTCGCCAAGGAGATATCGCTCGAGGATAAGGTCGAGAACCTCGGCGCCCAACTGGTCAAGGAGGTCGCCAATAAGACCTCAGAGACCGCCGGTGACGGCACCACCACCGCGACGGTGCTCGCGCAGGCGATCATCCGCGAGGGTTACAAGTACATCACCGCCGGCTACAGCCCGATGGGCATCAAGCGCGGCATCGACAAGGCGGTAGGCCACATCGTCGGCGAACTTGACAAAAAGACCAAAAAGGTCAACGGGTTCGAGGATATCATGTCGGTCGGCACCGTGTCGGCGAACAACGACAAGGAGATAGGCAAGATCATCGCCGAGGCGATGGAGAAGGTCGGCAAGGAGGGGGTCATCACGGTGGAGGAGGCGAAGGGCATGGAGACCACGCTCGATACCGTTGAAGGGCTCCAGTTCGACAAAGGCTATATCTCTCCCTACTTCATTACCGACGCCGAGAAGATGAAGGCGGAACTCGAGGAACCCTACATCCTCGTGTTCGATAAAAAAGTGACCAACCTTAAGGACATCGTGCCCCTGCTCGAGGGCGTGGCCCGCGCCGGCAAACCTCTCCTCATCATCTCCGAGGATGTCGAGGGCGAGGCACTAGCGACGCTCGTCGTCAACAAACTGCGCGGCATCCTCAAGATCGCCGCGGTCAAGGCGCCCGGTTTCGGCGACCGACGCAAGGCCATGCTTGAGGATATCGCCATCGTGACCGGCGGTCAGTTCATCAGCGAGGAACTGGGCCATAAACTCGAGGGCGTGACCATCGATAAGCTCGGCAAGGCCAAACGGGTCATCATCGACAAGGAGAACACCACCATCGTCGACGGCGCCGGCAAGAAGAAGGACATCGATGCGCGTATCAAGCAGATCAAGGCACAGATAGAGGAGACGACCTCGTCGTACGACAAGGAGAAACTTCAGGAACGGCTCGCTAAACTGGCGGGCGGTGTGGCGGTCATCAAGGTCGGCGCGGCGACCGAGGTCGAGATGAAGGAAAAGAAGGATCGCGTGGACGACGCGCTTCATGCGACCCGTGCGGCGGTCGAAGAGGGGATCATCCCCGGCGGTGGCGTGGCGCTCCTGCGTCTTGCGGCTGGTCTCGATAAGCAGAAGGACGGTCTCGATAAGGATGAGCAGGCTGGTGTCGATATCGTCAAAAAGGCGATCGAGGTCCCGGCGCGTCAGATAGCTGTCAACGCCGGTCAGGACGGATCGATCGTGACCCGTCTGATACTCGAGAATAAGGACTTCAACTGGGGATACGACGCGTCATCCGACGAGTACAAGGACATGATAAAGAGCGGTATCATCGATCCCACCAAGGTCGCCAAGCAGGCGCTCCTGAATGCCGCGTCGATATCTTCGACGCTCCTCACCACCGAGGTGGTCGTGGTCGATAAGCCCGAAAAGAAGGCCGCGGCTCCGGCGATGCCCGGCGGCATGGGCGGTATGGGCGGCATGGAAGACTACTGATACCCGCTGCCGTTCACCGTATCTTTGCGGGCCCCGCGTGTCGGGGCCCGTTCTTTTTCAGGGGATGTTCGGTGGCGCCGGCGGTCTTTTCCCTTCAGCGGCCCCGCCCAGGGTCTCTGCGAGCGTTCTTGACAGTTGTGCTCGGGAGAAGGGCTTGGAAAGCACCGCTTCGATGCCGAGTTGCGAGGGTTCGCGTATATCGTCCCATCCGCTGTAACCGGTCACGATGATGACCGGGACGAGGGGACGGACCATCTTGATGCGCCGGGCGAGTTCAAGCCCGTTCATGTCCGGGATATTGTAATCGCTTACGACGACGTCGTAGAGCAGGGGGTTCTCGCGGAACGCGGCAAGCGCCTGATGGCTGTCGGTGAAGGTGATCACCTCGTAGCCGATCTGTTCGAGCATGAGACGGACCGCGACACAGAAATGCGGCTCGTCGTCAACGAACAGGACGGTGCCCGAACCGGGCACGGCCGTTTCCTGAGATCGTTCGGCGCCGGCGTGTTCCGGGTCCGGCAG
>JAKQHE010000198.1 GCA_029573155.1 bacterium
CTACCCTCAAGAAAGGGGAGTACGCCCTTGATGTGAAGAGCGAAGGGACCGGCGCCGAGTTCGTGTTCGCCAAGAGACTGCCGCCTGTCGTTGCCGAGAAGGTAGCGGGCTACAGTGAGGCGCAGGGGGCCGCCATCGTAAGGGACGCGGCGGTCGGTGCCGATGAATACGAACGCGAGGCGGTGACCGCGGTGGATGTCGACCGTGGGTCGAAGACCTACCGCGGCAAGAAGATAAGTCTCGATTTCAAGGATGTTGACATACTGGATGTCCTCCGGCTCATGTCGGAGATCAGCAAACTCAACATCATCGCCGGCGACGATGTGCGCGGTACCATCACGGTCCGCCTCATCAATATACCGTGGGACGAGGCGCTCGAGGTCATCCTGAAAAGTAAATCGCTCGGTAAGGAGCGGCTCGGGAGCATTATCCGCGTGGCGACGCTCAATACCATCCAACGCGAGAAAGAGGCGGAACTCGCCAAGATAAAGGCCGACCAGAAACTTGAGCCGGTCAAGGTGCGGCTCATTGCCGTCAACTACGCCATGGCGGGCAAACTGATGCCGCAGATCAAAGATCTCCTCTCCGAACGCGGTTCGGTCACGACCGATGAGCGGACCAATGTTCTTATAGTTAAGGATGTCGAGGAAATACTGGATAAGGTCGAACAACTCGTGGCCTATCTGGATACCCAGACCCCGCAGGTCATGATCGAGGCGAAGATCATCGAGGCGACGGCGCAGTCGGCGCTCGGTCTCGGCGTCGAGTGGGGTACCGGCTACACCGCCGATGCGCAACATGGCAACCCGACCGGGGCCATGTTCCCCTACAACCTCGGTATCGGTGGATCGGTCAGCGTGCCGGGTCCCGCCGACTATACCAGCCGCTTGGGTTTCTCTCTCGGGAGCATCGGCAATGTCGCCGATCTCACCCTGACCCTCAATGTGATGGAATCGGAGGGTAAGATAAAGATCGTCAGTTCGCCCAAGGTCGCGACGCTCGACAACTCCGAAGCGATGATCCAGCAGGGTATCAGCGTACCGATCACCACCCGCTCGACGGGAGGCGAGGTCACGACGAAATTCGTCGATGCGACGCTTATTCTCAAGAGCACCCCGCACATCACCTCCGACGGCTCCATCCTCATGAAACTCAATATCAATAAGTCGGAGGCCGACTATTCAAACGCCAACTACTTGGGTGAGCCGGCTATAATGAAAAAAGAGGCGCAGACCGAGGTCCTCGTGCGGAGCGGCGACACCATCGTCATCGGCGGGGTCTACACCAACAAGGTGAGTAAGACGGTCAGGAAGGTCCCGGTGCTGGGAGACATCCCGATATTGGGATGGCTTTTCAAGCGGATCGACGAAAGGGTCGAGCGTTCCGAACTGCTCATCTTCATCACGCCGCGCATCATGAACAAGGTTCGCTCCGCGATGCCGCTGACGAGATCGGAGGAGGAATAACGCCATGAGATATAATGGAGAGAAAGCCATGAAACGCGTGGTTCTTGCCGCCGTGGCGGCTCTGTTCCTTACGGTCGCCTGTGCCAATAGCGAACAGTCGGTGGTCCTCGAAAAGTTCATACCGCTGACCGAACAGAACTCCTGCAAATTGGAGATCGGTTCCAACCTCTGGTATGACATCGGCTACATGGATATCTACTTCACCCAGCAGTACCTGTTGCCCTTCAAGATGGTCAACTATATGAATGTTTCATCGCAGACTGGAGATATGAACCCCGAACAGCCCTATGACATTCATGAGGCCAACCGGTGGAGGCTCGAACGCCTGATCCTTGAGTACGAATTGCCGCCGGTCCCCGGTGTCGATGGCGGTGCGTGGGCTACCCGTACGGTCGAGTCGGGTGTGGTCATAGATCCCGAGGGGGGCAAGATCGCCGGAGCGGTCGATCTTTTCACCACGGCACAGCATACTAATCTTAGGAACATATTCACCACTCTGTTCAATGCTGGTGTCATTTTCGATTGGGAGACCTACCCCATCATCGTCGATGTGCAGGGCGAAGGTATTAAGCTCGGTGGTGGCGATCGCATCCGCACCAACAAACTGCGTTTCAGCCTTGTGCCGCTCTATGGCCTTTCGGTCATGATGGGCTCGGTCTATCCGGTCAATGACGATTGGCCGACCGACGAGGAACTGCAGGAGCAGTATCCGGTCGAGGCGGCATATGAGCAGGCGAAGTACGAGCGTGACCAGGAGATATATGATGTGATCATGGAATACTGCTATTTCCCGAGTTCCCACTTGGAAGGCTGTTTCCCGGGACAGGACGGAGCTCTTTTGGACTGTTATACTTTCGGGGATGCGGACGATCTGATCCGTTCTCTTTTCCCGGGCTACGAATGTTGTCCGATCGAGCAGCCCCAAGAGCCGGAAGAACCCGAGACCGCGACCCCTTGAGGCCTTTTTCTTGGGGACTCTTTTCTCCGACCCCGTACACTCTAGGTTTTCTTGACTTACCTGGTTCCCTTCTCTAGGTTCACCACAGGATGAACTGAACAAAGACGAACAATCGGAGGTTCTCATGGCTCGCATCATCGAATGTGTACCCAATTTCAGCGAAGGTCGTGATCGCGTCGTCATCGACCAGATCACCGCAGAGATCTGCAAGGTAAATGGGGCGAAACTGCTCGATGTCGATCCCGGCTGGGACACCAACCGCACCGTCGTGACGATGGTCGGGGAACCGGAGCCGGTGCTCGAAGCGGCCTTCAACGCCGTCAAGAAAGCCCATGAATTGATCGACATGCGGAAACATAAAGGTGCCCATCCTCGTTTCGGCGCCTGCGATGTGTGCCCGATCATCCCGGTGAGCGGTATCACGATGGAGGAATGTGTCGCGCTGGCCCACCGTCTGGGCAAGCGGCTCGGCGATGAACTCGACTTCCCGGTCTACTTCTACGAGTACGCCGCGACGACGCCCGAACGAAAGAACCTCGCCAAGGTGCGTGAAGGCGAATACGAGGCACTCGAGGCGCGATTGAAGGACCCCCGCTGGAAGCCGGACGCCGGTCCCGCGGAATTCCGTCCGGCCAAAGGGGCGACCGCCGTCAGCGCCCGGGAGTTCCTCGTCGCCTACAATGTGAACCTTAATACCGTGGATAAGAAAAAGGCGAACGACCTTGCGCTCCGCATCCGCGAACAGGGCTATCCGAAACGCGACGACAAGGGCAATCTTGTCAAGGACGAGAAAGGCGAAAAGATCATGATGCCCGGTAAGTTCAAGAACTGTAAAGCGATCGGCTGGTATGTCGATGATTACAAGCGGGCGCAGATATCGATCAACCTGACCAATTACAAGGTCACCTCGATGCACCATGTCTTCGATGAACTCTCCGAGCGTGCCCGCGAAGCCGGTCTTCGGGTCACCGGTAGCGAACTGGTGGGGGTCGTTCCCAAACAGGCGCTTATCGAGGCTGGGATCCACTACCTCGAGAAACAAGGCGGCTGTGCCGGTCAGTCGGATGCAGAACTGATCAAGATCGCCATCCAGTCGCTCGGTCTTTCCGATGTCGCCCCGTTCCGTCCCGAGGAGAAGGTGATAGAATACCTGTTACATGAGAAGAAGGGACTCGTTGATCTCTCGGTGACCGGTTTTTGCGATCTGCTCGCGAGCGACGCCCCGGCTCCCGGTGGCGGCAGTGTCGCGGCGCTCTGCGGGGCGATGGCGGCCTCGCTCGGCGCGATGGTCGCGAACCTCACCCACGGTAAAAAAGGTTATGTGAAGCATGATGACCTGATGAACGACACCGCAAAAGAGGCGCAGAAGCGCAAAGCAGAGTTCCTTTCGCTTATTGACGAGGATACCGATGCCTTCAACCGGATGATGGCGGCGATGAGCGCAAAAAAGAAGGCCGAAAAGGACGGTGCTGATGTCGAAAGGGAGAGGGCCGCGATAGAGGAAACCGAGGCGCTGAAGAACGCGACGCTCGTGCCGCTCACCTGTCTGGAGAAAAGCGGCGCTCTCTGTCCGCTTCTCGCGACGGTCGCAGAAAAAGGGAACGCGAACGCCGTTTCTGATGCCGGTGTCGGCGCGCATCTCGTCAAGGCGGCGGCCCACGCGGCGGCGCTCAATGTACGAATAAATCTTAATAATTTCAACGATATGGATAATTTTAAATCAGAAACGCTTAAAAAGATGAACGCACTCCTTGCCGAGGCCGAACGGGGTGCCGACGCCATCATCGCGGTGGTCGACAAAAAACTCTGACCGGCCCGGTCGGTCAAAAAATTGCTTTCATGCCCCGCTTTATTAAGATGCCGTCAAGAGTGTGGACGGAAGTGAACGATGTATCTGCTCTTATACCGCGATAACCGGCATCTTTTTTCATTCTATATCAACAGTGCCAAGAAAAAGGTGGTCATCGGCGGCGACGAGGGCGACATCCTGTTCCCGCCCGATATGCGTGGCTATGAACTGACCCTGCGGCGCGAGTTCGATTTCAGGTCGCGTCAGTACGCGTGGGTGCTCTATCCCTCCTCCAAGGGCTTTACGCTGAACGGGAAGGAGGCGCGTCCCGGCGACCATTTTTCCGACAGCGATGTGGTCGCCATCCGTGATTTCAGTTTCTCTTTCTCCCAGTTCTCGCATCTTGCGACCGCAGGCGAGGGGGGCGATACCGCGAAGGGGCGCACGGTCGTGGTCGATACCGAGAGGACCGCCTATAAAAGCATCCTTGTCGAACATGACGGGCGATCGAAGAACTTTCTGTTCCGCGATGGTCGCGAGATCGTGGTGGGGCGCAAGAAGACCGATATCTCCCTGCTGCAGCCCGATGTCAGCGCCGAACATCTGGTGATATCGATGAAAGAGGCAGGGATATTCTTCTGGAACAAGGGTAAGAACGGCACCTACATCAACGGGATGCGCGTCGAGAACGGCGAGTTACAGGAGGGTAAATACCGTTTCCTGATAGCGGGCAAACATCCCGTGACCGTCACCGTTCTGCGTGAACGGGTCGCCGAGTCGTTCCACAAGGGATCCCTGGAGCCGCTGTTCGAGAAGGTGGAGGGGTGGTTCCAGCGACCGGAACTCTTCGGCGGTCGCCCGATCATCCTGTTCAGCGGCGAGAGCGGGGTGGGGAAGGAGGTCTTCGCCGAGTTCGCCCACGCCATGAGCGGTCGTAAGGGGGAATTCGTCACCTACAACGCCGCGGCGATACCCGAGACCCTTGCGGAAAGCGAACTGTTCGGTACCTGCAAGGGGAGTTTCACCGGCGCCGAGGATCGGGCCGGTGCGTTCCTGCAGGCCGACGGCGGGACGCTCTTCCTCGATGAGATAGCCGAGATGCCGCTGTCGTTGCAGGGGAAACTGCTCCGGGTGCTTGAAGATTGGACGGTACGGCGCGTCGGCGAAAGTTCCGGCGGGAAGAAGGTCGATCTCCTGATGATACTTGCGACCAATCGCGATCTTGCGAAAGAGATCGCGGCAGGTCGTTTCCGCAAGGACCTCTTTTACCGCATATCGACCCTCGCGGTCACGATACCCCCGCTCCGCGATCGTCGCGCCGATATCCTGCCGCTTGCGCGACACCTGCTGTTCTCGCTGACCGGGCGGGATGCGTCCTTCACACCGGAGGCGGTAACGGCGCTCGAGTCGCACGATTGGCCCGGCAATGTTCGCGAACTTAAGTCGGTCATGACCCGGTTCGCGTATACCGGCAAGGATCCCTTTGAAGTCTCGGATGTTTCCGTGTAGCCCCCAATAAGACACCATTTGTCCGAAATGACTTGCGAAAAAAGTCCGGAAGGGTGGTTGCTGAACAGGTGTGTGTTTTTTTGGTTCATTAATAAAATTGACAAATGAGGAAGGAGAAACTAGCGTGGACCGATTTCGGAAAGGGACCCATGTTCTCGGACAACACGATAACAGAAATAGCAAAAAGCTGATATAGGAGGTCGTTGTGGCGAATCTGTGGAAATGTCTGTGGCTCGTCGCGTTCTTGGCGGTGATGCCGCTCGGTGCGCAAGAACCCGAAGAGGGTGCCGCCGAGGAGGCGGGCGGTGACGATCCCGCCGCCGCGCAGGAAGAGGCGAAAGCCGACGAGAAAAAAGAAGAGGAGAAGGCAACGGAAGGGGCGACGGCCGAACAGCCGGCTCCCGCCGCGCCGGTCGCTGAAGAGGAATCGGCTCCCGCCGCACCTGCCGCCGAAGCGCAGCCGGCCCCTGTCGCGCCTGCCGCCGAAGCGCAGCCGGCTCCCGCCGCGCCCGTCGCCGAAGCGCAGCCTGCTCCGATCGCCGAGACGACGCCTGCGGGAACGCCCGGATCCGAAGAGGTGACCGCCGAGGCCGAGGTGAAGGAAGAGGAGAAAAAAGAGGAAGAGGGGAAGGAAGAGGAAAAAGAGGCCAAAAAGTACAGCGTCGGCCTCAACAATGCGCTTTCGCAGAACATCAACAAGGACCGACCGAATTTCGGTTATGCGCTGACGGTGACCGGCTCCTACACCATGCCGGGTGACATCAACCTCGGCGCCTCCATCGGGTTGGCCTACAATCTTGCCTATCTGCGGGATCGGACCACCAGCGATGCCGGTGACTACCAGACCTCGAGTCTCAACCACTACAGTTTCGACGGTACGCCGCTGGGTATCGATATCAGCCGCGTCTTCACGATACCGACCGTGGAGATCGGCGTGACCCCCGCGATCAACTGGTCTATACCGTTCACCAACCGGATGATGTGGGAGGTCTACACGCTTCGTTCGACCCTCACCCCTTCGGTGACCATCGACCGTGCGTTCAAACTCATGGATGACATGACCCTCTCGGTCGCCTATACCTGCGCCTACTCCTACAATTTCGCCGAGGAGGACGCGGTCATAGGTAAGAACACCAACGAAGTGTTCGACATCAATGTGCAGATGTCGCTCAACAATATGCTGACCGTTTCGTGGGCCTACAAGGGCTTTTCGATACGCGTAGGGGCCGGTTACGACAGCTCCATTCTTTACGGCGAACTGAAGAAGAGCGCCGACACCCAATCGTTCAACCAGCTGTGGAACCATACGGTCATCTTCAACGGCGGCGTCGGCTACAGCATGGCCGGCTTCACCGATGAGAGCGACCGCTTCAGCTTCGGGCTCGGTTTCACCACCGCCGGTCCCGAGTACGAGAACGGCAACTACGGCGGGTTCAGTTACAACGCCGGCGGCAAGGAAGGTCGCACGGGCATCAACGGGTTCACGGTCCCCTTTGCGGGCAAGTTCACCAAGATAACGGCTACCATCGGCTACAATTATAGTTTCTAACATGGAGGTTGGTATGAACATGAAAAAACTTTTCAAGAACCTGGCGGTGCTTTTCGCGATGCTGGTCGTCGCGGCCTGTACCACCGAGCGCTCGGCGGTCGATAAGACCGAGGAACTGGCGCTGGACAAGAAACTGTTCGATGGCGAGTTCTTCTATCGCCAGACGGTCACCGATCTGCCCTACACGGCCGATTTCGCCTTCATCGGCGAGTCGAACGATGGTAAGATCATCCGCTGGAAGATCACCAAGAACTGGCTCATCGCCTACAATGTGCATGACAAGATCGACATCGTCGACACCGCCGAACAGGTGGCGACCAACGAGACGCCGATCCTTGCCTATCCCATCGCCATGCACTTCGACATCCTGCCGCAGGAGAACCCGACGACCGGCGAGGATATGCCGATGCTCGTCCCGAACACCGACAAGCCGTGGAACGAACGGCGCTATTTCCTCATCGACCATTCGGGGAGTGCCGTCGAGAACGCCGAACTCAAGTACCTGTGGATGACGCAGGAACAGGACAATCCCTTCTATTTCAGCGCTGTCGAGGCGGCGACCGACATGGAGTTCTACGCCCACGACGGTTCTTACATCCCGCCGAAGAAGTATGCCGACATGCTCGCGGCCGAAGATGATCCCTTCAACAAAGAGGTCGAGTGGTTCCAGTTCCGCTCCGAGCGGTATCTGGTGTTCTTCAACAACTGGAACAGCATCTACAGTTGGGCCGATATCGAGGAGTTCATCAACACCGAGCCGGCCCGTATGGTCGCCCGGCACACCTTCAAGAAGATAAACCGCGATGTCGTCGGTCGCCGTCACTACGATGCGTCGACCCAGCAGTTCACCTGGAAGAAGGGGCCCAAGGACAACGGATTCCGTCCGCTCGAGTTCCCCGATGAACTGTTCCGGGAGTTCGGTTACTTCACCAACCTCTTCAAAGGCTACGATCCCGAGTCGGGCTACAAAGAGAAGGATTATCACGAACTGGCTAACTATTTCAATATCGCGTGGGCTAAGGCGGGCGAAGGCGAAGGCGTCGCGCAGGATTGGAGCTTCACTTGCGCCCCCAATCAGGCGACCGCGACGACCTACAACGCTTGCCTCGCCAACCTCAAGTATCAGCAGAAGATGGTGTTCACCTCCTCCGCGGAGACACCGAAACGCATGCTCCCGGCGAACTGCGCCATCACCAAGGATTACAACCACGCCATGCTTGCGGCCCGTTTCGCGGCCATGAATCCCGGGAGCGACACCCGTGAATTCGAGAAATGGTATGTCGCGAACTACAAGAACGATTTCTTCAAAGATGTCAAAATGGGCTCCAAGACGGTCAAGGTACGCGACATGGAATGGTACCTGAAACCGCCCGCCGGATGGGAGTCGAAATGTTTCTACTCCAATGACGACGCCTTCATTCAGAGGTGGAATGGCGACTTCGTAGAGGACAAGGACATTAACGAGATCGTCGTGTTCGTCAAGAACCCGGTCGAGGCCTATATCCCGGCCCGCGACGGCAAACATCTCGCCGACGCTGAGGGGTACGATGCCTTCGAGACCGAGAACAACGAGAACGCCTTCTTCATCTGTACCACCGCCGACGAGGCGCAGAATGCCGACGAGGGGAAGATAACCCACTTCGAGAACTGCTACACCAACGAAGAGGAAATGACGGCGCTTTACACCGACGAGTTCGGTCGCAGTTACTGGAAAGGCGACCGCTACGACTGCAAAGTGCTCAAGAAGGGCGAGACCTGTCCCGCCGGTTATGAACCGGTCAAGGCGGCCTGCGAGATCAACGACAGCCGCACCTGCCGTTTTTACGACAATGGTCTGGGTCTGCCGAAACTCCGTCACCGCTACATGAATGGCGGTCTCGATGTCGCCCTCATCAACTGGGTCGACCAGCCGACCGAATACGGCATACTCGGCGTTTCCCAGTGGAATGTGAATCCCGAGACGGGCCAGACGCTCGGCGCCGGATCCAACATCGCCGGTTCGGTCCTCCAGTGGGTCATGAACCGCACCGTCGAACTCGCCCGCATCCTTATCGACGAGGATGACCCGGCGGCGTGGGATTGGGAACAACTCATCGCGCCCGAAGAGTATTCGGAGCGTCCGTCCGTCGTATTCCAGAATAGTCCCGCCCAGATGAAGCCGCGCTTCGTGAAGAACAGCACGGCGATGAAGAAGAAAGACCTGCTCGATCCGCTCCTCAAGGCCGAACAGCAGACCGAGAAGGTCCACAAACTCATGGAAAAGATATCGGAGAAACAGCACAACTATAAGCGGTTCGATTACAACAACCTCAAGGGGACCAAGTGGGAACGCGAAATGGTTCCCTACAGCATGCGGACCGCCATGTTCCCGTGGTCGATAGACGACGATCAGGATTCGTGGGTCTACTCCGACGGCGAGATGAATGTCATGCGTCCCTTCGTGTCGGGTCCCGAGGCGTTCAATATCGAGATGCTTCGCTACCTTGAAGGGATGAAGATGGACTTCTTCATGGACGAGACCTTCCTCGACGGCGCCATCATCCAGTACCTCAAGCAGAAAATGACCGCGCTCCGGAAAAAGTACCCCAACTACAAGGACGAAGACAAGGAAAAGTATGTGGCCGAGTTCACCCAGACGATCTTCGACGAACTCGAGCCGCTGACCTACAAAGGCGTTGCGGAGCATGAGATGGGGCACTCGGTCGGCCTGCGTCACAATTTCAGTTCATCGGCCGATCAGTTGAACTACCATGACGAGTACTTCGCGACCGGAAACTATCCGGCGATGCTTAAAGAGATGAAGGAGAAAGCGCAGGAACTCAACGATGAAGGGCGCGATCCGGCGACCTGGGGCCGCGAGATCTACAATGTCAAGCGCTCCTTCGAATCGAAGATGAACTACTACACCTATGTCTCCATCATGGACTACCAGCGCGAGGCCTATATCCACGCGATCGGGCTCGGTAAGTACGACAAGGCGGCGATCAAGTTCGCTTATGGCCGTTCGGTCGAGCAGTACCGGACCGATGACGAGGGTTTCGTCGAGATGGACGAGACCAATCCGCTTCGCGACGCGGCCTATCCCTTCCCGGTTCTCATCAACCGGTCGTTCGTCGATAGAGAGAGCGGAAAACTCGAAGAGATCGCCGATTTCCCGCGGGAAACCATCACCTATGAAGACCCCTCGGAGGGTAAGGTCATGCGCGTCGTCGCGGCGCTCAAGCACGACATGCTCGGTCGACTCATAATCGGCGAGGACGGGAACAACTACAAGACGAATGAGACCAAGTATCTCGTGAACGACGGCTCCATCCACAAGTATATCTTCTTCTCCGACGAAAAACAGACCGACGAGCCGATCAACAAGGTGTTCGACGCCGGCTACACGGGCGCCGATTCGGTCCGTTTCATGGCCGACACCGAGCAGTCCTACTACTTCACGCGTTTCTTCCGCCGCGGCAACCCGAAGTTCCGCGAATTCCGCGGTCGCACCCGGTACAAGATGATACTTGACACCCTGCTCGACAAGTACAAATATGTCCACTACCTGCTCGATTTCAACTACAATGTCGCGAAGGCCGGTTGGTTCGGCAACCTGCCCATCTGGACCTCCGGCAACGGGTGCGGTACCCTGCAGTACAGTCTCTCGACCGATATCGCGGAGCCGAAGATAACGCTCGATAACGCTCAGTGTATCGAGTACCTGAAAGGCATGCAGGGCATCGAGTACTGGTTGGAGGGCGATGAACTGAAGACCCTGACCCCGTTCGGCATGGGTGACTACATCGTCGCCGGCATGGTCGGCGTCAACCATTTCCTCCACAATGTCCTCTATCGCCCCGATGTCACCGAATACCTCAGGATGGGTACCAGTTTTGACGCTGACATCAACAGCAAGATAGAGACCTCGCTCGGTCAGGAAGCGGTCTGGGTGTCCAACCCGTACATCCTGGATGGCGAAACGATCGCCGGCGGCAGCACCGGTCTGCCTGATCCGATAGTGCCCGATCCGGTCGTGGGCCGCTACCATCGCGATCACTACTGGTATCAGGACGATCCGTCGGTCTACTACGACAAGGTCCTCTGGCGCGGGTACAGCGAGGAAAAGGCGGTCGCGATATTCGCGCTGTCGAACCAGGGCTGGCTTTCGGACAAGTACGGTCGTGAAAGCATGGCCAATGGCCTCGGG
>JAKQHE010000210.1 GCA_029573155.1 bacterium
AGCATCGGCGCGGCGCAGGTCGCGATCGAGAAGACCGAAGGGGCGGCGAGCCGCTTCATCGGGCCGCAGGCCGCCACGGTGACCGTGACGACCGGCACCGATATCTGCAAACTCTGCACCAACTATTGCCGCATCAACACCATCACCCGCGACGGCGGCGGAAGTTTCTCGTGGGGCTACATGTGCGGCCGCGACCCGTCGGAGGAAAAACGGCGCGAACTGCCGGAGTACGAGGCGTTCCGCTCCCGTAACGCGCAGTTCTACCGCAAGGAGACGGCGATCGCTCCGGCGAAGAAGAAGGGGGTCGTCCATCTGCCGCATACGCTCGTCAACCACACCTACTACCCGCTGTGGCGGCGGTTCTTCGCGCTTCTCGGCTACGAGACTCAACTCTCCGCGCTCTACAGCACGACGCCCATCCGCGAGGAGGCGGCGCGGCTCGCCACCGGCGATTTCTGCTATCCGGCAAAGGTCGCCATCGGTCACGCGGTCGATCTGTTCAAGCGGAACGCGCTCGTGTTCCACCCGTATTACATAAGCGACAAGCAGCAGCTGTCAACGGCGTATAGTTTCTTCTGTCCCTATGTCGAGAGCAGCCCGTCGGTGATCCGCTCCTTCGCCGACCGGAGCGGCCGCGGCGATATCCGGTTCATGACGCCGGTCATCGACCTGCGCCTGCCCGACAAGCGGGTCGCCAAGATGCTTCACGACGCGATAAAGGGCGATATAACGGTCACGCGGCGCGCGGTCGAGAAGGCGTTCGCCGCCGCCTACGAGAGTTGGAGCGCGCTGTACGCCGACATCCGGAGGAGCGGCGAGGAGTTCGCCGCCGACCGTCTGGCGAAGAAAAAACCGGTCTTCGTCATCATCGGGCGTCCCTACAACATCCACGACCGCGGCGTGAATCTCGGCATCCCCGAGGCGATCGCGTCGATGGGGTACGATGTGGTACCGATAGATGCGCTGGAACTCGATATGCCGGCGCTCGCCGAGAGCAACTACTTCAATGTGTTCTGGAACTACGGCCAGAAGATAGTGGCGGCGGCCAAGAAGGTGCGCGCGACCGACGATATGTTCGCGATCTATCTGTCAAACTTCAACTGCGGCCCCGATTCGTTCCTCCTGAGTTACGTCGAGGAGGAGATGAAGGGGAAGCCGATGCTGATACTGGAGCTCGATGAGCACGATTCCGACGGCGGCTACCGGACCCGCGTCGAGGCGTTCATGGATGTGGTGAAAAGTTTCCGCAAGAAGGGCGGTCTCAGGCGCGCCGGCAAGCCGACGATGCCCGATGTGTTCACCGCGTCGCGCCCGGTCGACCCCAAGAAAGGGATCGTCTGGATACCGCCGATGCACGAGTCGGTGTCGCGCATGTTCGCCGCCGCGTTCCGGTCGGCCGGGTTCGCTTCGCAGGCGATACCGACCGAGAACGAGGAGGACCTCATGCTCGGCAAACGGTCCACCCGTGGCTGTGAATGCCTGCCGATGACGCTCACGATCGGCGGGATGCTCAAGAAGGCGGCGCAGGAGAACCACGGGACGCGCCACATCCTGTTCATGCCGACCGCCGAGGGACCGTGTAGGTTCGGCCAGTACAACCTGCTTGAGCGCAAGGTGTTCTGGAACGAGGGGCATGAGAACATCGAGATACTGGCGCCCTCCTCGGTCAACAGTTATCAGGGCATCGAGGACAAGACGCGGCGTGCCATCGTCCACGGCATCTACGCCGGCGACATCCTTATGAAGATGACGACCAAGGTGCGCCCCTACGAGATGACCTCGGGCGACACCGACGAACTGTTCGAAAAGAGTTTGCGCAAACTTGAGGACGGGCTTGAGAAAGGGACCGACCTGCGCGACATCCTGCCCGGCATCGTGGACGATTTCGTGCGGGTGCCGCGCCGCCACGAGAAGCGGCCGCTCGTCGGCATCGTCGGCGAGATCTATGTGCGGTGCAACCGCTTCGCCAACGGCGAGGTGATCCGCGTCATCGAGCGCAACGGCGGCGAGGCGTGGCTGTCGCCCATCCACGAATGGGTATCCTACACGATGTACCTGCAGGACTACATGGCGAAACAGCAGGGCTTCTCGCTGTTCGGCACCGGCGAATCGCTCATGAAGAACCTCTACTTCCTCCAGACCGAGAAGAGTTACTACAAACTGGCCGACCGCCTGCTCGCCGACCGGCACGAACCGCACATGAAGGATGTGCTCGAGGAGGGGAAGAAATACCTGCCGATAGATTTCTCGGGCGAGGCGATACTCACCGTCGGGCGGACGATACTGTTCGCGCGGCAGGGGGCGCGGATGGTGGTGAACGCCGCGCCGTTCGGGTGCATGCCGGGGACCATCACCAGTTCGCTCTTCCTCGAACTCAAGGACCAACTCAACATGCCCATCGTGTCGCAGTTCTACGACGGCGATCTCGACATCAACGACAAGGTGTCGGCGATACTCAAGACCATCGTGCAGAACGAAGAGGACGGGCGCGATATCGAGGATGACGACGAACAGCCCGGGAGCGCCGCCGCCGGGTAACGGTCAGTTCTCCGATCCTATCAGTTTTTTCGGCAGGTGCGAGCCGTCGCAGAAGGGCTGATTCTTCGTTTTGTTGCACCGGCACAGGCAATAATGTTCGTCGCACTGCGGCTTCGATCCGTCGTCGGTCTCCAGTTCTATGCCGCCCGTTATCTCGAACGGCCCGCGTTTGGTGACCTTTATCGCCGGTGGCCGCTCCAGCCGGTCGTGATAGACCCCGTCGATAGTGTAGGCGAGTGCCCCGCTCGGACAGCGTTCTATCGTGGCGATGATCTCCTCGACCGTCCCGTTGTCGGGCTGTATCCATGGCCGCTTCTTGAGGTCGAACACCGAGTTGAGTTCGAGACAGTAGCCATGGTGCGAACAGACGCCGAGATTGAAGTGGACCGTGATCTGTTTGCCGACATAGTCGCGCATCTTGTCCTTGGGTCGTTCGGGCAGTTTGCAGCAGTCGAGCCCCTTTTCGGCGTGCGCCCCGTCGCAGTAGGGGAACATCTTCGATTCGTCACAGCGGCAGAGCGCCATGACCGGCTTCACCTCAAGCCGGTTCCCTTTTCCGTCGAAAAAGTCGGTGAGCCCCGTCACGAGGAACGGGGTGTGGCGCGCGACGACGATCTTGGGCTTCCGTTCGGTCATGAGTTGTTCCCTCCTTCGGTTGCCGGAAAATGTAACGCCGACCGCCCCGATAGGCAAGTTTTCGGCCCCGTTGAGGTGGTCCCCCTATTTTTCTTGCCAAACGGGAAGGCGGCCGTTATGGTGAAGTGCTTTGACATTCAAACCGCGCAAGGAGGTCGCCCATGAAAGTCTTCGTTGTCAACTGCGGAAGTTCCTCGATCAAGTACCAACTCTTCGACATGACCGACGAGAGCGTCGTCGGCAAGGGTATCGCCGAGAAGATCGGTCTGCCGATGGGCATCGTATCGCTCAAGATAGAGGGAACCGGCGAAAAAGTGGAGCGCGAATTGCCGCTCCCGAACCACGAGGTCGCCCTCGCCACGATACTCGAACTGCTGACCGTCAAGAACATCATCCGCGACAAGGCGGAGATAGGCATCATCGGCCACCGGCTCGTCCATGCCGGCGAATTTTACCATTCGTCGGTGGTCGTCACCGAGGATGTACTCGAGAAAATGACCGAATGCAACGATCTCGCGCCGCTCCATAACCCGCACAATATCACCGGCGTCCGGACGGCCCAGAAACTGTTCCCGAACGCCTTTCAGGGCGGTTGTTTCGACACAGCCTATCACCAGACCATGCCCGATTACGCCTACATGTATCCGATAGACCATTCGTGGTACGAGAAATACAAGGTGCGTCGCTACGGCTTCCATGGCACCTCGCACGGTTATGTGGCGCAGCAGGCGGCCGAGTTCCTTAAAAAGCCGCTCGCGAAACTGCGCGTCATCACCGCCCACCTCGGCAACGGCAGTTCGATAGCGGCCATCAAGAACGGCGAGTCGGTCGACACCTCTATGGGGATGACGCCGCTCGAAGGGCTCATGATGGGGACCCGCTGTGGCGACATCGACCCGGCGCTCGTATTCTTCGCGGCGCGCAAGGGCGTTTCGCTCGACGACTTCGACAAACTGCTCAACAAGAGGTCGGGCATGATGGGGGTCGGCGGCATATCCAACGACATGCGCGACAACTGGAAAGCGATCCACGAGGGGAACAAGCGGGCCGAACTCGCCATGAAGATGTTCACCTACCGGCTCAAGAAGTACATCGGCGCCTACGCGGCGGCGATGGGCGGCGTCGAGGCGATCATCTTCACCGGCGGTATCGGCGAGAACGATTGGGAGGTTCGGCAGATGGCCTGCGAAGGGCTCGAATACATGGGCGTCGAACTTGATCCCGATAAGAACAAGGGGCTCCGCTCGAAACTCGCCGACATTTCAAAGGCGTCATCGAAGGTGAAGATGCTCGTCGTGCCGACGAACGAGGAGTTGGTCATCGCCCGCGAATCGTACCGGCTCTATAACGAAACGAAGAAGAGATAGTGCTACGGAGGGGAGTATGACGCGCAAAAAGATCATTGCCGCCAACTGGAAGATGAACAATATGACCGCCGAGACCGCCTCCTTCTTCGGTGCGATCGGCGACTTGTGCAGGGGGCTGAACGACCGCGAGGTCGTCGTGACGCCGTCGTTCCCCTACATCGCGCCGGCCGCGGCGCTCGCGAAAGGGCGAGGCATCACGATCGCGGCGCAGGATTTCCACCCCGAGGAGAACGGCGCCTTCACCGGCGAAGTGAGTCTTGCGATGCTCGCCGATCTCGGCGTCCGCACCGTCCTCATCGGTCATTCTGAACGGCGTCATGTGATGGGGGAGACCCACGAGCATATCCGTAAAAAGGTCGCCTTCGCGCAAAAGAAGGGGTTCCGTATCATCTTCTGTATTGGCGAAACGCTCGCCCAGCGGCAGAAGGGGGAACTGTTCGCCGTGATAGACCATCAACTTTCCACCGCCTTCGATGACAACCTGACCTGCCTGCCGGGCGACATGGTCATCGCCTACGAGCCGGTCTGGGCCATCGGCACCGGCGTCAATGCGACCGGGGCGCAGGCGCAGGAGATGCACGATTACATCCGGCACTTCATGGATAAACACTACGGTCGCAAGGAGATCTCCATCCTCTACGGCGGTAGCGTCAAGCCAGACAATGTCAAGGAGTTGATGATGATGCCCGACATCGACGGGGCGCTCGTCGGCGGTGCGTCGCTCAAGGCCGAGTCGTTCTCGAAACTGATATTCTGGGACAAATAGATCGGGCGCGATGGATCGCGTCCCCGCCTCCGTTCACCGCTCACTTCTCACGACTCACGATCTCGGTATCACCATCCGCCCTTCGGCTTCCGCCAGTACCGTGTCGCCATCCTTCATGACCGCCTTGGTCGTGATGATGCGGTCGTTGCGCGATATTACCTCGCCTTCGACGGAGAGAGGGACATCGGGCAGGACCGGCCGTTTGAAGCGGACCTTCATCTCGGCGGTGACGCAGAACCGCCCGAGCGCTATGGCGGCGTGGGCCATCATCTCGTCAAGGAGCATCGAGGTGATCCCGCCGTGGATGAACCTTTCCCAGCCGATGTACTTCTCCGGTATCGTGACAGTGCACCACGCCCGGCCCTTCTCTCGGTCGGTGGATATCTTCAGTTGAAAGCCGTGCGGGTTATCCTTGCCGCAGACGATGCATTTCCCGGTGTCGATGAGTTTCATCAGTGCAGGCAGGCGGGGTCGCCGTAACAGATAAGGTCGCCCGTTTTGCAGGTGAAACAGGTCGGACGCAGGTCGTAGGCGTTGTAGGTCTGGCACAGCGTGTCGCCGGTCGAACAGGCGGCGGGCACGCATTGTTTGCCGTCCATGTAGATCTCGCCCTGTTTGCAGACACCGCAGGTGGCGAGGGTGGCGGTCGATGCGCATTCGAGCGACCGGAACCCCTTGGCGGCGTAGCAACAGCCGTCCGTGCAGTTCGTTTCGTTGCATGCGCCGTCCGAGGCGGCGATATTCAAGCAGCGCGCCAACTTTTTGTTACAAATGGTCCCGGGATAGGCGTCGCAGTCACCGTCGTTGGTGCATCCTTCAGAGCATCTTGCATTCGCGCAGATGAGGCAAGCACCGCATCCGATGTCGGTCTTGCAGTTCTTGCCGAGATTCGTAGTATCGCAATCTCCGGGCAGATCGGCATCGGGTGCGCTGTTGTCGATAATAAGTGTGTCGTCGTCGGCAACATCGATATCGGCAACGGAATCGTCATCTGGCATGATCGCGGGATCGTTCTCCGTCTGGTCAGCGATGCCGTCGCTATCGGCGTGGGCATCTACTGCTGTTTGGTGAGTGTTCGATTCGCAGGATGAGAGAAAAAGGAACGAGATCGTCAGGAAGAACGCCCCGCAGACGATGCATTTCCCGGTGTCGATGAGTTCCATCAGTTGCAGGCGGGGTCGTCGTAACAGATAAGATCGCCCGTTTTGCACGCGAAACAGGCCGAGCGCGGGTCGTAGGCGTTGTAGGTCTGACAGAGGGTGTCGCCGGTTGAACAGGCCGAGGGGACGCATTCGGCGCGGCCCATGAACACCTGACCTTGCGGGCAGGCGCCGCAGTACTCGGCGGAAGGCGGGATGATGCACTTGAGTTCGCGGAAGCCGCGCACGGCGTAGCAGCAACCGGTCGGGCACCGGGTGTCGCCGCAGGCACCGTCATTCGCCGTCTCGTTGATACAACGGTGCGTTTCGGTGTTGCAGGAGGTCCCCGGATATGCCGCGCAGTCGCCGTCCTCGGCGCAGCCAGCCGTGCAGGAGCCCGATACGCAGATGCCGCCATCCGCGCATTCCTTATCTAGTTCGCACGAGGCGCCGGCCGTATCCTCGTCGGGCGGGATGATGACATCCTCGTCGGCCGGGGCGGCGGTGTCGTTATCCGGCGTGGTGACGGCCGCATCGTCGGCGGTCTCCTGTTCGGCGTCGGTCACGCCGCCCTGATCGGGGACTAGGCGCAGATGGGTCTCGTTCTCACAGGCGAACAGCAGGAGCGCCACGGCGAACATGATGATGGGGAGCAAGAGTATGTTTTTCATGTCAGTAACAATACCCCCTGATGCAGGGCGTACCACTGCAGCAGGTCGTACCCTCGGAACATTGCTCGCCCGCCGGTATGCAGGTGCGGTGTTCGAGAGGAAGGATGAGTCCGCCGGTCTGGCAGGACGGGTTGTCATAGCACACCAGATCGCCGGTCTTGCATTCGAAACACTCGGCGCGTGGCTCGGTCGCATTGTAGGTCTGACATTTGGTCTCGCCGACCTTGCAGGCGGCCGGCACGCACTGTTTGCCATCCATGTATATCTCCCCCTGTTTACAGATGCCGCAGGTCTGAAGTTGCGCCGTTCCAAGGCATTTGAGCGACTGGAAGCCCTTCGTCGCGTAACAGCAGCCTGACGGGCAGTTCGTCTCGTTGCAGATACCCGTGCCGAAAATGGCCGTGGTGTTCAGACACCGGGAAAGTTTTCTGTTGCAGGTGGTCTCGGCATAGGCGGTGCAGTCGGCGTCGCTCAAGCATCCCTGTGCGCATTTTGCGTTGACGCAGATGAGGCAGGTGCCGCATTCGGTGTCGGTCTTGCAATTCTTGCCGAAATTGACGGTGTTGCAGTCGCCGGTGTCGGTATCCGGTTGTTCATCGTCAGTGAGGGGGGCATCGGCATCGGCGGGAATGAGATCGGAAG
>JAKQHE010000223.1 GCA_029573155.1 bacterium
GGGTCCGCGACCACTCCGGCATCTCGAAAGCCCCCGAGAGATCGAATCCGGGTATCGAAGGCATCGCAAGTCCCTCCGGCTCGGGCTCAAAATAGAGTTTCAGATAACTCACATTGATGCTGGCCGTCGGGAAAAAACTCCAGAAGGTGCTGTCCGCATCGGCCCGCGCCGCCTCTATCGACGCCTCGACCGAGCGGAGCGATTCGCTCTCGCGCAGACTTTCGGCGACACACTGGTCAAAGGTCAATCGCTCCTGCGCCGACAGCAAACCCCCGCCAACCGTCAACATCATACTCACCAGAAAGATCCACCGCATCTCTTTTCTCCCTCACTTATGCTATCTGATACGATTTTCAGTCATCATCGTTCTTTTCAGAAACAACCTCGACCGTTTTGAACAAAAAACTAAAAAGGTCGGTCGTTAGAATAACGCCACGGACCGATTTGTCAAGAGGTTTCTGCTCGCGCGCAGTATCTTATTGTTATTAAAGAGTATTTCCTACTTTATGCCACGGGAATGCAGGATCTCGACATACTGTTGGTCGGCGATCCTGACATGCTTCTGGAGCCACTCGGTCAGGAAGGCCGAGAGGTCCATTCCCAAGGTGGCATCGTGTCCGCGCCCCAGATCGGCCATCATCTTCTCTACCCTGCTGATGAAGTCCCTGTGGGCGACCCGGTGGGCCGACAGGGCAGCGTACCCCGCCTTCTTCATCAGATCCTCTTCTTCCTTGAAATGAATATGGGCATAGTCGCACAGATCGCCAAGCAGTTTGGCCGCCACTTCGCGGGTCTTGCCGGTCGCGTTCGCCTCACGCAATTCTTCAATGATGTCGAACAACCGCTGGTGCTGTTCGTCAAGCACCTTCACATGGACCAGATATTCAGCCGCTAACTTCCCCATCGCGATCCTCCTTCCGCTGTCCAGATGATAAAAGTGGTGGGCGATACAGGACTCGAACCTGTGACTTTCTGCATGTGACGCAGACACTCTACCAACTGAGTCAATCGCCCACACGAAGCGTACTTCTACACAAAGAGGGACCGATTGTCAACTCTTTTTCTCTTAGGAACCACCCTTCCCGATGCTAACAGTGATATAACATCACGAATTGGCATTTTTCTTTCCGATCGCTATACTCGGCGCGTCAACGGACGGAGGAGGAGGCCGATGTCGCACGAACTGGTCTATGTGGTCCCGGAGCAGTCGAAGGAGCGGGACGCTCTCAAAGAATTCATTCTCAAACATCCCTATCTGCGCTTCGTTTCGCTCGTCGGGGTCGATTTCCTTGGCAACGATACCGACGAACGGATACCCATCGAGTATTTCCTGAAGAACCTGGAAGATATCTTCGCGGGCGGCGTCCAGACCGACGGTTCGTCGGTCAACCTTCCCGGCATCGCCGAACTCAACGACGCGAAGGTCGACTTCATCATCGATCCCGACCGCGCGTGGTTCGTCGACTACAACCCCGATCTTCTCGACCGCAACGGCGTACCCGTCGGCACGATACGGATACCGATATTCTTCCGGCACCATGAGAGATTCGTCTGCTCGCGGTCGGTCCTGCACGACACGCTGGAACACCTGAAACGCGAACTGCGGTCCCTGCTCGCCGCCGATCGAGGATTCCTCGCGGCGCACGGCATCGCCGCCGCCGGCATCGCCGACATCTACTTCACGCTCGGTACCGAACTGGAGTTCTGGGTATCCTCCCCCGCCCCGCAGGTCTCCTCGCGCGAACTCAAGGTGACCCAGTCGCTCAAGGAATCGTACTGGAAACGGACCCGCGGCGAGATACGGACCTGCCTCGAAGAATCGCTTCTGTTGCTCCAGCGCTACGGGCTCGAACCTGAGATGGGTCACAAGGAGGTCGGCGGCGTCAAGGGGAAAATAACCGAGCAGGGGCGGCTCCACGATGTGATGGAGCAGTTGGAGATAGACTGGCGTTTCAGCGACCCCTTGCAGGCGGCCGACAACGACATACTCGCCCGATTCGCCGTCAAGGACACCTTCATGCGGCACGGTCTTTCGGTAACCTTCGTCGCCAAGCCGGTCGAGGGGATCGCCGGGAACGGCAAACATATGCACATCGGCATCGGACTCAGACTCGCTGACGGCCGCCGGGTGAACCTGTTCGACCCGAACGATCCGAAAAGCCACCTGTCGAACTACGGCTACGGCGCGGTGATGGGAATCCTACGCAATTGGGAGGCGGTCAACCCCTTCGTATCGCACTCCAACTCGGCGCTCCGGCGGCTCCAGCCCGGCTTCGAGGCGCCCGTCTCCATCGTCGCCTCGCTCGGTCGTTCCCCCGAAAGCCCGTCACGCAACCGCACGGTGCTCGCCGGACTCGTCCGCGGCGACAGCCCGCTCTCGATACGGTTCGAGGTGCGCGCCCCCAACCCGCACACCAACACCTATCTTGCCGCCGCCGCGATGTACCTCGCGATGCTCGACGGGATGCGCTATGCCGCCGGGAGAACACCGGCCGACCTGCACCGGGAACTGGCCAAAAAACGCGGGGAACAGGCGAACTATCTCGCCGCAGACCGCGAATATCTTTCCGAAGAGGACATCTTCGAGCACTACAGCGAAGAGGGGCGGACGGAGCGGTACGGCAAGAGCCCCGCGACCGTATGGGAGGTCATGACCCACATCGAAAACCCCCCAACGCTCTATGAAGGGACCCCCATGACCGCATCGGTGGTGCGCTCCTTCCACATATCGGCCCTCAACAAATGGGTCATCGACATCTGCGGGAAGGAACTCGACGGCATCCGCCGTGAACTGGCCGAACTGCGCCGTTACCCCGATCGCGAGAACAAACTCGACGAAAAACGCTGGGGCGAGTTCGAAGCGCTCCGCAACGACATCATCAAGGACGACGAACGCCGGCCCTGCGCCGCTTCCCGACTCTCGGCGCTGTTCGAGAAGAAGGAATACGCCAAAGCATCCGAGGCGCTTGTCTCGTTCCGCCGGAAGGTTTCCGAGGCGCGCGACGCCTACCGACTCTACCTCGGCAACGCCATCTGACCCTACGCCCGTTCCCCCTCACTTGACACCGCGCATGTCGCGGGTAGAGTGTCTTTCATGAAAGGAACGGCTCTCGGCATGCTCGCCCGCCATCGGCTCCCTATCTCCCTCGCGGGCGCCGGCCTGCTCACCGCCGCCGCCTGGTACGCGGTGCGCGAGGGGACGATATTCAACTTTCACGAGTACTGCCCGCTCTCGCCGGTCTGCGTCCTTTTCACGACGCCCGCGAACGGCATCCTCTGGCCGTGGGGCGCGTTCTTTTTCGGCACGCTCCTCATATCGGCGCTCTTCCTGCGCCGTCTTTTCTGCGGCTGGTTCTGCCCGGTGGGACTCGCGCAGGACCTGCTCTATCTGCCTCGGCGCCTGATGAAAAAGTCCCCGGCGCGTCCGGCGACCGCCGGTCAGCGTATCGCGTCGCTGGCATCGCGTTCGATAGTCCTCGCGGCGACGATATTCGCGCCCTTCCTTACCGGCGCTATGCTTTTCGCGCAATTCTGTCCGATGATACGGATCGGCGATGTCCTGTACCGCTCGGACCTCGCGGGCGGCATCTTGACGCTCGGCACGCTCGTCGTCGGCTCCCTTCTCATCGAACGTTTCTTCTGCCGCTTTGTCTGTCCGCTGGGGCTCCTGCTTGGCTGGAGCGGTCGGATCGGCGCGAAAGTCTTCCCGACACTCACCGTTCACAAGACCTGCAAGGCAGGCGACAAATGCGGCAAGTGCGGCGGCGCCTGTCCGATGAAGATAGACCTTTGCGCGGCAGACGGCGCGCTAGATGATGCCGAATGTATCCTGTGCCTCACCTGCGTAACGCAATGTCGCTGTTACTCGATAAACACCCAAAAATGACGAGATACCCAATGGGGGACACATGGTCACAAAAAAAATGAAGCGATCGCGTATGAAGAATCTCGGTGCGCCCCGGCCGCGCCCGGTCGCGCTCTCTCATGTCGACCAGCAGGGAAAGGCGCGCATGGTCGATGTCGGCGACAAAGATGTGGTGCGTCGCACCGCCACCGCACGGGGCTTCATCCGCCTATCGAAGGAAACGGTGTCTCTCGTGCGAGAGAACGGCATGAAAAAGGGCGATGTGCTCGCGGTCGCACAGGTGGCCGGCATCATGGCGGCGAAACTGACCCCGCAGATCGTGCCGCTGTGTCACCCGCTCGAATTGTCACAGATATTCGTGGTGCCGAAACTGATGAGCGACGGCGTCGAGGTGGTCGCGACGGTGCGGTGCGTGGCACGGACGGGCGTCGAAATGGAGGCGCTCACGGCGGTGTCGGCGGCCCTGCTCGCCGTGTACGACATGTGCAAGAAGGTCGATCACCGCATGGTGCTCGAGAAAATAGAACTCATCGAAAAGACCAAGGAGGCGCTATGAGCGGCCGGGTCGTCGGGCTCCATATCTCCAAGGAGAAAGGAACGGTGAAACTGCCGGTCACTGCGGCCGAGTTCACGCCACTCGGCATCGCGGGCGACGCCCACGCCGGAAACTGGCACCGGCAGGTCAGCCTGCTCGACGCGGCGGCGGCGAAACGCTTCGTTGAAGCGTCGAACATCCCGGTCGCGCCGGGCGAATTCGCCGAGAATGTGCTGTTGGAAGGCGTCGACCTCCTGCGCGCCGCACCGCTCGACCGCCTCATCGCGGGACCGGTGGAATTGGAGATAACGCAGATAGGCAAGGAATGCCACGGCGCCGGATGCTCGGTCTTTCAGCGGGTCGGTGAATGTCTCATGCCCAAACAGGGACTTTTCGCCCGCGTCATCACGCCGGGCATCGTGAAGGTGGGCGAGAAGGCCGAACTCATCGAACGGACGCTCAATGTCCATGTCGTGACCCTCTCCGATCGCGCCGCGACGGGAGACTACGAAGACCGCTCCGGTCCTCGCATCGCCGAGATGATCGCCGCCCATTTCACCGGTACGCGCTGGCATCTCGCGATAGACCGAACGGTCATTCCCGATGAGCCGGAGATGCTCGCGAAGATACTCGAACGCGACCGCGACGAGGCGACCGATGTGGTCGTCACGACCGGCGGCACCGGCATCGGGCCACGAGACATCACCCCCGAGGTGATACTCGAGATCGCCGACAGGGAGATACCGGGCATCATGGAACACATCCGCGTGAAGTACGGCACCGATAAACCGTCAGCACTTCTATCGCGCAGCGTCGCGGCGGTGATGGGCGACACGATCATCTATGCCCTGCCGGGAAGCGTTCGCGCCGTCGAAGAATATATGGCCGAGATACTCAAAACGCTCGAACACGCGATCCTGATGCGCCATGGGCTGGGACATTGATCTGGGCGACATCCTCCGCCGGCTTATCGGTAAGCCGCGCATCCTGAAGCCGACCCCTGTACCGCCGATGCCGCCTGATTGGAAACTCACCTATGCCGACCTTGTGGACGAGGCGAAAGCGGGAAAGCGCGCATCCATCGGCCGCGCCGAGATGGCGTGGGCGAAGGAGTACGAGCGGGGTCTGATACCGGCGGGCATGCGTTTCCCGCAGAAAGGCGATCTCTACGAATCGCTCGCCGACCAGACGATCGAATATATCACCGCGTGGGCCGCTCCCTACAGCGGCGGCGGCACCGGCACGCTCTTCAAAGGGGAGCAGGTCTGGATACACTCCGCACCGCGCGACGAAAAGCCCATCGGCGAATACGCCCTGCCGGTCGAGTACAAAAAGGTCGAAGAACGGATGGTCCCCGAACAGGAACGGACCTCGTCCAAGTACGGCGGCTTCTCGTTCTACTTCACAACCATCGAACTCAACACCAACTTCAAACTGGTCGGCACCGAATTCAAGGGAAAGAAAGGTGGCACACATTGACAACCGATCTGTCGTCGCTATAACAAAGACGATGTCTTTGAAGGAGGAACGCGATGCCGATCTATGAATATCTGTGCGCCGGATGCGGCAAACATCTCGAGGTGACGCAGAAGATGTCCGACGCGCCGCTCACCACCTGTGAGTCATGCGGCGGTAAACTCGAAAAGCAGGTGTCGCTCGGCGCCATCGTCACCAAAGGCGACGCCCCCTCATGCCCCGCCGGCACGAAATCCTGCTGTCCCGGCTGTACCCACAACCACCACTAAAATCCATCCAGCCCATCCTTCCGCCCCCTTGTCAAGGGGGGCTTGACGGGGTTTATCGGTACCTGCTGTTTATGCTGAAATTGTGCACGAGCCCGACAAGTATGCTGTTGGCGAGTAGCGCCGAGCCGCCATACGAAAAGAACGGGAGCGGGATGCCGACGACCGGCAACATGCCGGTCACCATGCCGATGTTTATGATGACCTGCAACCAGAGCACGACAACGGTACCCACCGTCACGAGCGCCATGAACTTGTCGCGAACGAGCGGCACGATCTCGAGCATCCTATAGAACAGGAGCAGATAGAATGCGAAAAGCAGCATGCCGCCGGCGAACCCGAACTCCTCGGCGTATACCGAAAAGACGAAATCGGTGTGGTGCTCCGGGATGAAACGGAACATGTTCTGCGTGCCGGCCTGATACCCCTTGCCGCTCATTCTCCCCGACCCCACCGCGATGACCGACTGTTCGGTCTGGTAGCGGCTGGACAGACTTTCCTCCGATGCGCCGCTGAACACCATCGTCGCGACGGCGGTGATACGCCGTTTCTGGTAATCCGCGAGCACGAAATTCCAGAGTATCGGCGTCGAAACGACGGTGATAATGATAAGCGCGATGAGATGACGGGTGTTTATCTTCGTCGAAAGGATGACCATGAGAGCCACGAATGCTATGAGCAGGCTGGTACCAAGGTCCGGCTCGGCGTAGATAAGCGTCATGGTAAGCAGGACCGCGACCGTCTCGGGCACGATGTCGGCCAGTTTGTAGCCGTCCTGCAGGGTCGGTTTCTGATTAAGGCGCGCCGCAAGGAACAGGATGACCGCGACCTTGGCGAACTCGGAGGGCTGTAGGTTCATGAAGCCGAGGTCGAGCCAGCGGTAGGCACCCCCGACCTTTTTGCCGATCACAAGGACGAGCGACAATAGGAGCAAGGCGGCAAGATAGAACGGGACCGCGAGGTTCTCCCACATCCGCAGAGGTCGATAGGTCACGAACAAAAAGGCGGCGGCGGCGAGCGCCACCCAGACAAGTTGGGCATAGAGCCTTTGGGGGTTGTAGGAAAGGGCGCTCGACAGGGTCACGAGCCCCAGCA